>JBIOZK010000126.1:0-23274 GCA_044870975.1 Pyrinomonadaceae bacterium
TGCCTTGGTTCCCAGCGCTAAAGCGCTGGGCTACTCTCATTCGTCGGCTTCGCCGACTTTTGCAGCAAAGCCTCCGGCCCTCGAAAAAATTACTCCTGCCGTTAAAAAAAGCTTGACAGTAACGGGACGGGGAGAATATTGTTCGCACGTTGTACAAAGTCCCTCGATGCGCAAGATAAACACTCGAGATTTCCGCGTCGCCACCCGCTCCACTTCGCGCGACATTAATCGTCGTATCGCGCTCAATGTAATCCACGAACATCAACCGATCTCGCGTGCCGAGCTGGCGCGGCGCATGAAAGTGACGCGCGGCGTGGCCGGCGTGCTGGTACAGGAGCTTCTCGATCAGGATTTGATTTACGAAGGCGCCACGGGCGAGGCAGCTTTTGGTCGCAAGCCAACGCTGCTGCACATCAAGTCTCATGATCGTCTGGTCGTCGCCGTCGACATCCGATTCAGCAAAACCTACGTGATGGTTTGCGATTTTTCGGGTCGTCAGCTGGCGCTGGAAACGTGCGATACGAAATTCTCAGTTCCTGAACTGATTCGCGATTTGGGTGAGCGAATACGCCGTTTAATTAAGACAACCGGGCCTACGGCAGGGGTTGAAGGTGTCGGCGTAGCCGTTCCGGGCATGGTCGATCAACGAACTGGGCGCATTCTGAATGCGCCGGCTTTGGGATGGCGCGATGTTGAGTTGCGCAACCCCCTGGCGACGGTGACCGGCCTGCCGGTCGAGATTGAAAACTCTGGGCGCGCTTGCACGCTGGCGCACCTTTGGCTCGAGCGCGGAGAACCATTACGACCACAGAACTTTGTCTACGTCGGTGTGTCTGATGGCGTCGGTGTGGGCGTGGTCGTCAATGGCGAACTTCTCCGCGGCGCGGATTATATCGCCGGCGAGTTCGCGCACGTGCCGCTGAACATCGAAGGACCGAGGTGCATGTGCGGTGCATCCGGCTGCTGGGAAGCCTACATATCGAATCTCGCTACCCTGTCACGTTATTTTGGGTGGGATTTGTCCAAGCTTAGTCCAAATAAGCTGCACGACCGGAAGAAGGGTGCATTCACGGTGCCGGATTTGATTGCACGGGCGCGTGGCGGCGACAAGAAGGCGATGTCCGCGATCGACTCGACGGCACATTATCTGGGCCTCGGATTGGGCACGATCGTCAACGTCATTAATCCCGAATGCATTTATCTCGACGGCGAGATCACCACGGCCTGGGATCTAATCGAACCGACAGTTACGCGTGCCCAGACTGAACGCGCCTTAACTGAAAAAGGAGGCCGCACGCCATTGCGAATTGCGGCCACTACCGAGCATTCACGTTTGCGTGGCGCGGCGGCCCTCATCGCGGCGCCCACTTTTGCGGCGCCGCGTGTCGCTTAAGTCCAGCAAGAAGAGCAAGGGGTAATACTCGCAAGGAGCAACCGCGCTGTTGCTTGAATCTTTGAATTCTAATTGGAGGTAGTTGGACATGTTGAAGGGACTAACTTTTCGTTTGCGATTGATTCCATTTGCAGTGATCGCCTTGCTGCTCTCGATTCCGCTTGCCGTCACGGCGCAGGTAACTACGGCCACCATGGTCGGCACGGTCACGGATCCGGGCGGGTCAAAAGTCCCGGGCGCACAAGTCATGGCGCGCAACACCGATACGGGACTCTCCCGTACGGCCACCACCAACGATGACGGTGATTACCGAATCGAGTTCCTGCCCATCGGCAAGTACTCAGTCGAAGTGACCTACACCGGTTTCAAGAAGGCTTTGCTCAGCGATGTGGTGCTGCAGGTGAACGAAACTGCGCGCGTCGACGTCGCCCTGGCGGTGGGTCAGGTGAGCGAAACGGTAACCATCTCTGAGCTGGCCACCCCCGCGGTGAACACCAGCACCTCCGAGATCGCTCGAACCATTCAATCAGCGGAAATAACAAGTCTGCCGCTGGTTGAGCGGAACGTGTACACCCTGCTAGACCTCACACCCGGTGTCCAGTCAAATAACAACGGGGTATCCACCGCGTCCACCGGCACCAGCACGTTCATTCTCGGTTACCCGGAACAACGAACGCTGATTAATGGCGGCACTGACGGCGGCACGGGCTCGGTGAATTACTATCTGGATGGCGGCATCAACATGACCAACCTGCGCAACACCGGAAACATTCTTCCGAATCCGGATGCGATTCAGGAATTCAAGGTTCAGACCAACAGCTACAACGCAGAGTATGGCCGGTATTCCAGCGGCATCGTTAACGTGATCACCAAGTCTGGCAGCAACCAGTTTCACGGCTCGGTCTTTGAGTTCGTGAGAAATGACAAGTTCAACGCCAATGACTGGGGATCGACGCTGGCCAAGGCCCCTTATCATCGCAACCAGTTTGGCGGCACTATCGGCGGGCCGATCAAGCACGACAAGGCCTTCTTTTTCTTCTCTTACGCAGGGCTTCGCCAGGCGACGAGCACATTCCTGAGCGGCGCTCGCGTTCCTACCGCCCTGGAACGCACCGGCAACTTCACAGCTTCGGCGACCAAGCCCACCGATCCTGCCACTAACGCACCTTTCGTCTGCAACGGTGTTCAGAACGTCATCTGTCCCAACCGTCAGGACCCGGTGGCCTTGAGGATCATCAATGACTTCATCCCGACCTCCAACGTTACTCTCTCTACCGGCAACGCCGGATGGCAGGGCAATATCTCGACGCCCTACAACTTTGACGAGTATTTGGGAAAGGTCGACTACCAGCTCAATCAGGCACATCGACTGAGCGTGAGTTACTTCAATACCGGCGGAACCAGCAGGACGAGAGGCGGGACCGGCAACTTGCCCTGGAGTTTCCAGGATTCCACCTGGCGGCAACACAGCGTCAACGTCAGCGATGTTTGGATTCTCAGCGCATCCAAGGTCAATCAGGTCTGGTTGACCTTCTCACGCAATTTCGGTGGACGGATTAACTCGCCGGGCACCTCGCTTACCGATCTGGGTTCGCAATTCACGATTCAGGGCACGCCCAACTTGCCGCAAATCACCGTCACCGGATACTTCACCCTGGGACAGCAAATCGGCGGCCCGACGGCCGGCACTAATTTTTACTCGGCACGCGATATTTTCAGTTGGATCAAGGGCAAGCATTCGCTCAAGATTGGCGGCGAGATCTCGCTCAACAAAGACATCCAGCAGACCCTGCTCAACAACTATGGCGTGTTCACCTTCAATGCGAATTCAACGGCCAGGGTGGCTGGTGGAGGCGTGACGGCTGCGGCTGGTAACGCTTTTGCCGATTTCCTGATCGGTATTCCGAGTGCAGTCTCGCAGGATGCCCCGGTAACGGGGTATACCAATACCTGGTACACGGCGCTCTTCGTGCAGGATGATTACAAGGTCCATCCCCGTTTGACTCTCAATCTTGGTCTGCGTTGGGATGTGCAAACCGCGCCGACGGATCCGCTAAACCGGGTCGTCAATTATGAACCCGGCAAGAAGTCGGTCGCTATTCCGGCTGCGCCGGTGGGAGCTTTGTTCTTCGGGGATCCGGGTGTGGAACGCGGCGGCATTCCGACCAGCTACACCCATTTTTCGCCGCGCATCGGTTTTGCGTGGGACGTAGCGGGTGATGGGAAGACCTCGATCCGTGGGGCGTTCGGAGTCTTTTACGGCAGCATCTCAGGTAACGAGTGGAACACGATGACTAACTTCCAGCCGTTCTCAACCAGGCTGTCGTTTACCAACATCAATCAAAAGACGAACGCTGCGGGTGTGCCGCTGGGTGCTACGCTGGTTAACCCGTATAACGCTTTCGTTGGGGGAAATCCCTTCCCATACAAAGGAACGTTTACGAACGGCGGAAGCATCTTCCCGGTCGCTTCGGATTTCGAGTGGCCGCGCACGTTTCAGATGAACATCGGCATGCAGCGTCAGTTGACTAAATCCCTGGTCGTGGGCGCGGCTTATGTTGATACCGAGAGTCACAACCTGCCCTTTGGCCGCGACATCAACTACCCGGTGCTCACGGCCACCGCCACCAGTGCGGGCGCGAACATTCTTGCCCGTCGGCCCAACCCATTGTTTGGTGCGGTGACCGAACTGGATTCGGATCAATTCGCTTCATACCATGGCCTGCAAATCACCAGCGCCATGCGGATGAACCACCATGTGACCTTTAATGCTTTCTACACCCTGAGCAAGACCATCAGCAGCGTGCAGCTCCACAACAGCACAACTCAGGGGTTGGCACAGAACTACACCAAACTTTTTGAAGATATTGGCGCCGCCGATACTGACCAGCGCCACATCTTTAGCATGAGTATGACGTACAAGCCCGACTACATCAGTAAGGACGGCAACGCGGTCCTGCGGCATATCTTTAACGGCTGGAGCCTCTCGCCGATCATTAAGATTCGCAGCGGACAGCCATTCACGGTTACCAACGGCAATGTGGACGCGAATCTCGACGGCGCCACCAACGACCGGGCAAAGTTGGTTGGAGATCCGCACCTCGACAATCCGACTGCGGCGCGATGGTTCAATACCGCAGCCTTTGCGCAGAACCCGGTGGTGACCGGCGTTGCCACTGATGGCGACTCGCCCCGCAATTTTCTCTATGGGCCAGGGTATTGGACAGTCGATCTGGGACTCTCGCGCGATTTTCGTTTGACCGAACGCGTGAACCTGCGGTTTCGGGCTGAGGCCACCAACGCCTTCAATCACGTGAACCTGGGAACGCCGGGTGCTTCCGTTCCGGCCAACGGCACGACGTCCGCCAGCTTTGGTGTGATCACCTCCGCCGGCGCGATGCGGAAGTTTCAGTTCGGCGCGCGTTTGACCTTCTAACGATCTCCCTGCTGGTGGTGAGGAGCGAGATGTGTCAGGTGATTTAACACGCATCTCGCTCCTTTTGATTTGGGTGGCGCGGGTTTGCGATGATGCCCTCCAGCGAAAGCTGTTAATCGCGAAGCGATTGAATTAAATAGCCGTGGGCAACGCCCACGGGTCATGAAACGACGGAAATCGCCGACCCTGAAAGGGTCGAATAGATGAGACGTGAATTCGACCCTTTCAGGGTCGCAAAGTCAATTTCATGCATAATCCGGTGGCGTTGCCACCGGCTATTCAATTCGTCCGCTGCGCGGACGTCGCTCGCTGCGCACAGAATTCTGCTCGCGATTCTGCTGCTGACTTCCTTTCTCTTACCACTTCCTACCCGCGGCCAGGATGCGCGCGAGCTGCAACAGGAGCGCGCCGCCAGCAACAAACTCAAAGGCGAGCATCCGCTCATAGAATTGATGCGCACGCGCAACTCTACTTTGAAGTCTGAGCTGCGCGGCGTACATCCGCGTGTTTACGTGACTGACAAAGAGATTGCCGAGTTGCGTGAACGTTCACGAACTACGCACAAAGAATTATGGCAGCCGGCGCTGAGTCACGTGCGCGCGTTAGCCGGCGATCCCCCGCCCCCACCGGCTGAAGCGCGCCGGCAACAGAACGAGGTGGCGATTGCGATCGCCGAAGCTGCCTTCATCTACAAGATCGAAGGCGACAAGAAATATCTGAACGCGGCCCGTAAATACATGGACGCGGCGGTCAGTTACGATATCTGGGGTTACGCCAGCAACAAACCGAATGTCGATCTGGCCGCCGGTCATCTCTTGTATGGCATGGGTTGGGCCTACGATCTCCTCTATCACGATCTGACCGAACAGGAGCGAACACGTTATCGCGAAAAGTTGATCAAGCAGGCGCGCCTGCTCGCCGATTATTTCAAACCAAAATCAGGAAAGACCTATGCCTATAGTCAAAATCACACCTTCATTCCAATCGCCGGTCTGGGCGTAACGGCCTACGCGCTGTACGACGAAACGCCTGAAGCTCCTGAGTGGGCGAAGCTCGCGCGAGCCATTTTCGATCGTGCGCTGGCGACTTATTCACAGGACGGCTACTACTACGAAGGCTTTGAATATTGGATCTTTTCAACGCCGTGGCTGATTCACTACATGGACGCGCAGGCGCATGCGACCGGCGAAGATCTTTACGACCGGCCGGGATTTCGCCGGATGCATGAGTACGTTGCGCATGCGATGTTGCCGAGCGGCGACTACATCTTCGATTTCGGCGATGTCTTCGAAGGGCCTTTGACGCGCGCGCACCAGGGCTCGGACTATCCGCGCACGCATCCCGGCGGACACTTCAACAGCAATTACAACTTGCTCTATCGCCTGGCGCAAAGATTTCAAAGTGGTGAAGCGCAAGGGGTCGCCGGATGGCTCAAACGATTCGGCCAGGTTAATGCTGAGGATTTCTGGTCGCTCGTCTGGTACGACGCGAAGCTCAAAACAATACCCATCGAGAAGCAGCAGACGTGGCACTACTTCCCGGACCACGACGTGTTCTATTGGCGCAGCGATTGGTCAAAAGGCGCGACCGCCTTCGCCTTCAAGTGTGGGCCGCCCGAAGGTCATCACACCGAAGCCATGCTCAAACAATTTCCCGATTGGCGTTTGTCTTCGGGGCATGCGCATCCGGACGCGAACAGCTTCATCATCTTTGCGCGTGGTCAGTATCTGACTGGAGACAGCGGTTACGCCGGCGTGCCGATGACTGAGCATCACAATACGCTTTTGGTTAACGGCAAGGGGCAGGGAAAGGAAGGTTCCGGCCACGATGCGTTCACCGAAATGTCTTATGAGTTGATGAACCGGATTCGCATCCTCGATTTCAAAGTCGAGGCGAACCGGATAAGCGTGCGAGGCGACGCCACCGCCGCTTACTTACCCGAAATAGGATTGAAGAGATTTGTGCGCGAGTTTGTGTTCAAGCCGGGCAGCGGCTTTACGATTACTGATGAAATTGAAGCCGCGAGTCCTTCAACTATGAGCTGGCTTTTGCATGCGGACGGGAAGATTGAAAAGGTCAAAGACAATCAATTCAGCATTGCCACCGGTGCGGTGAAGCTCCTGATTCAACCTTCAATTGATATCTCACCAGGGATGCGACTCAACGTGGTCATCGAACCCAACAAGGTGACGGCCCCGGGTCCGCCGGGCGCAGTGGATAAAGGTGAAGAGCAGGTGCGAGGTGAAAAGCTTTTGTTCTCTGCCGGGCCAACATCGCGGGCTCGACTGGTTCAGCAGTTGACGATCGTGAATCGCTAGGCGGTCAGCAAGTAATTCCTAATTTGGCGAAGTATGACTCGGGACCAGAGTATATGACGCGCCGTTTGTCTCCCAGGTCTGCACGTTGAAATCTCTCGACAACCCGCAATTCATGCAAACCCGGTAAGTTCGCCCCTGGTGCGTGAACGGCCGGCTGAGGTCGTGCTGCCAGCATCCCAGGAGCCGCTGCACCAGACGCTGGGCTGCGTTGTTGAGTACGCGGGTTCGTTCTGCCTGCTGCTGTCTAAACATCTGTTGGTTTATCGTGATGGTGCTTTGCATTTGTGTTTCCTCCTGATCTACTGCAGTCGACTTACTCAGGCAGCTTCTGGCCGCGCGAAGGGACAAAGGCGAATCGCTTTGAAGATTCTGACTCGGATTGATTGCTTAACTTCTGTGTTTTCTGCCAGTCACTCTCAGTGAACGTCATCTTTGATCCGAAAGCTGAAGTCGACGACGTTGCCTCTGCGATGGTCAGATTGAGCCTGTCGCGGGAAGCGTTGGCTGTTTTTGCCTTCACGTTCTCGGCATTGGTCCGGGTCTCGGCTTTGCCGGCATTGAGTCGTTCATTTCGCAGCGTCGCGATTTCAGTTCCCTGAACCAACGCGTTGCGTCGATTGTTCGATTCGGTCTGCGCCAGGCACGGCAGGGCGGCGGCTAACAAAGCGACGGCGGCGAGTGACAGTTGCGAAAGTCTCTTTTGGTTCAACATGGTCTCGAATCTCCCTTTTAATTGGTTGCTGCTGACAGAAAGGAGATTACCAACCCGTGCTGAGGTTGAAAATTGTACGTTGGTTCGGCTCAACTGCACTTTGGTGCAGGTCATGAGCCTCACGAAAATGCTGGAAATAAGTGTGTTGAGAGAGCTTGACGCGGTTAGGGGACCAGGGTCGGGATTTATTCAAGCGAGTAAACGCTTTTCGGCGCTTGATAAGTTAACGGTGCGCAGGGTGGTGAGTAACGCATCGATCCTGAAGGGCTTGCTGAAGAATCCTGAGGCGCCGGCCTGCATGGCCACCTGTTTGGTAGCTTCATCAGCCTGGCCGGAAATAAAAATTGTGGGGATGCGTGAGCCGGAATCATTGAGTTCGCGCTGCAGATCTACCCCGCTCATGCCGGGCAGGTCCACGTCGAGGATGAGACAGGCAGATTCGTCAAGGATGCCTGAGTCAAGAAATTCCTCCGCCGAGCTAAACGATGCAACTTCGAACCCGAAGGCGCTCATGACCCGGCGCAACATCAGTGACATCGACTGGTCGTCGTCTACGATAGAAATCAAATTACTTTGGGGCGACATGTGCGGAGTCTAACAGTGTGCGGGACCCCGCAGTATTGTCCGAGAGTTCAGGAGACCTGCACCAAAGTACAATATGGGCCGCGAATTAACCGTTGATGCGTACCAAAGACCTAACTGTTGTAAATCAGCGGGTTACGGGAAAGTTTGGGGGTACATAGTTGACTCACCAACGCCGAAGGACGTTCGTAAATTCCAGCCCGGGGCAGCGCCCCGGGTAAAGGGGGGTCTGTTACATCATCCGAACTCTGAAAGAATTCGCCTCACCACGTCTGGAACTGACGCTTGCGAACTCTTTCAGAGTTTGTCAATTGCCTGACAACTGCTAACCCAGGGCGTTGCCCTGGGCTGCAATTTGATAACGCCCTTCGGCGTTGGTGAGTGAACTATGTAGTTACCAAAGTCTGCCAGGGTTACAAACGAGTCCGACGGTCAAACATCCGACTCCAACAGTCAAACATCGGCGTCCGACAGTCAAACATCCGACTCCGACAGTCAAACATCGGCGTCCGACAGTCAAACATCCGACTCCGACGGTCAAACATAGGACTCCGACAGTCAAACATCCGACTCCGACGGTCGAACATACGGCTTCGACGGTCAAACATACCGCTCTGACGGTCGTGCGAAGGCTCTTGGCGGTCTGGCGAACCGGTCCGGCGGTCGCGCAAATGCGTCGCCGCGCTCAGCAAAATGACAAATGGAAAATGGAAAATCCCCCGTCCTCGTGCCGCATCAAATTGCGCATCGCAGCGAACCGAATTTCATTTTCATTTGGAGATTTCTCATTTGAGCAGCTGCGATCCACCAGCGGCAGCCGCACCTACCCCGAGGCGGTCAGCCATGCGGACCAGATCCGCGACTGAATCAGCCTTCATCTTCTCGACCACCTGCGCGCGGTGCGCCTTGATGGTGCGTTCGCTGGTGCCCAGCTGTTGAGCAATCTGTTTGTTCAGGGCTCCAGTGGTCACGAGGGCGAACACTTCACGCTCACGCGCGGTGAGCGATTGATATCGCGTCTGCAGCTCGGCGGTTTCGGCAAAAAGTTTGCGCGCGTCGCGGTCCCGCGCGATTCCTTCTTTGATTGCGTCGATCATCTCCTGATTGCGAAACGGCTTTGAGAAAAAGCCAACGGCGCCGGCCTTCATCGCTTCGACGGTCATGGGAATATCGCCGTGCCCGGTAGTGAAGATGATCGGAAGCTGGCGGCTGTCCTGAGTCAGGCGGCGCTGCAAGTCCAAACCGCTCAAGCCCGGCATCTGCACGTCGAGCACCAGACACGTGGGACCGTCCGGCAGCGGCGCAGCCAGAAATTCTTCCGCCGAGGCGAACTGAACGGTCTTCAAGCCAATCGTGCCCACCAGGCGCGATAACATGTTGCGAAACGACAGGTCGTCGTCAACGACGATTACGATTGGAGGTTTCTCGCTGGTCATGATTCTGAGTCAGAAGCCCGACCGTCAGGGAGGGCTCGATGAGCAAGAGGCCCTCCCTGACGGTCGGGCTTCTGACACTAAGACACCGGCACGCTGAATTTGAAAGTTGCCCCGCCGCCCGGGTTCGGTTCGGCCCAAAGCTTGCCGCCGTGTGATTCGATTATCGATCGGCTAATTGCCAGTCCCATGCCCATGCCGCCCGATTTAGTCGTATGGAACGGCTTAAAGATCTGTTCAGCCTGCGCCGTATCAATACCAACACCACGGTCGGACACCGCCACGATTGCGGCGTCGGTAGAGACTTCTGTTTTGACAGTTAACTCGCGCCGGCTGGCGTCAACATCGTCCATCGCTTCAATTCCGTTCATCACCAGATTGATCAGCACCTGCTCCAGTTGCACCCGGTCGGCCATGACTGACGGCCTGGCGTCGCTCAATTGTGAATGCACTGTCACCTGTTTTCGTTGGGCCTCGTGATTTACCAGGGCGACAACTTCACGCGCAATTTCGTTCAGATTGACCAGCGCTTTCTCGGGTGCGTGTTTCTTGACCAGCTTGCGAATTCGCGAAATCACTTCGCTGGCGCGATTACCGTCACTGGCGATGTCTGACAAAGCTTCCCGCAATTGTCCCAGGTCAACCTTCTCTTCCTTAAGCCAGTGCAGACATACGTCCGCGTTCCCGACAATTGCGCCCAGCGGCTGATTCACTTCGTGAGCGATTGATGCCGCCAATTCGCCCATCGTCGTGACCCGGGCTACATGCTCCAATTCAGCGCGCGTGTCGCGCAGTTGTTCTTCAGCATGTTTCCGCTCGGTGACATCGTTCGCTACTGACAGCAGGCAACGCTGTCCGTCTATGTCGACGATTAGAGTCGACAGCAGGACGTGCCTCGCAGAGCCGTCGCTGGTGCGGAAGCGCGCTTCGATATCCCGCACCAATCCTTCTCGCTCAACCTGCTCGATCAACTCAGTCCGCGACAGCTCCATTTCCCAAAGAAACTCTGCGGAACCGCGCCGGATCAAATCCGGGCGGCTATAGCCACTCAACGCCACCAGACTCTCGTTAACCTCGATGATGCGATCGTTGTCGAGCGCGGCCAGCGACATGGGGTGCGGGTTGGCATTGAAGGCTTTGGCAAATCGTTCTTCGCTGGCCCGCAACTCGTTCTGCGCGCGTTCGTGCTCGATGGCCACGCCGGCGATGTGCGTCGCGACTTCCGTCAGACGGGCCTCGCTGCCGGTGGGCGATTGCGGGTCGCGATAATACATCGCGAACGAGCCGAGCACTTTTCCTGATCCTGAAAAGATGGGCGTCGACCAGCACGCCCGCAACCCGGATAATTTCGCCAGTTCGTAATAGTCCTCCCACAGCGGGTTATCGAGAATGTCAGTGACGACAACCGGTTTACCGAGATACATGGCCGTGCCGCAGGATCCGTTTTTCGGGCCAATCGGCGCACCATCGACGGCCTTCACATAGAACTCGGGCAGATTGGGCGCCGCGCCGCTGCGAATGCGCTTGCCGTCTTCGCTCAACTGCAGCACCGAGCAATACATGCCCTCGGACTGAGCTTCGATGAGGTAGACCAAACGGGCCAGCACGTCAGGAAGTTTGGCGCCGCGGGCAATCATCTCGAGCACCCGCCCCTGACCGGCGCGAAAGCCATCTTCTTTTTCACGCTCCTTCAACAGTTCGCGCTCGGCGGCTTTCCGGCGGCTGATATCGCGCCAGACTGCGTGCAGAATTTGCTTACCGGGGAAGGGAATGCTGGTGAGCAGGATTTCGACGTGAAACTCGCTGTTGTCACGACGCTTGGCC
Source organism: Pyrinomonadaceae bacterium (assembly GCA_044870975.1). GTDB lineage: Bacteria > Acidobacteriota > Blastocatellia > Pyrinomonadales > Pyrinomonadaceae > UBA11740. The sequence goes on from JBIOZK010000126.1 coordinate 11,699, forward strand.
AGCCACTCGAAACGATGGCTGCCGCGCGCGACAGCTTGCGCGATCATTTCTCTGAATTTAGTCGCTGATGCTTCGCCGTCAGGTTGGAGCCAGGGCGAAAGCTGCGAGTGCGATTGCAGGAGCAGTTCCCGCTTGCTGTTCGAGCGGAACATTTCGACGGCCGCCGCATTGCACTCGACGAACACTCCGTCCTGAATGATCAGAATGGCGTCGGGCGAATTCTCGAAGACATGGCGGAGCGTGCCTTCAGACCAGACTTGTTGGGACTGGTCGCGAGCCTTGGAAGAATCACTTGCAGTTTGCTGATTGGCGCCAGACATTTCCCAAGCCGATTGCGTGGGATCGAATTTCGGTTAACGGAATATCACATCGTATGAGCTTTGTGAAACTGGCAGTTCTGACAGGGAAGAAAGGAATAGGGGGTAGGGGGTAGGGTGTAGGGGTAGGTGTTGGTTGTAGGCGTAGGTGTAGAAAGTAATGTCGACTTGTAATGTCTTTCAGGATTTTCACAAAGCCCGTGACTTTGCTGGGAATGATAGGGCGCGGAGGTCTCTCAAGCATGCCGCCGCGCATTGAAGTAACGAAGCCGACCGCTAGCCCCTATTCCCTATCCCCTACACCCTACACCCGAGATTTTGCTGAGAATCCATCTCAGCTACATACCGCGCATTCTCCATCTGATTGCGCCGCTTCGCCAGATATAGATCGATCCGTGCCATTAGCACGAATGCGCCAGCCATGATCGGAATGATAAGGATCAGACCACCTGAGTCGGTAAACATCGCGCTTTCTCCTATTCGTAAACTGCAATTGGAACTACGGCGGTGTGCGGCGTGTCAGGTTCGCCAGGTGAGGTCACCCGCGCTTCGTCATTCAGCGGAGCGGGTTTAAGGCTGTTCGCGTCAATCGTCAGTCGCCCGGATACAACTGAGGCGAGACCCGAAACTGAAACACGTCGCATGCCCCTTTGCAACAACGCCGAGCGGTCCGCCCTGGGCAGCTGCGTCACACGCACATCAATCCGGGTGCGGGTCTGAGAGTCGAAGAGCTCCACGCTCTTGCCGTCGGCGTTAATTGCTACCACGTTGGCTTTGATCTCGATATCGCGACCGGCAAAGGCTTCCGGGTGCGAAGCGAATTCAGCCAGGTTAACCTGATCGCCGGACGTGGCAGCGAAGGTCAGACTTGCCAAAAAGGTGATGATGAATAATGAAAGCGTGAATCGAAATGCAGGAATCATTTGAGCTCCTATTGCTTTGGTCTGTCTCGACGGCCTGAGGATACAGAAGTGCCCGAGCGCATGTAATTGCACATTGGTTCCGTCGATATGTACTTTGGTGCAATAGATCGTCCGGGCAGGCTGAGACGGTCTAATTCAACTTAGCGGCTAGTCGGGAGATTTTGTTGGCGTGAACCTTCTCGCTCTCGATATGCGCCTGGCTGGTTCCGTCCAATTGCAGCAAACGTTGTCGCCGCGCTTCGCTTTCCTGATAGCTCGCGAGGGCGGCGCGCAACTTTCCGGGGTCGGGTTGGGCAAAGGTCTCCGAAGCTTTTTGATACCGGGCGAGCACATCTCCCTTGCGGTCGAGTGCATAGGCAAGCAGACTGAGCGAAGTTGTATCTTCAGGATTCCTTTCGACAAAAGGTTCGATCAAGTGGGCGTAGTCTTCCCAAAGCTTAACGGCTTTCTCATCCTGATTCGTGTTCAGGTATCCTTCGGTCGCGGCCTCCAATTCTTCCGGCGAATATAAAATATCTTCACCGTGGTTGGTGTGGTCAGACAGTGCCTGACGATACAGCTTCACCCCCTCGTCGAGCCTTTCGATGGCCGCCTGTTTCTGCCCCAGATTACTCAGCCCGACGCCCATGCGCAGCAAATAATAAGTCTCGGCGGTGCCGGAGATATTTCTGTTTTTTCGATCCTGCCGGATCCAATCTACGCTGAACTCGGTGCATTCGAGGTACTTTTGCCAGTCGCCTTTTTCGCGGTAGATATCGGCCATCCAGCGATGGATGCGGCTGGCATGATTAAAGGCGAATTGTTTCGAATTGTCGGCCTGATAAGTTCTTTCCGCGAGATCGGTTGCCGCCTGGTAAACAGCCAGCGCTTCGTCCGCTCGCTGCCACCGGCGGAGCAAGGCTGCCTTTTGCATGGCGAAGGTCACCAGCAAAACCTGGCCGTCGAGTGACGCGGGCTTGCTCTGTTGCCGCACAATGGCCTGCTCAATCAGGTCAAAGCTAATTCGCAATTGGACATCACCCTCTTCGCTGCGGCCGACCTGCTGCAAGGCGTCTGCCAGGTCTTCCAGGTGAGCCGAAGCGGAATAATAATGCTCAGGATTGTCGGGCTCGAGTTTCATAAGCTGGATATCGTTTTCCCGCTGGTCCTCCCAGGCTCGCAGCAAACCTTCGCGGTCGGTAAGAGCACCACAAACTTCGGCGATGTTGGGGAGCGTCGATGAAAGCTTCTTGCGGGTTTCCAGGCTGTCGGGCGCCAGCACGAGAGCTCGCTTACGAAGTTCCAAAGCTTTCTTATAGTCACTTAAGGCCAGCCGGCTCTGATGAAAGCTCCACAGGCGAATTTTTCCCAGCTCGTCATAGACGTCCGCCAACTCATTTAGGAAATTCGGATCGTTGCTCTCCTCGGTGGCAAGATTGTCCAGAACGGCGAGCGACTTTTCGACTATCGATTTACGGATCTCCAGGCCCTCAGGCAATTTCTTCAGAGCCGCATTGGTTTCCGTCATGAGCGATTTGGCCACGCCCCGCAGTTGGTTAAGACGGGTCTCGGCCTTTGCTCTTTGGGCGCGGGCAACAAAATATTGCCAGCCGCTGATCGCAGTTGAAATCATCAGCAGCAGCATGAAACAGATGGTGGCGGTAACTACGGTCCGGTGGCGCTTGATGAATTTGTTGGCGCGATAGCCGACAGTGTCGCCGGTGGCTTTGACGGGCAAGCCGGTCAGGTAGCGTTCGATGTCTTCGGTGAATTCGACGACTGATTGGTAGCGGCGCTCGGGCTCGCGTCGGATTGCCTGGAGGATGATGTTGTCCAGATCGCCTTTCAGGCCGCGCGCCGACGTTTGCGGTTTGAAAGCTTTGGTTTCCGAGAGATTATTCGAGCCGTTCGATCCGGATGCGGTGGGCACCGCGCCGGCAGCACGCTCGGTAATCAATTGGCAATCGCTGGGACGCACGGGTCGTTGCGTCCGCAGCGCGTCTGAAATCTCGATCAGACTCTTACCCTTGAAATCGAATGGACGCGTGCCGGTGAGCAGTTCGTACAGGACGACGCCCAGACTGTAAACATCGGTCGCCGTCGTGGTTGTCTTGCTGGACAATTGCTCAGGCGACGCGTACTCGGGCGTCATCACGTGAAATTGAGTGGCGGTACGCTCGGCATTGCTGGTCGGCAAGAGCAATTTCGCGATACCGAAATCGAGCAGCTTCGGCTCGCCAGTAGCGGTGACAATGATATTCGAAGGCTTGATATCGCGGTGAACGATCAGTTGTTGATGAGCGTAAGAAACGGCCCCGCAGACTTTCGAGAAAAGTCGTAGTCGATCATTGATGTCGTAACGCTGATTATCGCAAAAGTCCCTGATCGATTGTCCTTCGACATACTCCATCACGAAATACGGCAGACCGTCGGCGGTCGAGCCGCCACCATACAAGCGCGCGATGTTCGGATGTTCGAGGCCGGCAAGGATTTGCCGCTCCAACAGAAAGCGTCCCAGCACGGCATTCGTGTCCATCCCGCGCTTGATCAGTTTCAGCGCGACCCGCTGCGAGAAACCCTGGCCACAATGCTCGGCGAGGAACACAGTTCCCATCCCGCCCTCGCCCAGCTTATCAAGCACGAAATAGTCATCGATTTGCCTGCCGGTAAGGTCATGTTCCGGATTGTGGCGCAAGCCCTTCTCGACTATCAGCGGCGTATTGATGAAGGTCTGGGCTTCCTGGTAGGTGGCGAGCAGCTTTTCGACTTCGTTACGGATTTCGGCGTTTGAGCCCGATAAATAGAGGTCGCGCTCGGGCCCGGGCAATTCGAGCGCCGCGGCGAAAGTCTCCTTAATGGTCTTCCAGTTGGCCGGGTTCATAGTCTTCCACTGGACTACGCGAAAACCGGGAGAGGATCGGGTCAAACTATTTTAGGCAGCGTCTGGACTCGTTATGGAGCGCGGGCATCCTTGCCCGCCAGCGTGCGCAACACGCTCAGAAAGTTCGCGCTTCGCGCTCATGCGGGCAGGGATGCCCGCGCTCCATAAACGAGGTCATTCACACCTGATCTTTCATTCGCTGGTATAGCCAGGTCCGCGCGATCTCCCATTCGCGTTTGACCGTCGATGGTGATACGTGCAGGGCCGCGGCTGTTTCCTCGATGGTCAGACCGGCGAAATAACGCAGCTCGACGATGCGGCATTGCTGTTCATCGAATTCCTCCAGCTCAGTCAACGCCTGATCAAGAGCGAGCAGATTCTGATCGTCTTCGACCGGAATGGTCGGGGCGTCGTCGAGCGAGATTTTTTCCGCGCCGCGCTTCAGCGATTTCCTTTGCCGCGCCGAGTCAATCAACAGCCGTCGCATTGCCTGTGCGGCAATCGCAAAGAACTGTCCGCGGTTCTGCCAGTCCACGGTGCGCTGATCGGTGAGTTTGAAGTAAGCCTCGTGAACCAGCTCAGTGGTTTGCAGCGAGACCGCGTGCTCGCGTTGTAGAAAGCTGGCCGCCAGACGACGCAACTCGTCATAGACGATCGGCAGGAGATTGTCGAGCGCGACGCGGCTCTCGTTGCCACCGCGTTGAATCTCCTGCAGGAGCATGGTCACTTCGTGGGCCATAACAATTCCTGAGCCAATTGTAGCGCAACTCTCGCGTAGTTCGATGACGAGAAAATCCGGAAGGCGTGCCGGGCCGCACACCTTTGCTGGAGCCGCAGGAAATCAGCTTTATCCGGCAGCGGCAGATGAAAGGGAGAATTGAAATGCGAACCAGGACTCTGAAATCGATAATTGTCATCGCTGTGTTGGTGAGTTGTGCCGTGTGGCTCGCGACAGCCTCGGCAGACAATGGCACTCCAATCAGTTATCACAACGGCCCCGTGATGGCCGGCACCTCAGACGTCTACGTGATCTGGTACGGCAACTGGAGCGCCGCTACGGGTCCCAATTCGCTGGATACGCAGATAATCGTAACCAATTTCATGTCAGAGATTGGCGGCTCAATTCATTTTCAAAGTAACGCCACCTATCCGGGCGTGAACGGTTTTCCTTCAGGAGGTCTGTTGTTTGGAGGGAGTGAGATCAGTTCTTCCTACACGCACGGGCTTGAACTCGACGCAGCAGCTATCCAGGGCATTGTCTCTGAGAATATTGGTCAGTCCCACTTTTTATACGATCCCAAAGGGATCTATCTGGTGGTGGCATCGTCAGACGTAGGCTCCAGCGCGACGGGCTTCTGCACACCGAATACACCTCCGCACCATGGATCTTTCTTTTATGGTGGCGGCCAGCAGGCGTTGTACGCTTTCATCGGCAACCCGGCGCGCTGTCCCAGCGTTGCGGCGCCACAATTCTTTGCGCCTGACGGCAGCCAGCTCGCGACCCCCAACGGAAATCTCGCGGCCGACGCGATGGCTTCCTCGATCGTGCACGTGCTCGACGCCACTGTCACCGACCCATTCCGCACCGGCTGGTTCGACGATTTGGGGCTGGAAAATGCAGACAAGTGTCAGGGTTCTTTCAGTCATACCCGCACGCTTGCCAATGGCGCCAGGGTGAATTTTACGGCGAATGGCCATAACTATCTCATTCAGGACAACTGGATAAATAATTTCGGCGGATACTGTGGGCAGCAAAACGACGCACCGCCCAGAGCTGATAATCAAACGGTCCAGGTTATTCAGGACATCCCTAAATCAATCACGCTTACGGCCGTGGATGATAACGGCGATCCCGTGAGCTTCATCATCGTGACGCCGCCGCAGCACGGCGCCCTGGCGGGCAGCGGCGCGAACCGGACTTACACGCCGGCGAGCGGCTTTTACGGCGCTGACAGTTTTACCTTCAAGGCCAACGACGGCACGCTCGATTCAACCCTGGCGACCGTTTCAATCAACGTCAACGCTAACACCGCGCTCGACGGCTTTGATCCGAACGCGAATGGGCTCGTCCGCACCGCCGTCATCCAGCCGGATGGAAAAATTCTGATCGGCGGCGATTTCACCACGCTGGCGCCGAACGGCCGTCCGCCGGTGACGCGTAATTACATTGCGAGACTGAATATTGACGGCACAGTTGATCCGACTTTCAATCCATCGGCAAACAGTTCTGTTCAGGCCATTACGTTACAGCCCGACGGCAAGATTCTCGTAGGCGGAGATTTCAGCGCGTTTGCGCCGAATGGCGGAGCATCGATCACTCGCAGCTGCATCGCGCGGGTTAATGCGAACGGCACCATCGACGCTACCTTCGATCCGCGTCCCAACAATTCTGTGCACGCGGTCGTCGTGCAAGCCGATGGCGGCATTGTGATCGGCGGCGACTTCACCGGGCTCACTGCCGGTGGCGGATCCCCAGTGACGCGCAACCACATCGCGCGCCTAAATGCGAACGGTACTATCGATACGAATTTCAATCCCGACGCCAACGGTGCGGTTGACGCTTTGGCGGTGCAGCCGGATGGCCGCCTGGTCATGGGCGGAAAGTTCACCAAGCTGGCGTTCAACGTGAGCACAATTGACCGCCGATACGCTGCGCGGCTGAATGTTGACGGCACCGTGGACGTGAGCTTTGATCCCAACGCGGACAGCATCGTCGGCGCCGTAGCCATTCAGCCGGACGGTAAGGTCCTTCTGGGTGGCGCCTTCACCGCGTTGGGCCCGAATGATGGGACGCCGATCGCGCGCAATCATCTGGCGCGCATGAATGTGAATGGCACGCTGGACACGACATTCAATCCCAGCCCGAATGGTTTTGTCAGGACGATCGTGTTACAACCCGACGGCAAGATTCTCATTGGGGGCGGATTCAACTCGCTGGCCCCGAACGGCGCGGTTTCGGTCCTTCATAAATATATCGCCCGCCTGAACCAGGACGGCACGCTGGCGCCCGGAGTGAATCCAGCTCCGAATGATCAGATCTTCACAATTGCTGTCCAGCATGACGGAAAGATTGTCTGCGGCGGCGCCTTTCTTTCATCGAACAGCTTCGGCGGACAAGCGCGCAATCGCATCGCGCGTTTGGAGACTGACGGCCGTGTCGACCAGACGCTCAATCTCAATCTGATTGGCGATGATATTCTCGCTACCGCAGTCCAGGCCGACGGCAAGATCCTCATCGGCGGCGATTTCACCAGCGTGCTCGGATTACAGCGCAACAACCTGGCGCGATTGAATACTGACGGTACCGTCGATACCACTCTCGCCCCGATCGTGAACGACTCAGTCCGCGCCATAGCGGTGCAGGCCGATGGCAAGATTTTGGTAGGCGGACCCTTTAGCGGACTCGCGCCTAACGGGGGCCCAACTATCACACGCAACAATGTCGCCCGTATTAATACTGATGGCTCGATTGACTCAGCGTTCAATCCCAACTTGAACAACTCGCTTAACGCAATCGCGGTGCAGGCAGACGGAAAGATCCTCCTGGGCGGTTTCTTCACCGCCCTGGCGCCGAACGGCGGCCCTTCGGTAACGCGCGGTTATCTCGTCCGACTTAATACTGACGGAACTCTGGACGCTGCTTTCAACCCTCGGCCGGATGATTATGTCTCGGCTATCGCCGTCCAATCTGACGGTAAGATTCTTGTCGGCGGTCAATTTACCGCGTTCTCGCCCAACGGCGGAGCGAACATACCGCGCAATAAGATCGCGAGGCTCAACCCCGACGGCTCAGTCGATCCGGTCTTCGACCCCAACGCGGACAGCAGGGTCCAAACCGTTGCGGTGCAGCCAAATGGCAAGATTCTGCTGGGCGGGTTTTTCTCGACACTGGCGCCGTTCGGCGGCGCGTCAGTCACACGGTCCGGCTTTGCGCGGCTGAATACGGACGGTACCGTTGAAAACGCTTTCAATCCGAACCCGGATGGCGTTGTGTCAACCATCGGCCTGCAAGCCGACGGTAAGATTCTTATCGGCGGATCATTCAACTCGGTTGCTCCGAATGGCGGACCGGCGCAGGCGCGTAAGAGCATTGCCAGGTTGAACCCCGATGGAACCCTTGATGCATTTGATCCCCAGGCGAACAATTCGGTATTAGCCGTCGCCCTGCAGCCGGATGGCAAGATTCTGGTGGGAGGAACATTCGACAGCATCGGGGGCCAAACACGCAGGTTGTTCGCGCGGCTCGCCAACGACACCCCGGTCATTCAGAACCTGACCGTCACGCAGACAAGCGTAACCTGGTCGCGTTCGGCCGCGGCGCCGGAACTGTGGCGTGTCATCTTTGAGCAAAGCACGGACGGCATCAACTATAGTTTCCTGGGTAACGGCGCGCGGGTCGGAACCACGAGCGACTTCACGCTTGCCGGACAAACCCTGGCGGCCCAACAGAACCTGTACATTCGCGCTCGCGGCATTTATCGCGGCGGTGATCAGACAGCTTCGGAATCGATTACCGAATCGGTGCGCGGCGTTTTCCTGCCGCCGCCTTTGCATCTGGCGTTCGCGCAGCAGCCGACAGACGCGCCTGAGACGGTGGCGATCACACCTCCAGTGACGGTTCGGATTCTCGATGCGTCGAACAATCTGGTGAATTCGACGGCGGCCGTTACGGTCGGCATCGGGACGAATCCATCATCGGGCACGCTCTCAGGGACAAAGACGGTCTCAGCCGTGAACGGCACGGCGACCTTCAACAATCTTTCAATCGACAAACTCGGCGCCGGCTACACACTGAACGCGTCGGGGACGGATTTTATTAGCGCCACCTCGAGCGCCTTCAACGTTACCGTAAACGCGCCATCGAATATCGTGGCGACGAGCGGCGCCAATCAGGCTGCAACCATTACGGCCGGGTTCGCCAATTCACTTCAGGCAAAGGTGACCGACGCCAATGGGAATGCGGTTAGCGCGGTCGTCGTCACTTTTAGCGCGCCGCCGACGGGCGCGAGCGGCACGTTTGCCAATGGCGCGACTACCACCAACGCCACTACCGACGCGAACGGGATGGCCACTGTGACGGTCTTCGCGAATGCTGCCGCCGGTTCCTATGTCGTCTCGGCAAGCATCAACGGTGGTTCGCCGTCCACCGGATTCAGCCTGACGAACCTGAAGGCGAGCCAGGCAATCAACATCACGACGCATGCACCCGCAGGCGCAACCTACAACTCGCAGTTCAACGTTGTGGCCGTGTCGTCTTCCGGCTTACCCGTCGCTTTCAGCAGTTCCGGTGCATGCACGAATAACGGCGCGACGTTCACGATGACGACGGGCACGGGCGCCTGCACCGTGAAATACGATCAAGCTGGTGATGCGAATCACAGTGCAGCGGCCGCCATCAACGAAACGGTTATGGCGAATAAGGCCGCGCAGACGATCACCCTCGACTCCATCGCTGACAAAGTGTTCGGCGATGCTGATTTTGCCATCAATGCTTCGGCCTCGTCCGGTCTTTCCGTGAGTCTGGCAACGTCAGGTGCGTGTACGTTGGCTGGTCTCAACCTCCATCTCACGGGCGCAGGCACTTGCGCGATCAATGCTTCGCAAACCGGCGATGCCAACTACAATGCGGCGGCCGACGTGCAGAGGTCTTTCCAGATCGGCAAAGCCGCGCAAACGATCACGTTCGCCGCGCTCGCCGACAGAACCTTCGGCGAGGCGGACTTTACCGTGAGCGCTTCGTCATCATCGGGACTGCCGATCGGTTTCGAAGCGTCCGGCCAGTGCAGCAACGCCGGCGCAATGGTGCACATCAACGGCGCCGGCGGGTGCACGATCACAGCCTCACAGCCCGGTGATACAGATCACGAACCGGCGCCGGCGGTCGCCCGCTCGTTCCAAATCGCGAAAGCCGCGACCACGACGCAGCTTTCTTACTCGATGGAGTCAGGAACACTGGCGGCCACGGTTACTTCGCCCGCCGGTACGCCGGGCGGGACGGTCACCTTCAAGAGTGACGGCGTCACGATCGCAGGTTGCGGCGCAATCGATCTGACCTCGGGCCTTTCATCCTGCGCTGGTTCATCGATCACAACCGGGCTGCACACGTTCAGCGCCGATTATTCCGGCGACGCAAACTTCAATGCTTCAACCGGAGAGGTGACCGGCGGCCAGGCAGGCAGCGCTTTTGAATTCGACCGCGACAGATATCTGGTGGCCGAACGCGGCGGCGCAGTCACAATCGTCGTCAAGCGCAGCGGCGATGTTTCCTCGCCGGCTTCGGTTGATTACGTTACCGATGACGGCAGCATCTCTTCCGTGGCCATTCCTTGTGCGGTGGTGACCGGGATTGCTCGTGAGCGGTGCGACTACACGCGCGCGGGCGGCACGCTTGAGTTTGCGGCAAACGAAACCGAGAAGTCGTTTGTTGTCTTAGTCAACGACGACTCTTACACCGAAGGCCAGGAAACGATTTCTCTCAAGTTATCGAACCCGCGCGGTGGCGCCGGACTCGGCTCGCAGGCGACGGCTACGGTGCAGATTGCCGACGACCTGATCGAGCCGGCAGACAATGCCGTCGATGACGACGCGAACTTCGTGCGCCAGCACTATCACGACTTTCTCAACCGCGAGCCGGATACCGAAGGCTTCCGCTTCTGGATCAACAACATCGCCTTGTGCGATGACGACGGGTGCGGTGAGAGAAAGCGCGTCGATACTTCGGCCGCCTTCTATCTCTCGATCGAGTTCCAGGAGACGGGTTACCTGGCCGAGCGCTTTTACAAGGTCGCCTACGGCGATGCCACGGGCGGATCGACACTCGGGGACAGACATCAGTTGCCGGTGCCGGCCATTCGCTTGCGCGAGTTCCTGCACGACACGCAGGAGATTGGGCAGGGCGTGGTCGTCAATCAGCCAAATTGGCGGCAGCAGCTGGAGAGCCGGAAGCAAGTCTTTGCCCGGGAGTTCGTCTCGAGAGATCGCTTCCGCAATGCCTATCCTGATTCGCTGGCTGCCGAGGAGTTTATCCGGCGTCTGAATGCGAACGTGGGTGAGGTGTTAACTGATGTCGAGATGGTTGAACTCCAGACGATCTTCGGCGGCGCGAATGCCTCGTCAGCCGACGATGCTAAGCGCGCGCAGGCAGTACGAGCACTCGCTGAGAACCAAGTCTTACAGCAACGTGAGTTCAACCGCGCCTTTGTGCTCATGCAATACTTCGGGTACCTGCGGCGCAATCCCGACGATGCGCAGGACAGCGACTACAGCGGCTACGAGTTCTGGCTCCGCAAGCTGGAACAATTCGGCGGCGACTACACCCGGGCCGAGATGGTCAAGGCGTTTATTGATTCGACTGAATACCGGCAAAGGTTTGGGCAGTAGCCCGTCCTCTCTCAGACGCCAATAACGTAATTTATTGATCGAGTAGTTGTGTGTCAGAACCGCGAGCGGTAGCGACCGGATAAGGAGGAACTTCTG
>JBIOZK010000127.1:0-7380 GCA_044870975.1 Pyrinomonadaceae bacterium
TCGTCTGATAGTTACCTGACTACTGACTACTGACTACTGACTACTGACTACTGACTACTGACTACTGACTACTGACTACTGACTACTGACTACTGACTACTGACTACTGACTACTGACTACTGACTACTGACAACTGACTACTGACAACTGACAGCCGACAACCGACCACTGACAACCCGAGGTTTCTTTATGTCAACACCAACCCCTCAGGAAATGACGCTGGATGCAATTCGCTCGGTGCCTTTGTTTTCATCTTTGGATGACCAGGCGGCGGGTGAATTGCGCAGTCTCTTGCGCACGCAGGACAGTAAGGCAGACACGACGCTGTTTGCCGCCGGCGACGCGGGTGATGCGATGTATTTGATTGAAAGTGGTCGCGTGCGCATCTCGGTCAATGACGCAGACCAGAAGCAGATTGTCCTGGCCGAGCTACAGCGCGGCGATTTCTTTGGCGAGATGGCGATTATCGATGGCAAAAACCGGTCTGCCACAGCGACAGTCGCTGAAGACGCACGCTTTGCGGTTCTCTCACGCGAGAACTTTCTCGGGTTTATCCGCAGCAATCCAATCGTGGCTTTAGAAATGTTGAGCGCCACCTTCTCTCGCCTGCGGCACACAGACAAAATGCTGCAACAGCGCGTGTCGCGCAACGTCAACGAAGAGCAGGACAAGCGGATGACGATTTCCGATCGCGCCGCCGACGCCATCGCCGAGTTTGGCGGCAGTTGGAAGTTCATCCTCACCGCTGTCGGAATCATTATCGCGTGGATCGTTTTCAATTCGTGGGTGCTGGTGAAGGGGTTCGATCCGGTACCTTATCAAATGCTGAATCTGGTGATGGGGATAATTGCCGGCTTGCAGGCGCCGATCATTATGATGTCGCAGAACCGGCAGGGATCGAAGGATCGCCTGCGCGCTGATCTCGATTACCAGGTCAACCTCAAGAATGAGATCGCGCTGAATGAAGTGCTGCGGCGGCTCGACGTGTTGGAGAGTGAGCGGTTGCCGTTATTGTTTGCCGAACAAAATGAGCGGATCGATAAGTTCAGGCCGTCATCGGCGAAGGCAAACAACGCCTGAAGTTGCCGGTTTGAGTTGAAACTCGTGTCAGAACCGGGAGTAGCGACCGGATCAAGTGAACGCAAAAGGTGTCAATTGATCCCGTCGCTTCTGGTCCTGGCACGACCCACTGCTACAAAGCGGCGTCGAGCCGCCGCACTCCAAAATGATTCAAGCAATCTTCTTCGATTTCAACGGCGTCATCATCAACGACGAGCGCATTCACCTGAAGGCTTACCGAGAGGTGCTGGCAGCCGAAGGGGTGGAAATCACCGATGAGGAATACTTCTCCTGCCTCGGCATGGATGACGTTGCGTTTACCCGGGCGGCGTTCGCACGCGTGCATAAACCTGTGACTGACGAATTGACGTGGGATGTAATTCAACGCGAGCACGCCCTTCATCGTCAGTTCATTGCGGACGATTTGCCGGTTCCGTCCGGCGTGGTTGCCTTCATCAGGGATTTGGCGCGCCATTACGATCTCGGAATCGTGAGCATGGCCGAGCGCAGCGAGATCGATCACGTCCTCAATCTTGCCGGCATTGCCGATCATTTTTTGGTGATTGTCAGCGCAGCCACTGACCTGAATCACAAACCCGCGCCGGATTGTTACTTGCGCGGATTGCAGTTGCTCAACGACGTCCGCCGTTCTCAGCGCAGATTACCGGTCCTGGCGAAAGAATGCGTTGTGATTGAGGACGCACCGCCCGGAATCCAAGCGGCTCGGGGGGCGGGCATGCAAACCATCGCCGTGACCACGACGGTCAACGAAAAAGCTCTGCGGGCGGCGGGCGCTAAGGTGGTTACTCCCAACCTGTCTGACTGGAATGCCGACGCGGTACACCATTTGTTTGGATAAGGCTGATGGCTCGTACCATAGTCGTTGGTGATATTCATGGATGCTTCGATGAACTCACCGACTTGCTGGCACTGCTCGCACCCCGGCGTGATGATCGCTTGATCGCAGTTGGCGATCTGATTACCAAAGGTCCGAAGAACCGTGAAGTCCTCGACCTCCTCATTTCCGACGGTCGCTGGTCTTCCGTAGTCGGCAATCACGATCGAAAGATTCGACAAAAGCTCCGCGGTGAGCCGGTAAGGCTAAACCAGGACCAGCGCGCCGCGCTCAAGCAACTCCAAGCCGAACCGGCAAAGTACGCGGCCTTTCTTCGCTCGCTGCCATATACCATCGATCTCGGTACCCATCTGGTAGTGCATGCCGGTGTGCGCCCGGGTGTGCAGTTGGATAAACAGATGGCCACCGACATGACTGAGATTCGCACGATGGGTGCTGAGCCTTCGCGACGACGCGGAGTGCCCTGGTACGAAATCTATCGTGGGCCGCAGACCATCCTGTTTGGTCACTGGCCAGCGAAAAGTCCGCGCCGCGCGCTTCACGCAATCGGGCTGGACACGGGTTGTGTTTACGGCGGAACTCTTACTGCGTTTGTCCTCGAGACGGGAGAATTTATCGGAGTGCCGGCGCGGCAAAAATATGCTGGCGCGCCCGCCAAACCTACCGGCTCGTAACCCTCAAACACCGTCCCTTCCTATTTCACAAATCATGCAACCAGTGCCATGAATTAATACATTAAGTTACGACTTTCTAACGATAAATTTCTGATTCCCTCCAGCGAATTTGCCGAACAACTAAACAATCGGCGCCGGCTTCACACCTACGCCATAGGAACAGGAGTTGCTCATTTCCCCTTCGATACTGTCGGCGGAATATTAGCGGACACCTGTACATTTATTAATCGAAAGTGCTCTCCACTTTATTTTTTCCATGCAAGCTATCCAGAACATTTCTATCAAAGAACGGCTAACGGCGGCGGAGCCGGCGAAAGCAAAACTCGCGCTGGCGCCGTCTCCCGAGAAGCGTCTGCTCAATCGTGAACTAAGCCTGGTTGAATTCTTTCGTCAGGTGCTTGATGAAGCGCGTGATCAAAACAACCCACTGCTCGAGCGGCTTCGATTTCTTACCATCTTCTCAATGATCGTGGACGAGTTTTTCATGGTGCGCGTATCGGGTTTGAAGGAGGAAGTCGAACACGGTTGGAGTGAGCCTTCGCGTGACGGTCTGACCGCGGACGAGCAGCTGACCGAGATTCGACGGCGGTTAGAACCGATGATGCTCGAACAGATGCGCTGCCTCCGCGAGGAGGTTTTGCCGGCGCTTGCACAACAGGGCATCGTGGTCGCCGATTACGAATCGTTGTCGAAAGAAGAACGCGATCAGGCGGATGAATATTTCGCGCGCGAAGTCTTTCCGGTGCTGACGCCGTTGGCGGTCGATCCGGCGCACCCGTTTCCTTATATCTCCGGTCTGAGTTTGAACTTCGGCATCAACCTCAGCGCCGGTGACGGAGAAAAAACGGAAACCCGGTTCGTGCGGCTTAAGGTGCCGCCATCGCTACCGGGATTGGTCGGCGTAGGAAATGGCAAGCACACATTTTTGAGCGAAATCATAGCGTGCAACCTGGGCTCGCTGTTTCATGGCATGACCGTTGAGCATGCGCACATGTTTCGGGTCACGCGCGATGCGGACATCGACATTCGCGAAGAGGAAGCGGATGACCTGCTGCGCGCGCTGCAGCAGGAATTACGCAAGCGCCGGTTCGGTGCGCCGGTGCGGCTCGAAGTAGCCGCGGACATGCCGGAAGAGATGATGCTCTACCTGATGGAGTCGGTGGGGGTGGAGCCTGACGACCTGTATGTGGTTGACGGGCCGCTGAACGTTCTCGAGCTGCGAACGCTGTGTGATTTGGACCGGGATGACCTGAAGTTCGAGCCACTTCGCACGACCGTGCCGCGGAGGCTTAACGAAGGGAATGCGATTTTTGATGTGATCAGGCGTGGCGACGTCTTGTTGCATCATCCTTACACAAACTATTCAACGGTCACGAATTTTATTCGCGCCGCCGCGAACGATCCTAATGTGCTGGCGATCAAGATTTGTTTGTATCGCACCGGCCAGCAATCAGAGATTGCGGAAATTCTGCGACAAGCGGGCGAGCAGGGAAAACAAGTTACCGCGCTGATCGAGTTGAAGGCGCGATTCGATGAGCAGAACAACATCGAATGGGCGCAGCGGTTGGAGCGCGCCGGCGTGCACGTCGTCTACGGATTGATTGGGCTGAAGACGCATTGCAAGCTGACGCTGGTGGTGCGGCGCGAAGGGTCACGGCTGCGTCGTTACGTGCACATCGCCACCGGGAACTACAATCCGGCCTCATCGTCGACTTATACCGACCTGGGAATATTCACGGCGGACGAAACGATTGGTGAGGACGCAACTGAATTCTTTAATTTTCTAACTGCTTATTCAACGCCGAAGGACTATCGCAAGCTGCTCGTCGCGCCGGTTAACCTGCGCGAGAAACTGACTGCGCTGATCGAACGCGAAACTGCTCACGCCAAAGCGGGGCGGCCGGGGCGCATCATCGCCAAGCTGAACCGCGTAGCCGACGATCAAATTATCCAGAGTCTGTATGAAGCCTCGCAGGCGGGAGTCGAGATCGATTTGATCGTCCGCGGCGTCTGTATGCTTCGTCCCGGCGTGCCGGATCTGTCTGAAAACATCCGCGTGCGCAGCATCGTGGGCCGATTCCTCGAACACAGCCGCGTGATGTATTTCGCGAACGATGGCGACGAAGAAGTCTATATCGGCAGCGCCGACTGGATGCATCGCAATCTCAGCCGGCGGGTCGAAGTCGTCTGTCCCATTGACGATCCGCGCATGCGCGCTTATTTGAAGGACGAGGTGCTCCAGGCCTATTTGCGCGACAACGTGAATGCGCGCGCGCTGCACGCTGACGGCTCGTACGTTCCCGTCGAACGCCCCGCTGATGAAGAACCGTTCGACAGTCAAATGTTTTTCGCAGGACGCGACTTTAACTTTGAATCGTTCGTTTAGCAGCGGCAAGTCCGCGGTCTAAACGTAATCAGGAAATCTCGAGCGAGGTGAAAAGAAATGTCTAGATCAAGCACATTGAAAAAGCTTTTTCCGTTAGTGGCGTGGTTGGCGTTGTTCTCGATAATGCCGTTCGCGTTTGCGCAGGATAGTCGTCCGCGCCGGGCAGAAGGTGAGCGGGTCGGCCTGAACGATACTCGCGCCGGCAGCGGCGTGATCGGCGAGGCCGTTTTGTGGCGCGAGCCAACCGATATTACGTCGCGTAATCTTTTTGTTGGTCCAGGCGGCGATGACAAAAAGCCAAACCTGTCGAATGTGAGTTTTCTCGCGGAGAACCCGGGCGGTTATTCCGTTAAATATCAGGTGCGCGACGGCAGCGGCCGGAAGTGGGTGGTGAAACTGGGCAACGAAGCACGCCCCGAGACGACCGCGCTGCGCCTGCTTTGGAGCGTGGGATATGTCACCGAGATCAATTACCTGGTGCCGTGCGTCCATATCGCCGGCGCGCCCAAGCCCAAGAAGGACGTGCCGCGCTGTGAAGGCGATGGCTTTGCCGACGCGCGTTTTGAGGAACGTGGCGACGGCGTAAAGCGCGGTGAGAACTGGGAGTGGAAGTCGAATCCGTTTGTCGGCAAGCGTGAGTTGAACGGGCTGCTGGTGATGATGGCGTTGCTGAACAATTGGGACTTGAAGACTTCGAATAATGTCATTCTCCAGGCGACGAACTCGGATGGCAGCGTCGAGCAACGTTACGTGATCAGCGATCTAGGCGCGACGTTTGGCAAGACCGGTGGGCCAATTTCGCATAGCCGCAACGAGCCGGAAAAATACATCAAGACCAAGTTTGTCGAAGGCGAGAAAGGCGGCCGTCTACGTTTTGCCTATAGCGGCAAACAGAGCGACCTGTTCAATTCGGTTTCAATCGCCGACGCGAAATGGATTGGAGGCCTGTTGCAGCAGTTGAGCGACCAGCAGCTTGAAGATGCGTTTCGCGCAGCCAATTTCACGCCAGAGGAGAGGCAGATACTGGTGGCGGAAGTTAAGGACCGCATCAACCAACTAGTGAATCTGCCGGGCTAGTCAATCGACAGACCCGTTTAGAGTCGGGCTACGGCTCGACACGGAGGCGGGCGGTTGCCCGCCTCTAAACATTTCAGGGACTCATGCAAAAGAAGATTCGCGTCACCGACCTGCTATATCCGCATTGGGGCACGCTCTCGCTCGCCTTCATCGCGGTGATCGGTGAGAGTCTGACCGATCTACTTGAGCCCTGGCCGCTGAAGATTGTCTTCGACTATGTCTTTGGCTCGAAAAGGATGCCTGATTGGTTGGCGACCGTCGTTTCGCCAATCGGCAGTGACAAGTTTTCAATTCTCAATTTCGCCGTGCTGGCGGTGATTGTGATCGCAGTCTTTGGCGCGGTCAGCAGTTACTTTGAAAAGTATCTGACGACCAGCGTCGGCCAATGGGTCATGCATGATCTGCGTCGGGTCCTCTATAGTCACATCCAGCGCCTGTCTCTTTCTTATCACGATCAAAAACGAACTGGTGATCTGATCAGCCGTTGTACGACCGACATCGACGCGGTTCAAAGTCTGATTTCGCAAGTCATGCTCGGCATGCTTGTCAATGTGCTCACGCTGGTGGGCATGATGGCGGTGATGCTCTATCTGAATTGGGCGTTCACGGTAATCGCTTTGATGGTGGCGCCGGCGCTTTTCTTCGTCGTCTATCACTATACGCATCGCATCAAGAATGCCTCGCGCGCTCTGCGCCGCCAGGAAGGCGAAGTGGTTTCAGTCCTGGAAGAAGTGCTGTCGTCTATTCGCGTAGTCAAAGCCTTCGCGCGCGAAGACTACGAACAGAAACGCTTCGAGCGCGAGAGCCGCGAGAGTGTCGAACGTGCGTTGCGCGCGCGTAATTTCAAAGCGAAGCTGCCGCCGGTCGTCGAAATCATCGTCGCGTGTGGCACCTGCCTCGTGCTCTGGTATGGCGCGCGGCTCGTGCTGGCGGGTTCGTTGACCGGCGGCGAATTGCTCGTCTTCCTCCTCTACCTCGGCAAGATGTACAAGCCGATGCGCGAACTATCGAAGATGACCGACACCATCTCGAAGGCCGATGTAGGTTGGGAGCGCATTCGCGAAGTGCTTGAGAATGAAAACCAGGTGCGCGATCTGCCGAAGGCGAAACGGGCGCCGCGGTTCAAGGGCAGGATTGAATATGACCATGTGCGGTTTGCTTATAACGGCAATGGTGCGGTGCTTGAAGACCTGAGTCTTGAAATTGAGCCCGGGCAGATGGTGGCTTTGGTCGGACCTACCGGCGCCGGGAAGACCACCATCGCCAGTCTGTTGCCGCGCTTTTACGACATCAACGGCGGCAGGATCCGCATCGACGGGATAGACAT
>JBIOZK010000128.1:0-5965 GCA_044870975.1 Pyrinomonadaceae bacterium
CGTCCCTTGATCCGGTCGCTACCACTCCCGGTTCTGACACTTCTCTGCACTTAGCTTTTCTGTTTTAATCTAACGCTCATGTCTCGCAGAAACATTCGCGCGCCGCGAGGCGCAACGCTCAATTGCAAAGGCTGGCATCAGGAAGCTGCGCTGCGCTGCTTGATGAATAATCTCGATGCCGAAGTGGCCGAGAAGCCTGACGATCTGATTGTCTATGGGGGCGCCGGAAAGGCCGCGCGCAACTGGCCGGCTTTCGACGCCATCGTTCGATCGCTTCAAACACTTGAAAATGACGAGACCCTGCTTATCCAATCCGGTAAGCCGGTCGGCATCTTTCGCACGCATGAACATGCGCCGCGCGTTCTGATTGCGAACTCGAACCTGGTTGGCGCCTGGGCGAATTGGGATCATTTTCATGAACTCGAGCGCAAAGGTTTGATGATGTACGGACAGATGACTGCGGGAAGCTGGATCTACATCGGCACGCAGGGAATCGTGCAGGGAACATTCGAGACCTTTGCGTCGATGGCCGACAGACATTTCGGCGGCGATCTGTCCGGCAAGTTGCTGCTATCCGGTGGCTTGGGCGGAATGGGTGGCGCGCAGCCGCTGGCCGCGACTCTGAACGGCGCGGTCTTTCTCGGCATTGAAGTCGACAGGTCGCGAATCGAGCGTCGCGTGCGAACCGGTTACTGCGATCGGATAGCGCAAACGCTCGATGAGGCTCTGGACATTTGCGAGGATGCACGCGAACAGAAGCGGGCCGTGTCGGTTGGCCTGGTTGGGAATTGCGCTGAGCTGCTCCCGGAGATCGTAAAGCGCGGCGTGAAGATCGACGCGGTCACTGATCAGACAAGTGCCCACGACCCTTTGAACGGGTACGTGCCGGCAGGATTATCTCTGGAAGAGGCCGCAGAACTTCGTCGCATTGATCCTCACGGCTACACCGAGCGTTCGATGGAATCGACGGCGCGTCACGTCGAAGCGATGTTGACGTTGAAACGCAATGGCGCCGTCGCGTTCGATTACGGCAACAACATTCGCAAGATGGCTTTCGACGCCGGCTGTAAGGATGCGTTTGAAATTCCCGGCTTCGTGCCTGAATACATTCGTCCATTGTTCTGCGAAGGCAAAGGCCCGTTTCGTTGGGTGGCTCTGTCAGGCGAAGCGGAAGATATTCGTAAGACAGACGATCTGGCGCTCGAACTGTTTCCCGATGATAAGACTCTGAATCGATGGCTGCGGCTCTCGCGTGACCGCGTGAAATTTCAGGGCCTGCCATCGCGCATCTGCTGGCTCGGCTACGGTGAACGCGCTGAGATGGGCGAAGCGATAAATGAGTTAGTGCGGCGCGGCGATTTGAAAGCGCCGATTGCTATCGGACGCGATCACCTCGACACCGGATCAGTCGCATCGCCTTTCCGTGAAACGGAAGCGATGAAGGACGGTTCGGATGCTGTCGCAGATTGGCCGATTCTCAACGCGCTCCTGAATACCGCGAGCGGCGCCAGTTGGGTTTCATTTCATCATGGAGGTGGCGTCGGCATCGGATATTCGCTGCACGCAGGGCAAGTGTCTGTGGCGGACGGCACCGATGAAGCTGCCAGGCGTTTGAATCGGGTGCTGACGAACGATCCCGGCCTGGGTGTCGCACGACATGTGGACGCGGGGTATGATGAAGCCATCGAAACGGCACGTGAAAAGGGCGTGCAAATTCCCATGATATAGAATTGGAGAGAGGGCATGCGTTATCTGTTAACCGTCGTGTTGCTGCTGGTGTCCGTAGGGATTTCACAAGCCGCGACGATTACCACCACCGAACAACTTATCCAGGCGATGCAGTCGAAGTATGCGAAGTCCTGGTACAAGACGGCGACGTTTGTGCAGAAGACAACGACCGTTCAGGCTGATGGAACGAAAAATGTGGAGACTTGGTTCGAGGCAATGTCTCTACCCGGATCTTTGAGAATCGATTTCACACCCACGAAAGATGGCAACGGAATCCTATTCACGAACGGACAGGTCTACTCTTTCAAAAACGGAAAGGTTGATTCGAATCGGCCGTTTGTTCATCCGCTGATGGTGCTGGGTTTTGATGTTTACGGTTTGCCGCAGGCTGACGTAATCGAAAAGCTCAAAGGCTTGAAGTTTGACCTGGCGGTTTTTCGTGAGGACACCTGGCAAGGACGGCCCGTGTATGTGGTGGGGGCAAAGACCGGCGACCTGCATTCGCCGCAGTTTTGGATCGACAAGCAGAATCTATATTTTGTGCGCATGATTCGGCCCGCCGGCAGAGACGGCGCGCAGACGCAGGAGACGCAATTCAACAAGTATCAGAAGCTGGGCGGCGGCTGGATGTCGCCGGAAGTCATCTTTATGGTTGACGGCAAAGTCACGACTACCGAAGAATATTCCGACTTGCGCGCGAACGTGACGCTGCCGGACAAGCTGTTCGATCCGGAATCGTTCGCCACCGTGCATTGGAGAGAATGAGTAATTAGCCTTTTTACTCGTCAGCGGAAGGATCATCGCAATGGCGTTCCGGTTTGAGATTTGAATTTCAAACTTCAGATTCCAAAGTGCAAAACATGGAATTTCAGCACATCAAATTCCAAATCCAGGACCGAGTGGCGCGGATTACTTTCGCGCGGCCGCCGCTGAACATCTTTAATATTGCCATGATGCGCGAGATTGGCGCAGCGCTGAACGAGTGCGCGGAGAAGAGAGACCTGGCGGCGATTGTGTTCGACGCGGCGGAAGGAACGCGCGCCTTCAGTGCCGGGGTCGCGGTCGAAGATCATGTAGCGGACACGGTCTATAAGATGCTCGATTGTTTTCACGCGATCTTCCGCTCGCTGCAGCAAATCTCAAAGCCGGTGGTGGCGGTGGTGGACGGGCCTGCGTTAGGCGGCGGCTGCGAAATCGTGGCGGCTTCCGACATCGTGATCGCCAGCGAGCGGGCGCGGTTCGGGCAGCCGGAGATCAAGCTCGGCGTTTTCCCGCCGGTGGCGGCGATCCACCTGCCACGTGTGATCGGTGAAAGAAAGGCGCGCGAGATGGTGCTGCTGGGCGAAATTGTTGACGCGCCTGAGGCATTGCGTCTGGGGCTGGTCAATCAGGTTGTGGCAACCGATCAATTAAAGGAACAGGTCGAATTGATCCTGACGAAATTGCGCGAACTTTCAGGTTCTTCGCTGCAATTTACGCGATCTGCCCTTGATTTAGGTCGCGCCGGTGACTTTGAATCGGCTCTGACGGAAATCGAAAACCTCTATTTGAATGACTTGATGAAGACCGAGGACGCAACTGAAGGCGTGCAGTCATTCATCGAAAAACGGAAGCCCGAGTGGCGAAACAAATAGCAAGGATGAAGGATGAAGGCGGAAGGATGAAGCCCGTTCCCGGCATCGCCGGTGCTGCGGCACTCGTGCGCGGCAAGGCCGCGACCGCGTTGACGGTCGTCGTCCTGATCGTCTTAACCACGGTCTCGCTGGCGCAAACTAACCGGCCGGTCAAGACAGGCGCGCACTCGCGTGATGCTTTCAGCGCTGCCGACCGTCGCGTCGTCGAGCGCGCCATAGGCGCGACCTGCACCGAACGAATTCGCGATCCGCAGGGCAGCATGCCGATTGACGAAATGCAATCGCGGCCTTCGCTGCCAATCAACAATCCTGACGCAGTTGCCGGCGTGAAACGGGCGGAACGCTTGTTGCCGACGACGCGGAAACTTGTCGTCAATGCCATCGTGCAGCTGACGAAAGACTACGAATTGTACGATGCAGGTATTTCCCGAAGTCGAATAACCGGCGCGACTTCCCGGGTTGATTCCGTGAAACGCGTCAAGGCAGATGTCGATGCGCGCGATAATGCTTCAGTCGCTTTGCGCGAGCCGCGCACGATCGAATTTGGCACGATTTTTCTAGCGGGATTGAAATCAGACGAAGCGATGATCAGCGTGCTGGCCCATGAACTTACGCACATCGCCAGCGGCCAGTCAGATACTCTGCGCCCGCTATTTCGCGCGATTGGCCACCGCGCTGCCAGCCGCACCGGATTGAAAATTCAGGGTCAGCGCGCCGAAGAATTGGCATGCGATCTGGTCGGCGCGCTCGCGGCGCGCGAATACATTAAGCAAACGGCAAGCTGGGAACCGCTGCCGCGACGCATTGCGCGCGCGTTCGAACACAATTGCGTCGATGACGATGCGTCTGATGAGGATCATCTGTCACCTCGCAATACCATCAGGGCGCTCTTTACTCTCGATGTTTCGCTGGCGAGCGACATCGCCGGGCCCACGGTCGGAGCCAATCACGCGACATCTTTATCATTCAACGAATTGACACTCACAACCGGGCGTTTCTAAGATCGCAGCCAATGCTTAGCGGTCTTCATCGAGCAGTACCCCTGCTGCTTCTCGCTTTCGCTGTACTCGCGTCGGCGTGTAAGACTCCCAGTGATAGTCAGACGCTGCGGCCGCGACAATTACGCGATGTGCCCGCTAATAAACTAGCGTTCAGTTTTCAGGCTGACGTGCAGGCGCCAACAAATCTCGCAACCGACGACGCGAAGTCATTACCGGCGATTCAGCAGGATTTCGAAACCAAGCGGCCGAACGAGGCGCTGCTGCGAACTGTCAACTCACCCGATGGCGCGCGGGCGCTGGCTCTCTACGCAACGGCCGACGAATCAACCACGACCTTTCGGATAGATCTTTATTCATCGGACGGCAATTTCATCCGGAACGTGACGCCGCCGACGTTAGCGGTGGTTTTCCAGGACTCAGTCGCCTGGTCCGCCGACAGCAGCATGTTCGCATTCGTCGGCCGGAAGAGCGCTGCCGCGGCGCAGCCGAGTCCATCGCCGCTCGATTTGCAGCCTGAACCTATCTTACCTTCGGCATCGCCGGTGCCGACGGCGACGATTGCGCCGGCATTTGCGCCGCTAGCGGTCTTCAGCACTGAACAGGTTTACGTTTGCAATAAGGATGGTTATGACTTGCGACCGCTGACGACGCGCGATGGGCTAATCTATTTCGGCCTGATGTGGGCGCCGGACAATCATGCGTTAGCGGCGTTGGCCTGCAAAGAAAGCGAATGGGACGCGCGTGAACGGGAGAATAAAAGCGCCGCCGGCCGCCCACGCGTGATTGGAGTAGATGGCGTGGAAAGATTGCTCGACGATCAGTTGGCGGAGGCGCCTCCCGTCTGGTCGCCCGATTCATCGAAGATTGCCACAGCCTTTGGCCAGGACGTCGGCGTCTACGACGCGGTCACCAAAGCACCGACGCAAGCGCGCATCAAGTTGAATGAGACGTTGTTGACTGCCTCGGCAGCTTATGAGGAGAAGCTTCCCGGTAAGAAAGTTGAATCGTCGAAGCCGGAGCAGGGCCAGGCTAATTCACCGGCGAACGCGTTCTACGCTTCGTTCAATCCAATCGTGCGAATCGAATGGACTACACCTGAAAAGATGTTTATCGAGACGGCATTTATTCGCATGTTCGATCCGCCCGTTCACACGTGGTCGCGTTGGCATCTGGTGACTTTCAGTCCTCAGGCCGCAATTCTGAAACGATAATTTAGAGGCGCAGAGGGTAGAGGTTTGAGGCTAGAGGCTAGAGGCTAGAGGTTAGAGGTTAGAGGGTAGAGCGTAGAGGGTAGAGGACTAGATGGTAGAGATTTGAGGCTAGAGGTTAGAGGCTGGCATTTGTAGCGGAGACGAATACGGTGAAAGGATCATAGATCATCGGTTAGGTGTCAGAGACCAGAATCCTAAAGTCCGAGCGTGGGGTTATGGTTCTAAAAATTCTCGATCGAAGTTGGCAACCTTTAATTAAACAAGATCGTAATTCTAATCTCTAATCTCTAATCTCTAATCTCTAATCTCTAATCTCTAATCTCTAATCTCTAATGTCTAATCTCTAATCTCTAATCTCTAATCTCCAATCTCCAATCTCCAATCTCCAATC
>JBIOZK010000129.1:0-10211 GCA_044870975.1 Pyrinomonadaceae bacterium
GCTTGAATCGATCGGCGCGAACGAGTTAGTCTTAAGTTGCTCAGACAACAATTGACTTAAGGGAGGATTCGATACCATGCCTCAAGTTGGAGACATGGCTCCGGACTTCGAATTGAAAAGTCACCTCGAAAAAGACAAGAAGGTGAAGCTTTCCGATTTCCGTGGCCAAAAAAATGTAGTTATCGCTTTTTATCCGCTCGCCTGGACGCCAGTCTGAACGGCCCAGATGCCCGCGTACGAAGCGGACCTCGACCGCTTCCGCGAGTATGATGCCCAGGTTCTGGGTATTTCAGTTGACAGCGTTCCCTGCAACGTCGCCTGGGCCAAAAGCCTCGGCAGTCTTTCATACGACCTTCTCAGCGACTTTCATCCTAAAGGCGA
This sequence comes from Pyrinomonadaceae bacterium, assembly GCA_044870975.1. Classification (GTDB taxonomy): domain Bacteria; phylum Acidobacteriota; class Blastocatellia; order Pyrinomonadales; family Pyrinomonadaceae; genus UBA11740. Next base: position 382 of record JBIOZK010000129.1, read on the forward strand.
AGTGGCGAAAGCATACGGCGCTTATCGTGAAAACGATGGCATCAGCGAACGCGCGCTCTTCGTCGTCGACAAGGAAGGGAAGCTCGCCTTCGTAGACATTCACAACATCGCCGACCAGCCAGACAACGAAGATTTGTTTGAGGTGCTGCGAAAACTCTAGGCAATATTCTCAACCGCAGCAAAGCCGGACGTCGGATGCCTTCAGGGTCCGATCTCCGGCTTTTTTCTTACCAGGGAACTGCTTCGCGCCTGCGGCTCGATGTCGCGACGGACGTTTTTGGAAGTGTCAGGGCATTAACCATTTCAGGTCTTCAAACAAAGACCTTTTTCTCGACCCGTTGCGTCCCGATCTAATCGTAACGGACAGATTTTTGTAGATGCGCATCGGCGCTGTGCGCTAGAGGTCGACTGCTGCAAGTCAGGTTGAGGTGAAAACATGAGTCCAGTTATTCGAACGATTCTCAGATCACTGGCGACGGCTGGTCTCGCGTTGATGATGTTGACGCTTGGTCAAACGATCGCGCGCGCGGATGAAGTGAATTTTACCGGGTTCGCCGGCGGCTGCTTTGGAACTGTGGCATCACGATGTCCGACGCCAAGTGATAATGTCGGCCCTGACAAAGCAACATTTTCTTTAGGACTGCATTACCAGGGCTCCAGTTTCAACGTTACGACTGCCGGAGGTGTCGCCGGAGTTGGCAATATCGCCAATCCTCCCAATAACTTTAATAACTTCGGTTCGTTTATGCTTGATAGCAGCTCATACAACTATGACAACACGACATTCACTTTGGAGATGTTGTTTACCTTACCTGCGGGCAATCAGCGCACCTTCATGACCGCCAATATGTTCGGCACGGTGACGGGCATGAGCAATGGCGGAGTGCAAATAAATTTTCTGAACCCGGTGCAGGCACTTACGGTTGATGGTGAGACGTTCGGTGTGACCGTAAACAATGTGGCCCTCACAGGTGGGCAAGGACCGGTCGCGTTAACCGGCACCATCTTTAGCGCCCACGCCAAACCGGTGCCCGAACCGGCGACACTGATTTTGCTGGGCACGGGATTAGCGGGCGTCGCCGCGAAGATTCGTAAACGGAGGCGATCGCCGAAAATCTAAGCCAGCCCAGCGGGAATGCGAGGAAAAAATGCCGGATCCATTTAGCGTCGGATCCGGCTTCTTTATTTTCGAACCGTTCGGCTAATATCCGGCATCGAATCAGAAACTTATGACGATATCCCGAAAATGCGTTCCGTTTACGCCGTTCGACCGTGAACTGTCGAAAAGCACGATTGCGATTGTCACGGCTGGCGGCGTGCACCTGAAGGATCAGGAAGGTTTCAACATCGCCGATGAGCTCGGCGACCTGACTTATCGCGAGATTCCTCCGGATGTAGATTCTGCAGATCTGATGGTGACGCACCATCATTACGATCATTCAGACGCTGACGAGGACATCAATGTGGTTTTCCCCATCGATGTACTGCGCGATCTGCAAGCCGATGGATTCATCGGCGAGATCGCCAGGAAGCACATCGGCTACATGGGCTATACGATGCAGCTGAAAGCTATGTATGAAGGCACTGCCCGCGAGATTGCCAACGATATCGATAAGGGTTCGCGTGCCGACGCCGTCGTGCTTACCGGTGGTTGACCGAGCGTCTGTCACCGCACGGTCGTCGCGGTTCAACGTGAAATTGAAATGAAGGGGATTCCGACGGTTCTCATTACCGTCAGTCCGGAAGTCTCGGCGCAGATGCGCCCGCCGCGCGCTCTCTATCCGAAGGGTTTTAAGATTGGCAACAGCCTCGGGCGTCCGGGGATGCGTGATTTGCAGAAGCAGGTTCTGCGTGACGCGCTGGGTCTGCTGACTCAGAATACCCGCCCCGGTGAATTCCTCACGCTTGAATACCCGGAATACGGCGAGCAGTACGAACCACCGCGCGTCAAGAAGCTTTGAGGCGCGCCGATTTCCGCAATCGCATCGAAGGGCCCGGGCTTACAAACCGATTCCAATGCCCACCAGCATGATGCCTACGCAAATCAGCTGACCGACAAAGGACCGCCTGGTCTTTTCCCAGAACTGGGCGACCGCTGCAAAGATCGCAAACGGAATAACCAGAGACGCAAAGCCCCAGCCTATGCTCTGTTCGAAGATGCGAATCAGGAGCCAAATGTGGGCTATGAACAACAGGAAAACGCCGATCAGACCTACAAGGCCGCCGATGCCTCTCGCGGCCTCCGCGTCGAACGGATGTGCGACCTGCTGAACGATGCACAAGACAGCGCCGACGATCAGGATAGCCGTCAGAACGACCACGGCGCCTGAAAAGAAGGCAGGTTTCTCACCATTTGGCGAATACTGGTTTTGATGATCGTATTGAGGCGCGTCGTCGTATCCGGCTTGCAGCAGGGTGCCGCATCTCTTGCACGTCTCGCTCGTCGCAAAATTGACCAGCCCGCATTGCGGACATTTGAGGCTATTCATAGGCTAAATCTCCTATTTCAGGGTGAGATGAGGGCAGGACCGAACGGCCTGCAGGACCTGTATTGAATATACCTTTTTGAGTTTCTTCAGGGCAATACTTTTTAAAACGACGCCCGGGTGACGGTAATCACATTCGTCCCTCGATTATTGGTAAATCACTCGACAGAATGGAATAAAAGGGCGTAAGATTTGGGCCGTGATTACTGCTCTCAAAAGAGCTTTGAGCTTTCGTGGCCTCGTCGCCATCGCGCTGGTAGTTTGGTGCGCGGGCACGGGATGCATGATGGTCAGTTATGCGCGGGCAGCATCTGACGCAGCTGTCGGTGTGTTGGATCACGCGATGGCTGGCTCGATGTCGATGGATTCGCATGCCTGTTGCAAAGCGAAACGATCATCGCAGAAAGCATCGACTGTCCGCAGTCAAGCTGGATCTCAATCTCTCGAATTGAATTTGCTGACGACGCCGTCGACGCCGACACCAACTGGCGTCATGAACTGCTGTCCGCTGACCAGCGGTTTAATCGTTGTGAGTTCGCGTTCACAGTCGGACGATGACGCGACGGTTCAGGAGCAGCCGAAGTCATCGCCGTTCCTGGTGATGAACTCAGATCTCGCGCCGCTGACAGTTCCCCTGCGGCTACCTAATCGGGCGCATTCCTACCTGCTCGGTTGTGCCTTTCTAATCTAGAACTCTGCCTGGAAATAATCTGACCCGCCGGCTTTCGCAGGTGTGTGGGTCTGACGCATCAGTGTGTTCGCTGATGCGCGGCAATCATTTCTTTTGCATAGGAGAAATTCATTATGAATATGTTTCGAAAGTTAGTTTGTGTGCTCGGGCTGACCATGGCAGTCGCCGGCGTCGCCTTTGCCCAAAGCGTGGCGCAGACGGCCGTCGCGAAAATCGCCGCCAGCTGCTGCTCATGCTGCGGTGACTCGTGCGACATGAAGAAGAAGGACGCGATGAAGAATCACGCTTCTGCTTCAGACAAAGACGGTTGCTGCGGCTGCTGCGGTGATTCGTGCGACATGAAGAAGAAAGACGCGATGAAGAATCACGCGGCTGCTTCGGACAAAGACGGTTGCTGCGGCTGCTGTGGTGACTCGTGCGACATGAAGAAGAAGGACGCGATGAAGAATCATGCCAATTCTTCTGATAAGCACGACGGCTGCGGTTGCTGTGGCGACTCGTGTGACATGAAAACTATGAAGGACACGAAGAAGTCTTAACGAGTTTGGGACTCTTCTTGTCATTCCTGCGTGGCGCGGCGCCGGTTCTGGGCCGCGCCATTTCAAGTAAGCAGATTTTGATTAAAACAAACTTCCAGGCATTGAAATTGTTGCTGCTCGGGCTGTGCTTTATCGCTGGCGCCTCGTCAGGCCTGGCGCAACACACCGGGCATTCGATGGCGATGCCTTCGCCAACTCCTAAAGCGTCGCCGTCGCCGTCTCCCCACACGCACACCGACATGCCCGGAATGAGCACGCCGGCCGCGTCGCCTTTGCCACCGGAGACAAACATGCCCATGCCAAGTCCATCCGCGACTCCGGCGGGTCAAATGTCTGATATGGGTGCCCAGGTGATCGGTTCGGGTGGCGAGATGGTGGTGCCGGTAGGCTCGAGCCAGAAGAATGTTTTGCCCGTTGGAGCCATGGGTTCGGGAACTTCCTGGCAGCCTTCGTCGGCGCCCATGTACATGAAGCACTGGAGCAAGAATAGTTGGCTCGTGATGCTTCACTACAATGTCTTTATCGATGTGAACCATGCCGGGGGCGCGCGGGGCGTGACGAAGTTCGAGTCCGCAAATTGGTTTATGCCGATGGCATTTCACAAACTTGGAGCGGGCACAATTCAGTTGCGCGGCATGTTTAGCGCCGAGCCGTTCACCTTCCCGCCCGGAGGTTCGCCGCTGCTTTTTCAAACCGGCGAGACTTATCAGGGCCGGCCGGTAATCGATCGTCAGCATCCGCACGATCTGTTCATGGAATTGTCCGCGCAATACACCTTGCCGCTCGGCGAACGAGGGACCTGGTTCACGTATTTTGCATATCCGGGCGAACCGGCGCTGGGTCCGAATGCCTTCATGCACCGCGCATCGGCATCGGAGAACCCTTCGGCGACGCTTGCTCATCACCTGCAGGATTCAACGCACATCAGCTTTGGCGTATTCACGACCGGATTTACGTACCGCTGGTTCAAATTGGAGGGCTCGATCTTCAACGGCCGCGAACCGGATGAAAATCGATACGATTTTGACGCTCACCGGTGGAATTCGCGTTCGGCCCGGCTTTCGTTCATGCCTAACCGGAACTGGACCGCGCAAGTGAGCCACGGTCTGCTGCGGAGTCCCGAAAATCAGGAGCCAGGTGTCGACATACGACGCACCACAGCTTCACTACAATATGACCGCAGAATAAATCGCGGGAATTGGGCGTCAGCTTTCATTTGGGGCCGGAATCACGTGAGCGGACATGACGAAGGCATCATCAATCTAAACGGCTACACGGCCGAATCGACGCTTCAATTTCTGGATAGAAACTATCTCTACACGCGTCTCGAGCTGGTTGATAAAGACGATCTGTTGCGGCCTTCTGATCGAGCCACTCTCGGTATCACGCAACACCATCCCGTATTTCGCATCGGCGCTTATACCTTCGGCGCGGTGCGCGATGTCTGGAAGAACGACGACTTGTCTGTCGGCATCGGCGGCGACGTCTCTTTTTATTCGAAGCCGGCGACTCTCGATCCGATTTATGGGAACCACCCGGTTGGCTGGAAAATATTTGTTCGCATCCGGCCATCAAAAATGGACATGTCGATGCACGGGATGCACGGGAGCAAGAAACACCCATAACTCAGTACGGGCGTAACTGTTAGAATCATCCGCCTATGAACTACGCCCAGCGAAACCGCACCGCGCTATTGTTCCTGCCGCTGATCCTGATGTGCGCCATCAGTGTTCACGGGCAGGACTCGAACGGCGCCAGGACCACCCTCACGGGACAACTGGTTTGCTCCGACTGTTGGTCAGAAGCTGACCGCAAAACGACGCCGTATGGGACGCCGGCGGACATTGCGTGTGCCCGCGACTGTGCCGAGAAAGGCATCCCTTCCGCAATCGCCGTTAAGCGAGGCGACGATTATCAGCTTTACCTGATTGAGCAGGCGCAGTTAAAGAAGAACCAGAACGAGTGGCTCGACCGGATTGGCAGCCAAGTCGAGGTTACTGGCAAATTTTATTCAAAGAAGGGCAAGCAATACGTTACGGTCGAGTCATACCGGTTCCTTTCATCAGTCAGCAATGCCGGACCGACTGCAATCGGAACGGAAGTCGACTTGAATCTAAAGGATCTTGCTGGCGTCGAGCAGCGTCTCAGCGCATATCGCGGCCGAATCGTGGTGCTCAATTTCTGGGCGACCTGGTGCGTCCCCTGTAAAGAGGAAATGCCGGATCTGGCGGCGATTCAGAACGAATACGCGGCTTTTGGTTTGCAGGTCGTCGGCGCGGCCGCAGATCAAATCTCAGATCGCGCGAAGGTGCTTCAGTTTACCCGGCAGATGAAAATCAATTTTCCGATTTGGATGGGCGCTACGACTGAGGATATGAAGCGCTTCGGCGTCGGACCCGGTTTGCCGGCGACTGTCCTGATTGGACGTGACGGCAAAATCGCGGCGCTGCATTATAAAGTTATTCAGCAGGCCCAGCTCAAAAAAGAGATCGACAAATTGATGTCCGGCGACCGAGCGGCGATAGAGCGAGAGCTCGCAGAATCGAAACCGGCGCGGGCAAATGTTTCATTGGTTCCGAGTTGACCGCTTTGACCCGGCGAGGGCCGCGCCGTGAGCGGGGCAGGAAATCACACACCCTATAAGTGGACGCTCGGCGTTCGCCTGCTCACGAATCAAATTCCGCGCGCCGCCGTCCGCACGACCCTGACTTACCAGTTTCATTCGCGATTGCAACTCGGCATTGAGTACAATCCGCGCGCTAGCGAAATCAAACCACTGGCGAACTTGATCATCGTGACCGAAACCGCCCGGCGACCGGCCGTGATGTTCGGTACCAGCACTGATCGAATTGGCACGCCGCACGGTCAGGCATTTTTCGCGACCGTCAGCAAGAACCTGGCAGAGGCAACGGGATTACCCATCGCGCCTTACGTGGGCGCTGCTTACGGTACCTATGATCATCGACTGCGACCCGTTGCCGGTCTCACGATTTTTCTTCCCAGGGGCTTTTCGATTATCAGCACCTTCAACGGTGTGAATGTCCATCCGCTCTTAAACTTCACCCATGGCCGGCACGCGCTGTCGCTAATCATGGTCAAAGGACGCGACCCGGGCATGAGCTACAGCATTAGATTTTGATGGACGACTAGATAGCCCTGCGGCCTGTCAACAGATTGATCACGAGCACCACGACGGCCAGCACCAGTAACAGGTGAATGAATCCGCCCATGGTGTAGCTCGAAACTAAACCCACCAGCCACAACACCAGCAGAATTATGAAAATTGTCCAAAGCATCTTCGTTTCCTCCTTGAACAGTTGAGATCGCGCCGGTTCAAGTGCAACGGTCATGCCTCATTGATCTGCCGCGTTTTGATTGAAATCTCGTGCTTTGGTCTGAATCGAGACATTGCGGCGGAGGTTGAAAGTGTACTGAAGTTGGGCAACGAGTACCGCCTCCAGCGACCGGCCACGGCTGATAATTTTTTTGTCGCGTGAATGTCACAATTCGAATTCAAACCACTGGACTTAAAAGAGCACTGTGGCTAAAATGAGTTTGTTCGGCGAGCCCCGAACATCACTTGCTACTGGGTTACGCGTTAGCTAAATCCCCCGACTCGCCTTCGCTTTAAATCCTTTAGTTTCGTTAGGCTGTTTGTTCATTCGCGAGAGACTTGTTCCATCACCACGTCTCTCTGTCAGGTGTAATCATGATCTCAAAAATCAAGAAGTTTGCCGGCCGTCCTCAGCGAGCCATTGCGCTCTTTGCGCTGTTCTTCAGCATCGTTTTCGTCATTGCTTCCGTTTCCGTCATTCGCTACCGCACTACCAAGATCCCGGTTCAGACAATCAACTACTCAGAGCTGTATGTGATTGCCGACGCCGGCGCGGCCGTCTCGGTGCGAATCGAGAACGATTCAGTCACGGTTACGCGAGCGGACGGCGTCGTGGCCCAGAGCACGGTCGCCGGCGAGTCGTTTCGTCAGACAATCGTCGAGCTGTTCAGAAAGAATCATGTGCCGATTGAATTCGCCTCGGCCCAGCCTTCATTCGCGGCCGTCGCCTTCATGTATTCATGGCCCTTGATGATTGTCGGGTTGTTCGCTCTGGTCGGCTGGCGCGTGCACGCAACCGTTAACGGCCGCACCGGCAACTTCAATCTCGCCGATCAGAATGGAAAACAAACAGCCACCTTTGCTGACGTCGCTGGTGTCGATGAAGCCAAGGCCGAGTTGGCCGAGACCATCGAATTTCTGCGCGACCCCGTCAGTTTCGGCCGGCTCGGTGGACGCGCGCCGCGCGGCGTGCTGCTTTATGGTCCGCCGGGAACCGGAAAGACTTTGCTGGCGCGCGCTGCTGCCGGCGAAGCAGGTGTACCGTTTCTTTCAGTTTCGGGATCGAGCTTTCAGGAAAAATTTGCCGGCGTCGGCGCCTCGCGTGTGCGTCGCCTTTTCGCGCGCGCGCGCAAGCTGGCGCCTTGCATTATCTTTATCGATGAGATTGATGCCCTGGGTCGTCAACGTGGACGCGGCAGCGATTCAGGTTCAGCCGATCAGGACCAGACATTGAATCAGCTGCTGGTTGAAATGGATGGTTTCAATCAATCCTCGAGCATCGTGGTCATTGCCTCGACCAATCGTCCGGATGTTTTGGATCAAGCCTTAACCCGGCCGGGCCGCTTCGATCGCGAAATCATGGTAAACCTCGCCGACGTCCGCGGCCGTGAAGAGATTCTGAAGGTGCACGCGCGCAACATCCCGCTCGACGAGAATCTGCAACTCAACTGGATCGCGCGCGGTACCCCGGGATTCTCAGGTGCTGATCTCGCGAACCTTTTGAATGAAGCCGCCATCAACGCCACCCGTGCAGGTCGAAAGGCCGTCGCGCGTGAGCACGTCGAATACGCCCGCGACAAAATCCTGATGGGCGCCGAGCGTCAGGGCTTTATGATGGATGAAGACGAACGCTACGCCACCGCCGTCCACGAAGCCGGCCACGTTGCCGTCGGTCTGGCCATGGAGAACAGCGACCCGATTCACAAAGTCTCGATTCTGCCACGCGGCCGCGCGCTGGGGGTGACGCAGGCTTTGCCCGAACGCGATCGCTTCATGAAGAAACGCGAATACCTCGAAGACCAGATTGCCATCCTGTTGGGAGGCCGGGCTGCCGAACAGCTCATCCTGAACACGATGACCGCCGGTGCTTCAAATGACATCGAACGCGCCGTCGAAATCGCCGGCAAGATGGTCCGTGAATTCGGCATGAGCCCGCTCGGCCCAATCTATCTTGGTGAGAAGGCCGATAACCAGAGTCCGACACTGCTCGATCGTGCCGACGATGCGACGAACGACATCATCAATGCACAGCTGAAACGCGCCTGCGAAGTAGTGTCATCAGAGAAAGGTGCAATCGACCGTCTGGTGCAATTGCTGCTCGAACATGACACCGTTGAGTCCGACGACATCAAGAAATGCTTTTCAGACAGCGAAGCCTCGACGATGGTCGTGCCTCAAATGATGGCCCCGGCAACGGGAGCAGTGGCAGCTCAGTAATTGCGAAGGTTCGAGTTGCCTTAAGGAGAACGGGGTCGCATTAACCGGGATCGACTTTGTGAAAATTCTAAGACCGATTCCATTCATTATCTGCATCTTCGCCTCCGTACTATCGCTGGCTCAAACCTCTGATCGTCCACCCCACGGACTCGTGGTCATTAAGTTGTCGCTATCAAGAGAGACGAACTCGCCGCGGCCAGGAGTAACGCTGCCAGAGGGGGCCGCCGCGACCGGACGTCGGGGCAATCCAAATCAAGATCCCGTCGACAAGATGCGCGGACCATCGTCTGTTTCGCCTGCGTCTACCGGCGAAGGGAAGCACTCGAACCCTTACGTCTACGTCTATTCGCTGAAGCTCAGGAATGACGGTGAAAAGAATGTCCGCGGCGTGTTATGGGAGTTTGTGGCCGCGGACCTGAACAGCGGGACCGAGTTGAATCGGCGCCGGTTCACGAGCCTGGCAGCCATCAGCCATGGCAAGACCGTGACTCTGCGCGCCACCTCTCTGTCCCCACCGACCACCGTGGTGACGACGGGCGGACTCGGAAAGGATCAACTGTCAC
>JBIOZK010000130.1:0-6878 GCA_044870975.1 Pyrinomonadaceae bacterium
CTGAATGGGAGTTTGCCGCGCGCGGCGGTCGCACCGGTGAACCATTCGTCTGGGGCGAAGAATTCTGCGTAAGCGGCAAACACATGGCTAACACGCACCAGGGATCATTTCCCGAGAAAGACACCGGCGAAGACGGTTTCATCGGGATCTCGCCGGTCGCACGATACGCGCCGAACGGATACGGCCTCTACGACATGGCCGGCAATGTCTGGCAGTGGACCAGCGATTGGTACCGGCCTGATTACTACGCGCAACTGATGAAGACGGGCAGCGTCACGCGCAATCCCCGCGGACCGCAGTCGTCATTTGATCCCGCAGAGCCGAATCAACCAAAGAGGGCGCAACGAGGCGGATCGTTTCTTTGCACGGATCAGTATTGCTCGCGCTACATCGTCGGCACCCGCGGCAAGGGAGAAGTTAGTTCGGGTACGAACCATCTGGGGTTTAGATGTGTGAAAGATGCTGGGAAGTGAGGGCTCAAAAGTAGCGCATTGGTGTCGTTCACACCCGGCTTTAGCCGGGTGACTGAAGGTAAAGGTCGAGACAGGAAACCGTTTAAACGGTTTCCGGACACTTCCATTTCGCGACACCTGGCTGAAGCCAGGTGTGAATGAAACCTAACACTCGGAATTTGTTTGCAAGTTCTCAATGGGCAAAGACCCTACTTTTTCGAGTTCACATTGAAAGGAGATTGAAATGTACATCGTACTGAATACCTATCTGCGAAGACTCGGCGCGGCAGCGCTGGCGCTGAGCTTCGTTCTCATGGGACTGCCCTGTTCGCGTCTGCAAGTGAAAGCAGAACCGCAGACGAGAAAACCGAACATCGTCATCATCTGGGGTGACGACGTCGGCCAGTCTGATATCAGCGCCTACTCGATGGGGTTGATGGGTTTCAAAACACCCAACATCGATCGGGTCGCGAAGGAAGGGATGCTCTTCACCGACTACTATGCCGAGCAGAGCTGCACCGCCGGCCGGGCGTCGTTCATCACAGGACAAACCGGCTTGCGAACCGGCAATACCAAAGTCGGAATGCCCGGCGCTGCGCAAGGCCTTCAGGCCCGCGATGCGACCATTGCCGAGTTGCTTAAGGGCCAGGGCTATGCCACCGCACAGTTCGGCAAAAACCATCTTGGCGACCGGAATGAATACTTGCCCACGGCGCATGGGTTCGACGAGTTCTTCGGGCCGCTATACCACTTGAACGCGTCGGAGGAACCGGAGCTGCCGGACTATCCGAAGGAAAGTGATTTTCCGAATTTCCTCAAGAATTTCGGGCCGCGCGGCGTGCTCGACTGCAAAGCCACTAACGTTGACGACCCCACGGTTGATCCGCGTTTCGGGAAGATGGGTAGGCAGACGTGCACGGACACCGGGCCGCTGACCAAGAAGCGGATGGAGACAGTGGATGACGAATTCGCCGAGCGGTCGGTGGAATATCTCAAGCGTCAGAACGCGGCCGGCAAGCCCGTGTTCCTCTGGGTGAATTTCACCCATATGCACCTGCGCACGCACACCAAGCCCGGGAGCATCGGGCAGGCCGGTCGCTGGCAGAGCCCCTACCACGATGCGATGGTCGACCACGACAAGAACGTCGGCACAGTGCTCAAGGCGCTGGATGATCTGGGTATGACGGACAACACTTTCGTCATGTACTCAACCGACAACGGCCCGCACATGAACACCTGGCCCGATGCGGCCATGACGCCCTTCCGCAATGAGAAAAACTCAAATTGGGAAGGCGCGTATCGCGTGCCGGCAATGGTGAGATGGCCCGGCCACATCAAGCCGGGAACGGTTTCAAACGAGATCGTAGCGCACCTCGACTGGGCTCCGACGCTGCTCGCGGTCGCCGGCGCTCCTGACGTGAAAGAGCAACTCCTCAAAGGCATGAAAATGAGCGATAAGACCTTCAAGGTGCATCTCGATGGCTATAACCTGCTGCCCTATCTGACTGGCCAGGCAAAGGAGAGTCCGCGTAAAGAGTTCTTTTACTTCAATGATGACTCCGACCTGGTCGGCTTGCGCTACGACAACTGGAAATTTGTTTTTATGGAACAGCGCGCGACGGGAACGTTGCGGATTTGGGCTGAGCCGTTCACGCCGCTGCGGTTTCCGAAGCTCTTCAACCTGCGGACCGATCCGTATGAACGGGCGGATGTCACTTCGAACACCTATTACGACTGGTGGTTCGACCATGCCTTCATCTGTGTGCCGGCGCAGGGCATCGTCGGCAAGTTCCTGGCCACGTTTAAGGAATTCCCGCCGAGCCAAAGAGCCGGAAGTTTCGGCGTGGACCAGGTGATGGAAAAACTGAGGGAAGGCGCTGCCGGCAGCAAGTGATGTCCTAAGGTGAATCAGGCCGGCCCGAGTGGCCGCATCGCGCAACGTGGGGTTAGCGATATGCGGTCACACAAACAGTCGTGCCGCGTTCGCGGTGTAGAGCGCGGCACGACCGCGGAGGATTGATCATGCCGAGGGTCAAACAGCTTGCGTTGGGCGTACTGCTGACGCATGCGTACCAGATGAGTCAGGAGAAAGTTATGAACCGCTTTATCTTCAAAACTCAGGCCATCGCGTTAGCGGGCCTTCTCATGCTGACGGGATGCAAGAAGTCGGAAGCGCCGGCCAATCAAACCGCAGCCGCTACGCCAGCTAGTACCAATGCGGCAACGTTGGATCAGACAACCGCGGCGTCAGATCAGAAATACACAGACGCTGAACTCGATGAAATGCTGGCGCCGATCGCGCTCTATCCCGATCCGCTGCTGGCGCAGATGATTCCGGCCGCGACGTTCTTCGATCAGCTTCAGGAAGCGCAGAAAATACTCAGCGGAAAGTCGGAAGACAATCTGATTGCCAATCAGAGCTGGGACGTCAGCGTAAAGTCGGTAGCCCATTACCCGCAGGTGCTGCAGATGATGGTCGAGAACCAGGATCGCACGATTGCGGTCGGACAGGCATACGTCAATCAGCCACTCGACGTCAGCAAATCGATCCAGAGACTGCGCGCGCAGGCGAAGGATGCCGGCAATCTCGTCACGACCAGGCAGCAGCAGGTAATTACCAAAGGCGAGGTAATCAATATCGAGCCTGCTCAGCCGCAGGTCATCTATGTGCCGGAATACAACTCCGAAGTGGTTTACGTCGACAATGGTCCATCAACCGGTGAAGTCGTCGCGGCCGCAGCCATCTCTTTCGGCGTGGGCCTGGCCATCGGTGCGTGGCTGAATAACGACTACGACTATTACGGTCGCGGAATTTATTACCACGGCTGGGTCGGAGGAGGCTGGGTTGGCGTCAATCGAAACTACGTGAATGTGAACGTCAATCGAAACGCATATATCAACAACAACTTCCGCAACGTCAACGTCAATCGGAATATCGTCAACCGGAACATCAACAACTACCGGGCAACGACTCTGAATCGCGGCGCGGTGGCGCGGCAACAGAACATCGCCCGGCACGATCTCAACCGGACGAATATCGATCGCAGTCGCGTCGAGCGGAGCCCTGCGAATGGTAGGGACCTTAATCGTACCGATCTAAACCGCCGGACGGGTGACGGCGATAATCGTGTTCGCACTCAGAATCGAGTCAGTGCCGGGAACAATCTCCCGAACCGGACTACTCCGAACCGCAGTTCAGCGGACCGCAGGGCGGTGAATCGCACCAACGCTCAACGCAACCCTGGAAGTCGCAGCGGAGGCAATCGTCAATCACCGAGCCGGAATGGTACTGGCGGACGCCGGAGACGATGAGGCTACATCGTCCGAAGAGAATTGAGTACGGGGTGGTACTCGGTGCGCACCGTCAGGTGATGGCCTTAATCAAAACCATAAACTGAGATGAATCGAGTCACATCTGAAGAAGACTTCTCGCTGATAGTTGGCGGACCGATGTTTCAATTTTTCCGCCGCGCGTATCTGGCCGGCGATGGGCTCGAATTGTTGCGGCGGCGCATTGCCATCCTCGTTTTGATTTCCTGGTTGCCACCGTTGGTGATTTCGTCATTCGAGGGACACGCATGGGGCAGCAGCGTCAATCTGACTTTTCTGAAAGACATCGATGCCCACGTGCGATTCCTGATCGCGTTGCCGTTGATCATCGGCGCCGAGATAGTCGTTCATCAACGAATGGCAGGTGTGGTCAGAAATTTTCTTGATCGTTCACTGATTCCCAGTGAGGCGATGGCTCAATTTGAAGAGGCGGTGGCGTCAGCGAGGCGCTGGCGGAACTCGTTCAGCGCAGAGATTGCGCTGCTGTTTTTTGTTTACGGAGTTGGGGTACTTTTAATCTGGAGAAAACTGGTGGAGGTTCAGCTGACGACCTGGCACGGCACGACACCCGATGGAACACTGCATCCATCCCTTGCCGGTTGGTGGTTTGGTCTGGTGAGCCTGCCGCTGTTTCAGTTTCTTCTCTTTCGCTGGTACTACCGCCTGGTAATCTGGGCGCGATTTCTCTGGCAAGTATCCCGTATCAAACTGGACGTCTTGCCGACGCATCCCGATCGATCGGCAGGGCTCGGTTTTTTGTCCAATGTCAGTTACGCATTCGTGCCTTTGCTCCTGGCGCAGGGAGCATTGTTGTCAGGGATGATGGCAAATCGCGTTCTATACGCCGGTGCATCACTGTCACAATTCAAGGTCGAGATTTTTGGTTTGGTGTTAGCGGCGGTAATTCTAATCCTTGGGCCCTTGCTGGCATTTGCGCCTCAACTTGCGCAGGCCAAGCGGAAGGCTCGGCGGGAATACGGGACCCTGGCCCAGACCTACGTGCGCGAATTCGACAAGAAGTGGTTGCGCGGTAGTGCGCCGCCCGGCGAACCATTTCTCGGAAGTGGTGACATTCAGTCGCTCGCGGATCTCGGCAACGGTTACACCGTGATTTCAGAAATGCGTTGGCTGCCGTTCACCACGAAGACAGTGGTGCAGCTGGGAATCACTACGCTTGCGCCCCTCGCGCCCTTGACGCTCACAATCGTACCGCTGGATGAATTGGTCGATCGCTTTCTGAAGATAGTCTTTTGAGCTGTGCCGCTGGTTGATTTGCTGAGGCATTTTGAAAGGCCGCCATCTTGGCCCCAACTGTTGGTCGAATTCAGATCGAGGTTAGGTATGCCGCAACCGAAATTATCGTTGTGTGAGTTGTCAGGCTTGTGGCGATAGAAGTAGGCAATGAATGTGCCCATCACCCAGCGGGTGGCCGCTTTCGTGACCAATAAGTCCGTTGCGAACTCATTGAGCGTCAGAACGCAAATCTCTAACTATTGAAAAAATGGTGCCGAGGGTGGGAGTCGAACCCACACGACCTTACGGTCAACGGATTTTAAGAACGTTGCAGAGGGTATCACGTAGTCTTACCAAACGATATGAGCCAGTATTTACGCGCCTAGCGGTCGTCAAGGTATCGCTTAGGCTGGCTACATATCAACACGTAAGGCCCCCATCTTGGCCCCATCTTTTTTGGTTGTTTTGGACTCGCTGACACTAACAGTTATTACGAATCGTCGCGGTGAATCAGTGTTGCTCAATGATCTCTCAGCAAAAGGAACGACATGTGGAATAGCCGCATTGATGGGTTACTCCAAACACCAATGAACCTGGCGCGTTTCTGCCCGTCGATATCTGCATTGACACGATGTCGCGGCCCATTTTGATCGAAAAAATAGCTTGGAGACGAGCGCTGCGTTGAGGAATTTGGAGACTTTTCGCTTTGACAGCGAAGCTTAAGGTCCTTCTTTGTCGGCCCGTATACAACGTAAAGTATAGCTCCGCTGCCTTCGCCCGTTCCTTCCGCGACGACGTAACGAATTCCGTTCTCAGGATCACTGTAAGAAATGTGGTTTACGGCCAGCGGATCAGCGAAGCGCTCGAAATTCTTGACGTCTATTCCAAGATCTGAAAGACGTCGAATCCCGTGATACGTAACCATTATGTTAATAACTGTGTCTTCGGGCACATCCCATCCACGAGAACATCGTCCATTTGAGTACATAATCGTTGCTTGCTCGTCAGCAATATTGTAACGACCATATTTCGCATTCGGTTTTCCCAACGACTTCTCAACATCAGAACGGGTCGACCGTAAAGGCACGATCCCGTGCCAGTCAGCAGCTGCTAACCCGGAAGGTATTGCCAAAACCAAGATGGCCGTCAACAAGACCAATTTCACAGTTCTCATTATAACCTCACCATACGGCGTGTTCTAAATTGGCTTGCAATGTTTACGGAGACGGTCATGGAAGAAACGGCTGTATGTCAGAACCCAAGAGCGTCGTGCCGCCACTGTAGCAGGATCGTTACCTTCGGGAGGACTATCATCGTGAAGAAGTGGCCTGCGGTGGTTAAGAAAAGGGATTCCTTGGACATATACCTTATCCGGGATTAGATCTGCCGCGCGTGCCAGTTGATAGTCGTCATACGTACCGTTACTTCCGGCCAAGTGCATCAGTTCATCCAGAGTATTGTTGGAATCACCCTTGAGAAGCGCTGCATGTAGCTCTGGACCACCTTTCACGACCGTCCCGATGTAGCCGGTTTCGACGCCATATTGAATTCCCCAGCTCGTCGTTCCCACCATTTGGTCCGCGCGTGCGGAACTCACTGATCACGATCGTCGAGGAGCCGGTTGGCGTACTACACGCATTGGCCGCGCTTGCAGAGTTATGCGGTGACACAGTGCCGCTATCAAAGTCAGTTGCATTGTTGTCAGTTTCGATGCAACCCGCACTGGCCCGCGCAATAGAAGTAGTGTTACTCGGTGCGGGCGCGGCGCCGTTTCCCTCATAACAATTTGCGGTACTGCCGTATCCGACTATGTCGACGATTGCAGGACTTGAAGGGCAGGAACCGCTTAGAGCGGTGGTGGTG
>JBIOZK010000131.1:0-8926 GCA_044870975.1 Pyrinomonadaceae bacterium
CTCTATCCAACTGAGCTACGGGTGCAGGCAGGATGGAAGGTAGTTTAAGGTTTAAGGTTTAAGGTTTCAAGTGGGTGAGGGTGTAGGTTTTAGGGCGTTGGGTGTAGTGCTCACTCAATGAGCAGCATCATGGACGGAACGAAGCTTCCGCACCTTCACGTCAACTACACCCTACACCCAATCCCCTATTCCCTATTTGGCGTAATTCAGGGTTTAGATTTTAGGGTGTAGGTTTTAGGGTGTTGGGTGTAGTGCTCACTCAATGAGTAGCATCATGGACGGAACGAAGCTTCCGCACGTTCACGTCAACTACACCCTACACCCAATCCCCTATCCCCTATCCCCTACTTCGCAAAATATCCTGGCTTGGTGCTCGCCATCAGTTCGCCGTGGGCAACTTCGACCTTGATTTCACGCCACTTGCCGTCGCGGACCGTCGGATTCGGCGCCTGATAAGCAATGCTGTAAAGCGTCCGCAGCTCAGCCGCAACCTGCGCATACAGTCTGGACATATCGTCGAGTCGTTTAATGTCGTGCACCCGTCCACCCGTGCGGTCGGCGAGCATTTGCAAACGTGTTCTCGCGGCGCCGTACATCGCCGTGATTGCCGGATCCGGCAGAGGCAAGCGTTTAGGATCGCCGGACGGAAGCGCGAGTGGAAAGATGGTCACTCCCTGGCGGTCGGCGTCGGTGAGAATTGAAACTAATTGACTGTTGGTCTCGGGCTTAATCGCGGCAGCCACCTCGCCGTCAGTAGCGCGACTCACCAGCGCGCGATCTCCATTTCGCGCTTGCGTGTCGATTCCGTCAGTCAGCACGACAATCGCTTTCCGGCGCTTCCCTTCACGGGCTAACTCTTTGACAGAGAACCTCAGGCCGTCGAACAGCATGGTTTCGCCGGCGCCATTCGCCAATTCGTTAATTACGTAAGCCGCTCGCTGCCGATCGGTCGTGAACCCCTGAAGTGACTTCACTCCCTTGCCATTGAACTCGACGACTGAGACTCGGTCTTCCGGCGTTAACGCATCGAGAAAGCGCATCGCTGCGGCCCGAATTTGTTGACGGAAAGTGACTGTCGAGCCGGACATGTCCAGCAGCATCACCAGGCTGAACGGTGCCTGGGTCGGTTCAAAACTCAGAATCGGCCGGCGTACTCCGTCTTCGTAGACGACAAAATCGTTTCGGGAAAGATTGATGATGGAACGGCCTTGCTTATCGACTACTCCGACGTTCAGCTGAACCAGGGCAGTGTCGGTAGTGATCACGTCGTCCTGAGCGCGCGCGACCGGTGCCAGCACCATCAGACCAACAATGCACAGCAGCACCGCAGAAAATCGGCGAACAGGAGAAGCTGGCGCAGGGGACAAACTCAACATTGACTCAATAATCCGGCTTGCTGGGGTTGCCTGAGTATGCCTTGCGGCCTTGGACTCTTGCAACAGGAAGTATTGCTTTGTTTCGCTGATTAAATATAATGCGCCCAACCTCGCTAGGACTCCCGCTATGCCGGCGGCAAACTTTTGTGTGCAATGTGGCGAACGGCTCGCGCGTAAAGGTTGGCGTGCGCGATGGCGCGGCAGTTTGTGCGATAACTGCTCTCAAAGATTGGGAACGTTCGGCCCTCTCCGCTCATTGCTGGCGGTCGCGCTGATCGCAATTTCGAGCTTTGCGATAGGAAGGTACATGCGGCCATCGCCGCCGCCATTAATCATCCAGCGCGCCGCCAATTCACCGCTGGCCGATGGGCCCATTAATCCAGGCGTCAACCCGGCAGGTCAGCCAAAGGGATCAAATGCCAATGCGAACGTGAGTGTTGCGACCGCCGACGATGAAGTCTACATCTGCGGCGCGCGCACTCAGAAAGGCACACCTTGCCGGCGACGCGTGCACGTCGCGGGAGAGCGTTGCTTTCAGCACAAGGGCATGCCCAGCTTAGTCCCTCTATCTAAACTAGTTATCCGTCCCTAGTTTTTCACTTGTGTGCCCCGACGGCTCGCACCAGCCGCGCCGGTTGAAGGACGTGCCCTGAATTTCGGAGTGGAACGGCGCAGATCAGCGCTATGACTTCAGTGCGTGTGGCTCCGGCGCGACCATAACTGCGGCGCGTTGTATGCGGGCCCTGACTGTCAGTCCCTTTCCAGTTTGCTTGTTGAGTGTAAGCGTTCAAGAGCTCGTAGCGCGCGTCAAATTAACTGCCAAAAGGATGTGGTGTTGTTGGCAAGAGTATTTTATAATCCCGCGCGCAATCCCGTATATCTGACATTCTCTCAGTGATCGTCTGGTGACTTTTCATCGGCTGCGCCTATGAAGGCTCCCCGTCCGAAGGATTCTGCTACTGCCAACGCAGCCCATACTTCTGCCTCGCCACAAATAAATCCGCCCCGACTGCCCAGCGGCGGCGGCGCGATTCGCAGCATCAGCGAATCCTTTCAGCACCAGCAATTCACCGGAGCTGCGAGTCTTTCAATTCCTTTGCCCGCATCGCCTTGTCGCGGATTCGAACCAGATCTGAGTGTCGACTACAGCTCGGGAGCCGGGAATGGGCCGTTTGGCGTCGGCTTCCGCTTGTCGCTGCCCCAAATTTCCCGGAATACAGAAAAACGTATTCCAACGTACACCGACGCAGACACGTTTGTACTGTCACAAGCGGGTGAATTGGTCCGGAAACTCAGACACACGAAGGACGGCTGGAAAGCAGTCCAACACCGGGAACCTGAATGGACAGTCACCCAGTATCGCCCACGGACAGAACAGAGCTTTTCCAAAATTGAGCATTGGCAGAGCACCCTCGACCATACGACCCACTGGCAGGTCACGGATCGGAATAATGTAGTTCACATCTTCGGAAAGAATATTGAAGCTCGCATCTTTGATCCTTTACACCCTCAACGAGTGCTCACCTGGTTGCTTGAATCGTCTGCCGATTCGAAAGGGAATCTAATTAGTTATGAGTACAAGAGTGAAAATGATGCGAATGTGCCTGACTCGCTCTCAGACGAAGGGCGTGATCATGCGGCACAGAAGTACTTACATACGGTGCGTTATGGAGCTTATACAAATACGCAGAGTGATGAAACAGCTTGGCACTTTGAAATGGTGTTTGATTACGGTGAACGAGATTTCTCTTCGGCTGAAAACATTGAGTACGTCCCAGAACCGGCATGGCCAATGCGAGCGGATCCGTTTTCCACTTATCGGCCTGGGTTTGAATTACGCACCCAGCGACTCTGTCACGCGCTCCTTTTCTACAATCGTTTTCCTCATTTGAATGAGGGCGCCCCCCAGCTGATTCGTGCCTTGCGGTTCTTTTACGATCAAACGCCAGGGATGAGTTTTCTCACCTCGGTCGAAGAGATCGGCTTTCGTCAAAACGGCGCCGAGATCGAAGTTCTTTCAGCGCCGCCGCTTGAACTTAACTACTCGCGATCTGATCCGACCTACCTTTTTACTCTCGAGGGACAATTTGCGCCAGCACTCGAATCAGGACCGGTGCCGGAGCCACTGAGAACGGAATTCCGGTTGAATGAAGCCCCCTTATCGCCCGCGGCGGAGGTAACCAAGCTGGACATCGGGGTGTGGAACATTACTGACGGCGATCGGCTGTATCGGCTTGAAATAAATAGCCTCACGTTGCGCGAGCAACCGCATTCATCACTATCCCAGCGGTCAAAAACGCGGTTGGATGTCTTTGCCCCGGCGCGGCAACCGGTGTTCAGACCAATGATCGTAGACGGCGGCAGGATGCCCGGCTTCATCGATCAGGGGAATTATCAAATGATTGATCTGGACAGCGAAGGACTGCCCGGTATGCTTTATGCCGATGGCAATACTGTCCTGTATTGGAAACCTCAAGGCGCCGGTATCCTGAGCGCGCCACGCGCCCCTGACACATTTCCGCTCATCCGTTTGCACGATCACGCTGACACTGTTCTTACTGATGTGGGCGGCAATGGGCTGTTGGACCTCGAAGTCATTGCCGATTCCGCGAGCGGTGTTTATCCCAGACGTCCGGACGGCACCTGGGGCGAGTTTCTCTCTTATGAAGCATTTCCGACTGAGGCGAATGTTCCGGGCCATGTCTACACCGACACAACCGGGGACGGCCGCAACGACCTGCTCATTAGTGAAGTTGATGATTTGAGAATCTTTCGCTCAAAAGGGTATCGGGGTTACGCGATTCCCGAGAGCCGCCCAAAACCACCCGGGCTGCCGCTCACAACCTCGGCCTCTGATTACGAAGTGACTCGTTTCGCCGACATGTTCGGCGACGGAGGTAGTCATCTGGTGCGCATCCGCGATGGCAGCATTGAGTGCTGGCCAAATCTCGGTTACGGGCGGTTTGGTCCGCGTGTCGCATTGGAAAACGCGCCGCATTTTGCCGAGGCGCTGAATCCGGCGCAACTCTTTCTGGTAGATATAGACGGATCCGGCACGGCCGACATCGTCTATGCCGAAAGCGAACGGTTACTGATCTACTTCAATCAGAGCGGCAATGGCTTCAGTAATGAGCCGATGATCGTTCCTTTGCCGTCGCGATGGCATGACCAAGTAGCCAC
Source organism: Pyrinomonadaceae bacterium (assembly GCA_044870975.1). Classification (GTDB taxonomy): domain Bacteria; phylum Acidobacteriota; class Blastocatellia; order Pyrinomonadales; family Pyrinomonadaceae; genus UBA11740. The sequence goes on from JBIOZK010000131.1 coordinate 4,557, forward strand.
GCTGAACTTTGCGGATGTGCTGGGTAATGGCAGTGCGTGCGCGGTGCTGACTACACCTGACCAGGATTTGCGTGCGGTCCATCAGTATTACGATTTCACCGGCGGCAAGAAACCGCATCTGCTGACCGAAGTCGATAACAATATGGGCTCGGTGACGCGCGTTCATTACACGCCTTCCACTCGTTTCTATCTGGAAGATCAAAAAGCCGGCCGACCGTGGGCCACCAAGTTGGCATTCCCGGTGCAAGTCGTCGAAAAGATCGAGACCATCGATCAGATTGCAGATACGCGACAGGTGCAGCAGTTCCGCTATCGCGACGGTTACTACGATATCGCTGAGCGTGAGTTTCGCGGCTTTGGCATGGTGGAAACGTGGGACAGCGAACGATTTGATCTGTTTGCGACTGCTTCGCCTGAGGGAACGAAGATCGCGGAGGCGATGGCAGAAGGAACGCTGGTCGCGCCGTCTTATACAAAGACGTGGTATCAAACCGGCGCTTTCTTCGAAGGCGAACTGCTGTCAAAGCAATACCAGCGCGAGTATTTCCAGGGCGATGCGGACGCGATTCAGTTGCCAGAACAGGATTTTGGTCCGGGCGTCGTCGAGGCCAACCCAGAGACTCTGCGAGAGGCGTTTGCCTCATTGGCGGGACAAATTCTGCGTCAGGAACTTTATGGGTTGGATGTCTTACAAAATCCGGATTTGATCGGGTTGCCTTATTCGGTGTCGCAATCGGGTTCTCATGTGCGGCTGTTGCAGCCGCGCCTGGAACAAAAGCATGCTTCGTTTTTCACTTATCAGCGGGAAGCATTGACGTATACCTATGAGCGCAACCCGAACGATCCACGCGCTGAGCATCAGTTCACGGTTGAAGTCGATCCTTGGGGCAACCCATCAAAGTCATGCACAATTTATTATCCCCGGCGGGCGAATGGGAGTTTGCAAAGCGAAAATCCGGCAGATGAGATTCAGCCAGAACAAACATGGCTGAGGACGGTGGCTGAGGTTGATGAGCATATCAATGAAATAGACGGGGCTTATTTGCTTGGCGTGCCCAAGCAGCAACGCTCTTTCGAGCTTTATGGTTTGGCTCCCGGGGCGAATGGCTACTTCACGTTTGCGGAAGCGGCCGAGCAATTTCGCACGGCGCTGGAGAACATCATTTCGTTTGATTCGAAGCCGAGCGGCGATGGCCCGCAGGCGCGGCTGCTGAATTGGGCGCAACAATACTACGTAGACACTCAGACGGACATTGTGCCGCTAAGTCAGCCGTTGCCGTTTGGCCAAGTTTCTCCTCAGGTGTTGTTGTATGCGAGCCGGTCCGCTGTTTTTCCTCAGAGTGAAATCGACAAAGTATTTGCGTCGCGTTTGAGCACGGACGATCTGACTGCGGCTGGTTATATCTTCGACCAAAGCAGTGGTTATTGGTGGAATCCGGGAAGCGCAGCGGGCTATGCGGTGGCCGAGCAATATTATCTGCCGTTGATCACGGTCGATCCGTTCACAGCAACCACAACCGCAGGTTATGACCCATTCAATTTGGTAGTTACAAATGTCACTGACGCGGTGGGCAACCGGAGTTCGGCAGAGATTGATTATCAAACCTTGGGCTTGTCACCCCGCCGGCTGGTTGATGTCAATGACAACTTTTCCGAAGTGCTTTTTGACCCGCTGGGCGCAGTCATAACGACTTCGGTTCAGGGCTGGGTTGGTGACGTGGTGGTTGGTGACGCTCCGTTGGGCGAGTACCAAACAAGAGTTGGCGCTCTTACTGTGCTGCACACGCCAATCGAGGCAATCCTCAGAAATCCGGCCGCTTATTTGCAAAACGCGTCCAGCTTTTTTGCTTACGACCCATTTGCGTGGCGATTGCGGCGGCAACCACCATGCAGTGTTTCGCTATCACGAACGGTGCATGTCTTTGCGAGGAAACTATCCAGCACGTCAGCAGATACAATGTCGGCCGGTGAGATTCTGCAGAGCGTTAGCTATTTTAATGGTTTTAGCCGGGAGTTGCAGACAAAAGAGAAGGCCAACCCGGGCAACGCGTGGACGCTGGACGCCGAAGATGTGCCGATCGAAGTGGCATCTGATGATCGATGGCTTGCGTCTGGACGAACGGTCTATAACAGCAAAGGTGCGCCAGTTAAGCAATACGAACCGTTTTTCACGACCACGCCAAACTATGAACCCGAAGCGGTTCTCACCGTGTTTGGCGTGACGCCGATCTTTCATTACGACCCACTGCTACGGCTACGACGCACAGATTTGCCCAAGGGGTATTTCACGAAGTCTGAGCGGACAGCGTGGGTGCAAACCGATTACGACGCCGATGACACGATTTTAGAATCCTCTTACTACGCGAACCGCAGCGAACTTGATGCAGAAGAACTCGCGGTGCTGTTGAAGGCAGCGACGCTGGCAAACACTCCTTCACAAACAGTGCTGGATAATCTGGGGCGATCCTTTTTGACGGTGCAGGTGTTGACGAGGCCGCTTGGTGCGATAGTCGAATCGATCACTGAGCGCACCACTGTTCGTTATCTTTCAACACATAGCGAACAGGATGTTCAAGGCAACATCATCGCCCAGACCGATCCGCGTTTCTATCAGATCAATCAAACGTCGACTTCAACCTATTGCAACCTGTCGTACGCTTACGACATGGTCGGTAACGCGCTGTTTATCAACAGCGCCGACGCCGGACAACGCTGGAGCTTGCTCAATGTGATGAACAGCGCGGTGCTGGCTTATGACAGTCGCGGATTCCAGATCGAGACACAATACGACGCTCTGCAGCGAAAGAAGCAGATATTTGTCACAGGTGACGATGGTCGAGGGCTATCGTTAAATCAGGTAGTTGAATACATCAACTATGGCGACGAACCACAGTATTCAGACGCACAGGCCCATAACCTGCGCGGCCGCATTGCTGAATACTATGATCAAGCGGGCAAACTCGCATATATCAATTACGGACTAGGTGGAGAGTTGCTGGAAAGCACGCGGCAATTCCGCGTTGGTTATCGCGAAGAGGCCAATTGGCAGGTCGTCAACGGACAAGTCGATGCCAACGATCAGCTGCAACCGGAAATCTATCACTCGGAGAGTGTTTACGATGCGATTGGTCGATTAGTGACCGAAGTTGCGCCGGACGGAACCGAGCTCAAAGATTCCAGCAAATTCCAATATCGGTACAACCCACAGTCGCAAGTTACGGGAGTCACGCTTTACCAGCCCGAAACTGACCCGCTCGTTTTCGTCAAAGACATTTCTTATAACGCTCGCGGCCAGCGTACTGGCGCTCGATATGGCAATAACGTTTTAAGTATCTATGACTATGATCCGCAGACGTTCCTGCTAACTCGGAATCGCAGTTTTCGACAGGGGAATGCGGAAGCCACGGCGGTACCGGCTGGGGTAAAGGATCTAGTTCAGGATCTAAATTACCTTTATGATCCGGTTGGCAACGTCGCCGCCGTTCGGTTTAGCGATCAGACGCCGGTCTTTCATGATAACGCACGAGTCGAGCCGAGGGGTGATTACACTTATGATTCGCTCTATCGGTTAATCGAAGCCACTGGCCGTGAACACCCTGCCTTAAACAAGAATAGTTACGATCCGGTTGACGCTTATCTGCCTCAACCAAAAATCCATATTAACGACTCTGACAAGCTGTCTGCTTATACACAACATTTCACTTATGACGACGGTGGAAACCTGCGTCGCTTGCGTCACGTGGCAAAGGATTCAGGGCGCTGCTATACACGTCAGTTTCGGGTGGCAAGTCCGCAAGACGAACCGGCGGTGCCACCATCAAATCGCTTAGCCAAAGTCTGCACCGGCACGATCCCCTGCACGCCTTCGCGCCAAGGATTTACTCCCGCCCAACCTGCTTGCGAGACCGTCTGTTACGACGCCAACGGCAACATGGAAACGATGGAAGGCCAGCGAGAGGTCTTTTGGAACTATCGAGACAACATCGCGCACGTGCCGCTGGTGATTCGTTCTGAAAACGCCCCGAACGACGCCGAATACTATGTTTACGACTACACCGGCCAACGCTTGCGCCGCGTGTCAGAGCGATTGACTGACACCGAAATCAAATCAATCGAGATCGAAGAAAAATATTACTTAGGCACTTTGGAAATACTGCGTCGCCGTGTTGGCGTAAAAGATTCTTCCGGTCAGAGCAGGTTGAAACTGGAACGTAACTCGCTACAGGTGCGCGACGGCAGTGATCGCATCGCCATCGTTCATCACTGGACGACCAAGGCTGCCACGAAACAAAAATTACCGGACAGACAAATTCGTTATCAGCTCGACGACCATCTCGGCTCAGTAATGTTACAAGTGGATGAATTCGCCG
>JBIOZK010000132.1:0-17957 GCA_044870975.1 Pyrinomonadaceae bacterium
GTCAGTAGTCAGTAGTCAGTAGTCGGTTGTCAGTGGTTCGGCGTACGTTGCGACTAACAACTGACAACTGACCACTGACATCTTCATTTATCCTTCGGCATTACTTCTTTACCGCTGCGAAACAGGTTCCGGACCTCGCGCTCCTGCGGGATTGAAAGCATCTCCAATCCGTAGTTGCGGCGCTGGTCGACCTGCTCACGCTGCACGTCGCTGAATTCCGGCAAGTGATCTTCCGTCCAGCGATTCTCAACGAACTCGAGCGGATAATCCTTTCTCAAAGGGTGTCCTTCCCAATCCGGCGGCAGTAGAATGCGTCTCAGGTCCGGATGATTGTGAAAGACAACGCCAAACAGATCGTAGACTTCCCGTTCCATCCAGTCAGCGGAAGGCCAGACGCCGGTCACACTCTCGACACCTTCGCCGTCCGTGTCGACGTTCAAGCGCACGCGTTCATTTTTCGAAATCGAATATAGGTTGTAGACGACCTGAAACGGCGCGCTGCGATTATCGGGATAATGAACGCAGGTCAAATCAGACAGATAATTGAAGGGCGTTTCGGCATCGTCCCGCAAGGCAACGCAGGCTTCGACGACTCGCTGGCGGGCCACGACGATGGACAACTGGCCAAGAAATTCCGCCGCTTCGAGCACGCCATCGCCCAATTTCTCTTTCAGTTTCCTGACCAGCGGATGATTGGACGCATCGACCGGCTTCGGGCTTTCATCCTTCTTCTTTACCGGTGGCTTCGGCGCGGCAGGCGCAGCGGCGCCAGCCTTCTGAGCAGCAGCTTCCTTGGCAGCGGCTACCCTGGCTTTGGCTGCTTCGACTTGTGCGTCTTTTTCGGCGTCGGCTGAAAGTGAAGTCGGCGTGTCAGCGCGCGCGTCCTGCGGGCGCTGTTCGGCAGGTGCGTCTGTCGGTGATCCCGTCTCCGGGGGGTTACCTTCCTGTGCCATAGAACTCAGTTAGTACACTTCTGAGTCAGCAACGCTTCGGGCTTAAGGCCACGGGCGCGCGGGGCTCATAACGCAACGCTCACGTGTAAATGCAATTTTAATACAGGTCGGACGAAGCTGACTTTTAGCACGCGATTTAACGCATTGTCAATTAGGTGATCATCAAACATTCACACGCGATTCGTCGCCTTGCCATCCGTAGGCGCAGTCCGTATCATAGTCGTTTGGTTAAGAGCTAGATTTAACGACTACAGTAGGTGAGAAAGAAATGAAACCCGGAATTCATCCTGAGTATAAGGAAATCACAGTAACCTGCGCGTGTGGCGAAACCTTTAAGACCCGTTCGACGCGCAAAGACGATTTGCACGTGGAAATTTGTTCGGCCTGCCATCCGTTCTTTACCGGCAAACAAAAACTGGTTGATACGGCCGGACGCGTCGATCGCTTCAATCGCCGTTATGCCAAGAAGGAACCGGAAGCCGCCGCCGCCAAATAAGCTGATGACGATCAAGCATTAGCAGAATACGTTTATAATGATGCCGGCGTGACGCTGGTCGCTAAGGATTGCATTTACGCCAGCGACCGGCAACAAATCGCCGGCATTGTTGTATGAGTAGCACAGACTTCAGTCTGTGTTCGTTCAATCAGAAGAGGATTCACAGAATAAAGTCTGTGCCACAAGAGTCATGATGAGCACTAACGAAAGAGATCTGATTGTCGGCGGCCAGGCCGTTATCGAAGGCGTAATGATGCGCACACCGAACGCGTATGCTATCGCCGTGCGTAAACCCGATGGGACCATCGTCAACACTGCGGCCAAGCTGCCGAAGTGGAGCGACAAGTTTCCCATCCTCAAACTGCCGGTCCTGCGCGGGGGCGCAGTGCTGATGCAATCAATGGGTCTCGGAATCAAAGCGCTGAACTATTCGGCCAGCGAGGCATTCGTTGAAGCAGAAGAAGCCGAGACGGTGGAAGTCGCGGCCTTAACGCCGGCGGTCATCGAAGGTGAAGGAGATTTCGCCGGAATCACGGGTGGCGTCCCGGGACTGTTTCCAATTCCCAAACAGAAGCGGCCCAAAGATGAATTGAAACGCGGAGCGACAGCGGCGGCCGCCAGCTCAATTGTCTTCGCGCTGATTTTCAACGTGCTGTTATTCGTCGCGGCGCCCTTGTTGCTAACGAATGCGATTTTTGTCGCTGTCGGCTGGGCGAACACGCCTGCCGCCACGTCTTCGACAGCGCCATCACAAAACGGCACGTCCGCAACCAGCACGGCCAGTAACGAACAGCCGTCATGGGTTAGCCGGCAGTGGAGTTCAGTCCGCGGATATTTGCGTCCGGTGCGGCCAACGGTGGGATTCAATTTGCTGGACGGCGTCATCAGAATGTCCTTCTTTCTGATCATGATTACGAGCTTCTCTCTACTAAAGGACATTCGCCGCGTCTTTGAATATCACGGCGCCGAACACAAAACGGTGTTCACCTGGGAAAAGGGACTTGACCTGACCGTCGCGAACGCGCGCATTCAACCGCGACAGCATCCCCGTTGCGGCACCAGTTTCTTAATGGTCGTCATGCTGGTGTCGATTGTCCTGTTCTCCATCGTGCGGTTCGACTCTCTGCTCTTCAATTTTCTCGTGCGCATAGTGTTGATTCCCGTCGTGGCCGGATTGTCGTACGAGATCATTCGCCTGTCGGCGAAGAAAGAGGGCGGCGCGTTCTTTAAGATTATTACGCGCCCCGGCGTCTGGTTGCAGAACGTGACCACCAAGGAACCTGACGATGGGCAATTGGAAGTTGCGCTCGAAGCTTTGAAGGAAAGCCTGAAGTTGGAACCGCAGACGGGAGAGCCGGAATTGGCGCTGTTATCTTAAGCAAGTGGCACAGACTTCAGTCTGTGTTGCTGGAAACACGATCACAGACTGAAGTCTGTGCCACGAAACATGCTCGACAAACTCGCACAAATCGAAACGCGTTACGAAGAGTTGGCCAACGAACTCTCGTCCCAGGAGTTGTTGTCAAATCCTTCCGCCTACGCCAAAGCTGCCAAGCAACATCGCAGTCTCGGCGAGATAGTCGAGAAATATCGTTCGTACAAATCTCTGACTGAACAGCTGGCGGGCGCGCGCGAACTCGCTGCCGGCTCTGACGATGCCGATATGCGCGAGCTGGCGCAGATTGAAATCGAGTCGCTGTCCGCTCAGCTCGAACAGACAGAAGACGATCTGAAGGTGTTGTTGATTCCCCAGGATCCTAACGACGAAAAGAACGTGATCCTCGAAATTCGCGCCGGCACCGGCGGCGACGAAGCGACGCTGTTCGCTGCCGAGATGCTGCGCATGTACGCGCGCTACGCTGAGCGGCAAGGTTGGCGCATGGAAATCATGGACGCGTCGGAATCCGGCATCGGCGGAATGAAAGAAGGCATCGCGCTGATCGAAGGTGACAAGGTTTATTCCAAACTGAAGCACGAATCGGGCGTGCATCGGGTGCAGCGCGTGCCGCAGACAGAAGCCAGCGGTCGCATTCACACATCGGCAATTACCGTCGCCGTGCTGCCCGAAGCTGAAGAAGTCGACGTGAAAATTGATCCGAAGGACTTGCGTATCGACACGTTCTGCTCATCAGGGCCCGGCGGTCAATCGGTAAACACGACTTATTCCGCAGTGCGCATCACACATCTGCCCACGAACACCGTCGTCTCGATGCAGGACGAGAAATCGCAGATCAAGAATCGCGAAAAAGCGATGCGCGTTCTCCGCGCGCGTTTGCAGGAACTCGAAGAGCAGAAACAGCACGAAGCCATTGCCGGGGAACGTCGTTCGATGGTTGGCAGCGGTGACCGCTCAGAAAAGATTCGCACCTACAATTTCAAAGAGAACCGCGTGAGCGATCACCGCATCGGCCTGACCATTCATCAGCTCGACCAGGTCATGGAAGGATCGCTGGATGCCATCATCGACGCGCTGACGACCCACTATCAGGCCGAAAAGCTGAAGGAAGAATCCCTGACCCCCGTCGAAGTCTGACACTCTGCGCAACGTCCTGTTTGATCTTATCCCGCTCCTATCTTAATCTGTCTTTACCCCTCTGTTTCCAATTCGCGTCATCCCCTGACGGCAGTCAACCGAACGTAGGCCGCCGCAGCGCCGCGAAAATAAATTGTGATTCTCGTCGATTGGCGTGCGCGACCCTGCGCACGCAGCGTTTTGCGACGTCCCGATCCGAAGATTTGGGACGGCGCGATTCACGAATTCGATTCGAATATGCCGAAACCAAAGACTATAAAAACCGCCAGGCGATCGTCGGGACGATTGGCAGCACCGCGATTGGCAACAGGCATCGACGGCCTGGACAACATTCTCGAAGGCGGCTTCCCTGCTCACCGAATCTATCTGATTGAAGGCGAACCGGGCACCGGCAAGACCACCCTGGCGCTCCAGTTCCTGATGGAAGGCGTGCGTCGCGGCGAAGCAGGTCTTTACATTACGCTTTCGGAGACCCGCGAAGAGCTGGCTGCCGTTGCCCGTTCGCACAACTGGAACCTCGAGGGCTTCGACATTTATGAAGTCGTGCCGCCCTTGAATAGCCTCAAGCCTGAGACCCAATACACTATCTTTCACCCCGCGGAGATCGAGTTGGGTGAAACAACCAACGCGATTCTGAAAGAGGTCGAACGCACTCAGCCGAAGCGGGTCGTAATTGATTCCCTTTCCGAGATGCGTTTGCTGGCCCGTGAGCCTTTGCGTTTCCGCCGGCAAGTCCTGGCCCTCAAGCAATATCTCGCCGGCAATCGCAGCACGGTGCTGCTGCTCGACGACAAGGTCGCCGGACCTGACTTACAGATTCACTCGATTGTTCACGGCGTAGTTTCGCTCGAGCATCTCGCGATTGAATACGGCGCTGAACGTCGTCGGGTACGCATCACCAAACTAAGGGCCTCGAAATTTCGCGGCGGCTATCACGACTTCACCATCTTGACCGGCGGCCTGAAAGTCTTCCCGCGCCTCGTGGCCGCTGAACATCAATCAGGTGTTCGGGGTGGCAGCGCGAGCAGCAACCTGAGCGCGGTTGACCGTTTGCTGGGTGGCGGTCTCGACCGCGGCACCAGCACTCTGATACTCGGTCCCGCGGGATCCGGGAAATCCACCCTGGCAACTCAATTCGCCGTTGGCGCCGCCGGTCGCGGTGAACGGACGGCTGCCTTCATCTTTGACGAACTCCGCGAAACCTTCATCGGCCGCGCCGCCGGGGTGGGCGCGGACATGCAGAAGTTTGTGAAAAGAGGGTTGATTGCTATCCAGCAGGTCGATCCCGCCGAACTATCGCCCGGCGAATTCGCCGCAGCCGTGCGGCAGGCGGTCGAAGCCGATGGCGCGCGGATTATCATCATCGATAGTTTGAATGGGTATCTCAATGCGATGCCAGAGGAGCGATTCTTAAGCGTCCAGATGCACGAGTTGCTCACGTTTCTGAATCAGCAGGGCGTCGTCACGATTCTGGTGATGGCGCAGCACGGATTTCTCGGCAGCGCGATGATCACGCCCGCGGACGTCAGTTATCTGGCCGACACGGTTTTGATGTTGCGTTATTTTGAGTCTCAGGGCCATATCCGTCGCGCGCTCTCAGTAGTCAAGAAGCGGACTGGTCGTCACGAACTCACCATACGCGAAATGGAGATCCGGTCCGATGGTATCCGCGTGGGCGAACCGCTTACTCAATTTCGCGGCGTGCTCACCGGCGTTCCCGTTTACGATGGAAGCAGAGAAGACTTAGTTGATTAAGAGAAGGCCACAAATCGCCCCGTCAGGCAGTTCGCGTAATCTGCGAATTCTAATTCTCGCGCCCACCGGCAGAGACGCCGAATTGATGACGCGCTTCCTGGCCGACGCATCAATGCGGCCGCACGTATGCACCACCATCGATGAAGTGTGTCAGGAGCTGAACCAGGGCGCCGGTGTCGTCCTGCTTACCGAAGAATCATTAACGACACGTTCGCTCGCCTTTCTCGCCCGGTCGCTCATGCAACAACCGCGATGGTCTGACATTCCCATCATCCTGCTGACCAGTGGCGGCAGTGAGTCGCCGGCGAACACCGAAAGCCTCGCGTCACTCGGCGCGATTGGCAACGTCAACCTCATCGAGCGACCCGTGCGCATGATGACCCTGCTCAGCGCCATCAAAGCCGCGTTGCGCGCCCGCAATCGTCAATACGACGTACGCGAACACCTTGAAACCGAAGTGCGCAACAAGCAAGCGCTGGAGAAAGCATTCAATCAGGTCGAAGAGGCCAGTCGTCTCAAGGACGAGTTTCTCGCCACCGTGTCTCACGAATTGCGGACGCCGCTGAATGCCGTTCTCGGCTGGACGACACTTTTGCGTTCGAACAATCTGGACGAGCCCGGGCGCAAACGCGCTTTGGAGACCATTGAGCGCAATGCGCGCTCGCAACAGCAACTGGTTGAGGACCTGCTCGATGTTTCCCGGGCCATTAGCGGCAAGTTGCGGCTCGATGCGCGGCCAGTCGAGGCGCGTAAATTTATTGAGGAGGCTGTTGAAGCGCTGCGGCCCACCGCGCAGGCTCGTCAGGTGCGCGTCACGCAAACAATCGAGTCCAATCTAAATCATGTCTATGGCGATCCCACGCGCCTGCGCCAGATCGTCTGGAACCTCCTATCGAACGCGATCAAGTTCAGTCACCGCGGCGGTCTCGTGCGGATCAGCGCGCAGCGCATCGACTCGAATCTGGAAATAACCGTCAAAGACAATGGCCAGGGTATCGCTCCAGAGTTTCTGCCTTTTGTCTTCGAACGTTTTCGCCAGGCTGATATGACTACCACGCGCGCCCACGGCGGTCTCGGACTTGGTCTCGCAATCGTGCGGCAATTGGTTGAACTGCATAGCGGCACCGTGCGGGTCGCCAGCCCGGGCCTCGGTCAGGGCGCAACCTTCACCGCCACCCTGCCACTCATGACTGGTCACAAGGCCGCCAAAAGACCTCACGAGTCGAATCAAACTACAAAAATGACGATGGATTTGAAAGGCGTGCGAGTGCTCGTAGTCGATGATGAAGTCGATACACGCGACTTGCTGAAGACCGTCCTGTCAAAACACGGGGCCCGGGTAACTACGGCGCCATCGGCGGCCGTCGCTTTGAATTTGATGTCAAGAGTGAAACCTGACGTCCTGATCTCCGACGTGGGCATGCCCGATATTGACGGCTACGCGCTCATGCGCCAAATCCGCGCGCTGCCACCCGAGCGCGGTGGCCAGGTTCCCGCCGTCGCGCTGACTGCCTACGCACGCGAACAAGATCGCAAGCGAGCCATAGACGCCGGCTATCAACTGCATCTTTCCAAACCAATCGAAATCAACCAGCTCTCAGCCAGCGTCGCGCACCTAATCAATAACGACAGCGGTCGCGTCATCGATAAACCGCCGCGTTCTTCATAGCCTTTTCACCGGTTCTGTTTCAATCGAGAAGCTGACGGTATAATGCCGCGACCTAACGGCGAATTCTGGCCATATGAAAGGAGTCCTTCAGATGAAGTCGTTCTGCCAAGTTCACAAATTCGATCGCTACTTGTTCAGGGTTTTGCTTGCGCTTTTTATCAGCGCGATGGTGATAGGGAGTGCCGGCTGCGCAAAATTGAAGAGTGAGAATAGCGCGGCGAATACTGCTGGCGGCGAAACAAAGACGACCCCGGCCAGCTCAACCTCCGCGCCGCCCGCGGCTGCGGGAACTCCAACCACCTGGCAAGCTAATGCCAACTCGCTTATCGAGAGTGGCGCGCAAACCATGACGGTCACTTGTTCACCCGCCGGCCAGCCCCACAACGTTTGGGGCAGCGATATCTACACCTCCGATTCTTCAATCTGCACGGCCGCCGTTCATAGCGGCCTGATAAATTTCCAACAGGGCGGCACGGTCACAGTCGAATTGCGACCCGGCCGCAGCATCTATGGCTCGACTGAACGGAACGGCGTCACCAGCAGCACGTATGGATCGTGGCAGCACAGTTTTGTTTTCAAGACTCCAAACACGGAGAGCCTGGTGCGCGCAGCTGACGAAGCTACGCCGGTGCTATGGAACACAGGCGCCGCGATCGTTAATTTCGAGATGGGCAAGACCCTCAAGTTCAACTGCCCGGGCGGCGGCAAAGAAGGTAGCGTCTGGGGCACCGACATCTACACGCTCGATTCTTCGATCTGCACCGCCGCTGTTCATGCCGGCAGGATAAAGCTGGATAGCGGCGGTCCGGTGACGATCGAGATGCGGCCCGGTGAAGATTCGTACAAAGGCAGCCTGCGCAATGGTATCAAGTCGAATGACTACGAGAAGTATGGCAGCAGTTTCATCGTGAAGTGATTGTCGGATGAAACCGAAACTCGACGATGACATTGATGCCTTGTTCCGACTGCCGCTGGCAGAGTTCATAGAAGCGCGCAAAACTCTCGCTGCTCGTTTGAAGAAAGAAGGACGCGCCGCTGATGCCGACCGCGTGAAGGCGATTCCCAAACCGTCTATCTCGGTCTGGACAGTCAATCAGCTTTACTGGACTCATCGCGATCAATTCGACGAGCTAATCGCCGCCGGACAGCGGTTCCGACGCGCACACACCAGCCGCAATGCGAAACCCTCGGAGTTAAGCGACGCGCTCAACGAGCGCAGGGACGCGCTCAATCAGCTGTCGGATCTCGCCGGCGATTTGCTGCGTGCAGCCGGTCATAATCCGGGGCTCGACATTATGCGGCGCATCGCCACCACCCTCGAAGCGATGTCCGCGTACGCTGCGTTGCCTGACGATCAGGCCGCCGGGCGCTTAACCAAGGATCTTGATCCTCCCGGCTTCGAGTCGCTGGCGCCATTTATTAGAGCTGTGCCCACGACGCGCCGGGCCGACGAACCTGCGCGAGTTATCCCGTCTAAGAAACAAGAGGACAAGAAACCGGAAGCCAAATCAGCATCGCGGGTCGCCGACCTGCGTCCGGCAAGATTGGCCGCCGCCAAATCATCGCTCCAGGCAGCCCGAAAATCTCTGGTCGAAGCGCGTACCAAAGCTCGCACCCTGGAAGCGGCTGCGAAGAAAGCCGACGCCGACGTGAAGAACGCTGAGAAGCAGAAGCACGAGGCCGAGCGACGCTTCAAAGAAGCGAGCACTGCTTCGGCCGAAGCGGTGGTGCGCGCGCAAAACACGACGCGCGAATTGGAACGAGCAAATAAAAGCGTGCAGGATGCGGAGCGCAAGGTCGAAACGGCGTCAAAGGAAGTCGAGTCGGCGCTGGGATCTTCGCGCTGACCCCTCACCAACGAAGAGCTCTGAAACTACTTCGATTGGTTTTCTGAAAGATATGAACTGTGTCATCGCCGCAGCGCGGCGAGATGTTTATAGTTCGGCGATTGCCTCATTATCTCCGAGTGAGAAGACCATGCGCTTTCTATAAACATTACGTGCCTACGGCCCGTTGTCCCCGATTCGCTTGCGCGATTACTTGTGAGGCAAATCACCAGCGAAGCGATAAGCAACTCAGCCCGCCATCCATCTTCTGAAATTCCGACATGTCGAGCTTGACCGCGTAATAACCCGCCTCATCCAGCTTCGCTTGTAACTGCGGATAACCAGCCGCCATCATCACCATCCCATTCACCTCAATGCAGTTCGCCGCATACTCTTCGCCGGCAGCGACGCATATCAAATCGTAGCTGCGAAACTCGTCCCGACCCGCCAACGCTTCGGTGACTATCAACGTTCCCGGGGGCAGATAAGCAAGCCAGCTCTTCAGATGAAGCACGCCGGTGATTCCCCTGATGTCAACGAAACTGTGTGTGAAGCCTCGCGGCGAAAGGACCGCAGCCAACTGTCGCGCACCATCTTCGTTAGTACGTTCAGAAATGCCGATGAAGAAATGCGTGCCGGCCTCGCAAACATCGCCGCCGTCAATCGTGCCCGGTGGTTGAATTTCATGGATCGACGGAATTAACCGCGAGAGTTCCTCTCGAATGCTGCTAACTTCCCCTTGACGGCTCAAAGCACCGGGTCGGGTGATGATCGCGGACGTCGCCTGACCGGTTCCCTGCCCGATGATTATCGCGGCATCTTCAACGAAGCAAGAGTCGGGATAACGCGCGTCGGCTTCCAGCCGGATCAACTCAAGGCCGAAATTCTCCAGCGCCCTACAGTAAATCGCGTGCTGCTCCAGCGCGCGTTGATAATCGGGCGCCCCGAGCCCGGCAGTCGTCAGCCCATCCGCAAAGTTTGCCGCTGGAGGCCGCACGAGTGCTCTTTCAAACATGACGCGCATGGTAATGGCTCCCACTCAAATTTGGTAGGCCGCGATGTGCAACCTTCGCACCTGTAAATTCACTTACTACTCTCGGAGCAATTCCGCATAATAGACAACCCAACCCAACAGGAGGCCTGAAATGATTTCAACGAAGGCTCTTTGGCGCAGTATCCGGATACTGGCGCTCTTGGTTCCGGCGCTCTCGGCTAGCGCCCAGACAAACCCGAAACCGACGGCGGCGCTTCGCGATGCTCCGGTTTTGAAATTGGACCGGCTGCTCCAGGCGCCGGCCGGCGCTTCGACGGACTGGGCCAGGCTAAAAGGCAAACTGGTGGTCATCGAGTTCTGGGCGACCTGGTGTGGCTCGTGCGTATACCAAATCCCGCACCTTAATGAAATGGCCAAAGACCTCGCGGATCAACCGGTCGTTTTCATCTCGATAACCGACGACCAACAGACGCAGCTTGATGGGTTTTTGAAGGACACGCCGTTGAATAGCTGGATTGGCGTCGACTCGTCTCGCGTAAATTGGCGGGCCTTCGATATTCATTCAATTCCTACGACGGTGATAGTCAATCCCGACGGCAAATTGTTGGCCAACACACGGCCGGAAAATCTGACCACTCAAAAACTGCGAGATATCCTCCGCGGCGAGGTCGTGGCTCTGCCGCCACCGGAAACGCGTGAGTCAAATCTGGCCTGGGACCAGGAGGAGATCGATTGGAAGGACGGAGTAAACCCAGTCGCTAACGTGATCATTAAACCGATTAAGACGGCAACGTCAGGCTCGCTGTACAAGCCGGGCGGTAATTATCTAACCGCGGACGGTGTTCCGGTGCAGGTGTTGGTCCACATGGCCTATCAGACAGACTTCTTTCATATGGATTGGCGTGTTCCGAAAGGGACCTTCACTGAGAGTTACCGGGCGGTCGCCCGCGTGCCGAAGGGTCGCGAGCAGCAACTGTTACCTTTGTTTCAAAGCGCGCTGGCGGCGACTTTTGGATTGAAGGCGCGTTGGCAGGAGCAGGAGAAAGATGTCTATGTCCTGCGCGTGATTGAGGGTCAAACGCCAAAACTCACCGTGCCGGCGAAGGATGAAAAAACGGATGGGGGATTCCTGCGTGGCCGGGGCTGGAGCAAGCGAACCCACGTCGAGACCCTGGTCGAGTTCCTGAGTCATTTCGCGCTTGATGCAATCGTGATTGATGAAACGAAGCTCACCGGCGAATACAACTGGGAGCTGCCGTATCAACACGGAAAGCCTGAAGCCACGCTCCAAAAACTCAAAGACTTGGGACTGGAGATAATCAAAGCCAAACGGCCGGTGAAGCTGCTGGTTGTCGAAGTGGAGCAATAATAGCGCCCGCAAAATTTACAACTCTTTACATCCGCAAGGTCGGTTGAGTGATAGATAGTAATCGTAATTAGAAAAACATGGTCTCCCCAGATCGTGAAGGTCAGGCGCGAAGCTTTCCTGCCGCAGACCACGTAAGGAGACACCATGTCACGCAGAAGATTCAAATTCCTTTTCATATCCCTGATCGTTTTTGCCACCCTCGTTCTGGCCGGTTGTGCGAACGTTTCGGAGAACCCCAAGACCGCATCGGCCGCGAACACTGAACCCAACGGCAGCGGCAAGATTCCGATCACTACTACTTCCGAAGAAGCGCGCAAAGAATTCCTGCAGGGGCGCGATCTGAATGAGAAGTTGCTGATTCAGGATTCGATCGCGCATTTCGATAAAGCGATCCAGCTCGATCCGAACTTTGCCTGGGCCGAGCTGAATCGGTCGGCAGTTAGTCCGACCGGCAAAGAGTTCTTCGATCATCTAAAGAAGGCCGTGAGTCTCGCCGACAAGGCTTCGAATGGCGAGAAACTGCTCATCCTGGGAACCGAGGCCGGTGCCAACGGTGAGCCCGCCAAGCAGAAGGAATATCTCGATCAACTGGTAAAGGCTTATCCAAATGACGAGCGGGCCAACTTTGCGCTGGCGGCTTATTACTTCGGGCAACAGGATTTTCCCAACGCGATTCAGTATTACAAGAAAGCCACCGAGCTTGAGCCAAAGTTCTCTTCCGCGTTCAACCTGCTGGGCTATGCCTACCGGCAGAATGTCGATTACCCGAACGCCGAGGCTGCCTTCAAGAAATACGTCGAACTGATTCCCAACGATCCCAATCCCTACGATTCACTGGCCGAGCTTTACCTGAAGATGGGCAAGTTTGATGATGCGATCACGCAGTATCGCAAGGCGCTCGAAATCAATCCGAACTTCATCAATGCCCATCAAGGCATCGGCATGGCGCTGCTGTACAAAGGCAAGGCGGACGAAGCGGCGGCCGAAATCGCTAAGATCGACGGTAAGGCGCGCAGCGATGGTGAACGGCGCACGGGGCTGTTCGCCTTGACGGTCGTGGATGTCGATAGCGGCAAGTGGGACAAAGCTTTGGCGGACGTCGACAAACAATATGCGCTGGGAGAGAAGACGAGCGACGTGCCGGGAATGACCGGCGACCTGCAGCTCAGAGGCAATATACTCCTCGAGATGGGCAGGTACGACGACGCCAGGACGCAATTTGAAAAGCTGCTCAAGATGACCGAGGAATCAAACCTGGCGGAACAGATCAAGGAAAATGCACGGCTGTTTCAGCATTACAATCTCGCGCGCGTGGCGTTAGGAAAGAAGGACCTGGCGACAGCCAAAAAGGAAGCTGAGTCTTTCCGTCAGGGCACCGAAACGGCGAAGCGCCCTCTGCAGATTAAACAGGCGCATCAGTTGCTGGGGATGATTGCGCTGGAAGAAAAAGACTACGAGAAGGCTGTGAGCGAGCTGCAGCGGGCGAACCAGCAGAACCCGTATGACCTTTACCGTTTGTGCCAGGCGTATCAGGGAAAGAATGACGCAGCTCAGGCGAAGGAATTCTGCGGAAAAGCCGCGAACTTCAATTCGTTGCCGGCGATCCAATATGCCTTTGTGAGAACGAAGGCCGCGAAGACTTAACCGTTGTTCGCAGGTCACGCAGACTGAAGGCAGGCGAAACAATCACCCGCGGCTACGCCGAATAGATTTCTTATTCGGGCTTATACTCCGGTGCGTTCGGATCGTATGGCTTGCTCGGATCGATTCGCTTTCCGTCGACGTACCACGCGCCCGGTTTGACGTCGCCGATGTGCTTGAGGCGCCAGCCATCTTTCGTGTTCACCCAGGTTTCGGTCTGAATCGCCTCAGTATCGACGCGGCGCAGCTTGCCTGCCTTCATCTGCATGCGCGACCAACGCTGATGCATCACGGCGACCGCTGTGTCGCCGTGTACATCCAGGCTCTCAATCGTGTTCGACACACTAATGTTTGACTCGACCTGTTGAAATCCGGCGCGCGAGTAATTGAGCGACGTCTCTAAATCCCACTTCTGCCCATTCGGCATATCGACCGAGAAGTCAGAAGTCCGCGTCGCTCGCAACGCCTCGATGTCCTTGTTCCGCTGCGCCTCTGCGATCCTGGCGTACATCTCTTCCAAGGCGCGCCTTACCGGCTTTGACTTGTCGGTCATGACGACCCGGTCGTCTTTGATCTTGATTTTGAGATCCTGATCCGGTGCAGTTCCCGGTTTGGGGTCTTGCGGCCTCGCGGCCTGGACGAAAAAACCACATAGCAAAACAGCAAAAGCGAAGCTCCCGAGTCGAAGCCAGTTTTTCATTTCAATCCCCCGTTCAGCGTGGTTGCCTGGTTGTTAGTGACGGAACCTCCCTGTTTGTTTCTTGCAGTTTCATGGCCTCCTTGAGGCGACGAAGGTCCGAAATGGAGATGGGACTAATTTCCATTCCATTTCAAGACCTCATCGATGGTGGACACCGCGATCGGGTGATAAGTCGCGCGGGCGCGGCGGTAGATGGTGACCGCACGCGCTTTGCCCTCAGGCGTCTTGGCCAGCTCTTCGTAGAGCGGCTTGATGAATTTTCGGCGGCCGATGGTCAGCAGAAATTCTTCGAGCCGTGCATTCGCCGCCTCGTACCGATTACGGATTGACATCAGCAGCCACTGAAACGCGATCTCGGAATTGCCGGAGCGCGTCAGATGGAAGGCATTGTCGAGTTCGGCCATGCGCACCGCTGGGCTGTCGCCGACTAAAGCCGGCTCCGGATGATTAAACAGACGCTGCGCGCGGTCACTCGCATTCGCGCCCTTGTTCTCGAACGCATCCTGCACGAACCTTAGGAAATGGAGCCACTCCTGGGTCGTCCATCTGGCGGCCGGAATTTGGGTCGCAGTGATCTTCCCATCGAGCCAGCTCTTCGCCTGCGCCTCAACCTGGGCGAAGGCCCTCGATGAAGGCCGGGGAGCGCTGGCGGGAATTCCCGGTTTGTTAATCCACTCATCGACCGGGACCTTGGCGGCCAGGTTTGGATTCTGATTAAGCAGGTTCTGCTTCAAATAATCGACAAACTGATCCGTCGTAATGCTCTGAAAAGAGAAATGATTGAAATAGCTTTTCAGGAACTGATCGAAACGCGCGCGCCCGAACGTCTGTTCCAGGTGACGCAGGAACAGTGCGCCTTTCTCGTAAGGGATGTCGGTCGAGCCGTCATCCGGGTCGCGGTCTTTCAAATCGATATGCAGGATTTCGTCGCGGTCATCCAGTGACTTAATCTCTTCGTTCAGATCGCGCAGGCCCAGCGCCGCCTCCATCTCTTCGCGCGGGCGGCCATAGACGGCCTCGATGATTCTCCGCTCGAGATAGGTCGTAAAGCCTTCATTCAGCCAGAAGTCGCGCCACGTTGCATTCGTCACCAGATTACCCGACCACGAGTGCGCGAGTTCATGCGCGATCAGTGAGACCAGACTCTTGTCACCCGCCAGAATCGTCGGTGTGGCGAAAGTCAGCCGTGGATTTTCCATGCCGCCGTAGGGAAAACTTGGCGGCAAAACCAGAATATCGTAACGGCCCCAGCGGTATGGGCCATAGATATGCTCCGTCGCCACGACCATCTTTTCAGTGTCGCTCAATTCTCGCGCAGCCTTATCAATCACTGACGGTTCGGCATAGACACCCGTGCGGCGACCCAGGGGTCTGAAGCGCAAGTCGCCGACCGCCAGCGCAATCAGATAAGACGGAATCGGCTGGCGCATGCGAAAGCTGTAATCGCCGTCGCGCGCTGTCCCCGAGAGGTTTTCAGCGCTCATCACCGCCAGCAGATTGGAAGGCGTGCGCACGCGGGCGCTGTAAGTGACGCGCACCCCGGGCGAATCCTGCAAAGGAATCCAACTGCGCGCATGAATCGCCTCCGACTGCGTGAAGACGAAAGGCTGTTGTTTGCCGGCCGTCTGCGCGGGCGCGAGCCATTGCAGACCCGACGCACCCGGCGAAGTCATGTAAGTAATGCGAACTTGTGTGGCTTTCGGCGGCAGAGTGATCGTCAATGGCGCGCCGAGGATCTTGTCGCTGGCACCGACGGTGAAAGTTGTCGGCGAAAAGTTTGCGCAGGTCGATGAGGTTTCGACCTTGTCAATCTTAAGTTCGCGCGTGTCGACGATAAGCGGCGCAGCAGCAGCGGTGCGTTCGACGTTTAGCGTGGCCACTCCCTGTAAAACCTTCTGATCGAACAAGACCTTCAGGTCGAGATCGACGTGACGCACGCGCACGGCGGCAGGGTTGGCATAAGAATGATAATCCTGGGCATTCACTGTAACGACCAGAGCTGCTAAGGCGACGACCGATGCGACGACGTTAAAAAGAACACGGTAGATCATATCGACAGATTACGCAGATTGTATTGATTTAGAAAGCGAGGAGAGAATCCAATTACAGAGATTGCATTTGTTAAGACCAGAGTTGCCTCGGGATTTTTCCGAAAGCGCTAGAATCAAACAAATCCGCTGGATTCCGGCCCGCCCGTCCACTAATCGCTCTCACAGAACCATCGCGCACTGTCGCCGCGAATCGATTTCAAATCGATTGCGTTTCCATTGTCGATAGTGCCAGGTGCTGGTTGAGGAGAATCACTCAAGGATTCCTCAAGGCGACCTACTTACATTGCTAGTAGTCAACCGAACAGTTTGTCTTCAGGAGGAATTTGTCATGTTCCGGACTTCGAAATCTTTCGTCAATCGTCGGATGCTTCTCGTTTTTGGCTTTGCGCTTTTCTGCGCACTCGCTCTGGTGCTGCCCGCGGGCGCGACCAAACCCGGGAGCAACCTAAAGTCGGCTTTCGAATTCTGGGAGGATGGAGACGAGGACGAAAACGAAGCACGCGAAGCCGGTGAAGCGGGTCGCGACGGCGACCGCGAAGAAGAACGCGAGCGCGAGGAAGCGGAAGCCAGGGATTATCTCGGCCGGCGCAAATTCCGTTCAGAAGAAGAGCGCGAAATGCTTTTGGCTGCTTCTCCCGATGACGGCGCCAAAGAGATTCGCTTTCGGGCCGTTAACACATTTGACCGGCTGCAGAGAGTTGTGCGGCAAAGCGCCAATGCAGAATCGGGAACCTTCGTAGTTGCGGCCGCCGCCACGCTCTCGCCGAACAATCCGACAATCAACTTCTCAGGCGGCCCGTTCCTGATCCCGACAAACGCCAGCGACAATGCCAACGGACCGGTAACCTGCGATCAAAGCCAACCATGCGAAGATTTCAGCTTGACGGTTGATTTTCCGCAATCTTATCTAACGGCGCATCCCAACGATCAATTGAAGATTGTCATCTCCTGGGACGATCCGTCCGGCGGACAGGACCTGGACACGTGGCTGGTTGATAATCCTGACGACGGCACATACCCGGCTCACGCCGCGAATGGCGGCGACAACCCCGAAACCATCATGGTGCCGCTCGGCAACATCGGCGCCGGCCCGCACAATTACTTCGTGCGCGTGGCGCCCTTTATCAGCACTGCCCAGACCTACGACGGCAAGATCACTATCGAGTCGCCCGCCGCGGCTGGCCCCTCGGGTTCGGCGCCGCCGCAGTTCACCGGCATCGCACCACGCTACAACTCTTACGCGCCGGGACCGGGAGTCGGTGAAACCGCCGGCGAGCCTTCAATCGGCTACAACCTGACGTCTCACAAGGCGATGTACATCTCGGGCCTGCAAACGCTGCGAGTCACGTTCCCTTCAGGCGCGTGCGACGCGAACTGGGAGGATGTTTCTTATGTGGTAACGAAAACGAAATCGCTCGATCCAATTCTCTTCACCGATCAGAGAACCGGTCGCACCTTCGTATCGCAGTTGAATAGCGTGGTGCCGCCGGCGTCGCCAGTCCTGGTTGGCTTGAATAGCTTGATGGCCTACACCGACGACGATGGGGCGACCTGGACGCCGGCGCAAATCAATCCGCCAGACGGCAGCTACGATCACCAGACAGTCGGCGCCGGGCCTTATCCGGCGAGCGTCCCTCTGGGAAATGCCGTCAACAAGGGCGACGCTGTTTATTACTGTTCGCAAGCGGGCGTCACCGCATTTTGTTCGCGCAGCGATACCGGTGGGCTGACTTTCAACCGTTCTACTTCGATTTACAATTCGCTGCTTGACGGCTGTGGCGGCATTCACGGTCACGTAAAAGTCGCCCCGGACGGGACCGTCTATGTTCCGAATCGCGGCTGCAATAACGTTCAGTCAGTCACCGTTTCTGAGGACGCGGGCACCACGTGGACTGTGCGTCACGTCGAAGGGCCGGGCTTCAGCGCCAGGACCCCGCCGGGCATTCTCGATCCTTCAGTCGCGATTGCCA
>JBIOZK010000133.1:0-15689 GCA_044870975.1 Pyrinomonadaceae bacterium
CCGAATGGGAAACCGCGAGCCACATCGAGCAAGCGCCGAAGAAGAAAAAGGGTGGGCCGGAAGAGCCGCCGAAGTCTTAACCGGGCGGATTTCTTCGACAATGCGGTTTGTTCATCCGCATTAGTAAACAAAACTCGGCCTAGCCGGACGAGCTCTTAAGAAGGAGACGTGTCTGAATGTTCTTTCGTTTGCTCTGGCGACTAGCGCGACGTAATTTTGGACTTCATTACTTTTGGCCGTTTGCGATCGCCATCGGCCTCGAAAGCCTGCTCGCCTATCGTCAACCGGAGTGGCATGGATTCCTGGACTATTGGCTGAATCGCGCCCACCTCGCCGGATTGGCGAGTGTCTATTTAACATTCGTTTGGGTCATAGCGATTTACGTTAAGAAGGCAAGCGATGTACGATCGACAGTTATACAAACTCTTGATGACATCCTGCCAGATGCGACCAGGTATTTGGGTATTGGAACCATTCCTCTGAAGAACTGGTTTGACCCTGACGCTCAAGTTTATCTGGCTACCATCATCGCGTATCAACACCTCGCAAATAAGTTAAAGCATGAACGAGTGTTACTTTTTTACAGTGACTACGAAATGCAAGCGCTTAAAGCATCGTATCTCGATGAACATCACGCTCGCTCTCTGCTGGCAATTCATAAGAAATTCGACATTACAATTGGATTCCTCGGACCCGTGAATCTAAGTCGGATTCTGTGTTCACTTTCCGAGGAGTCTAAAAGATCGTTGGGTTGTTACCGGAGACTACAGCGAGTCCTCCCCATAGGCTTTCGGGAGCGAAAGCGGCCAAGGCTTCTTCCGTTTGCGCTAATCGAAATGAAGAACGGCCCGCCCAAGTATCTAAAGTTCAAAAAGAACGAAATAGTCTTGCGGTTGGACGAAATCTCTGATTCCACCACGACAGCGGCGTGCGCGGAATTGGTTTCTGCCATCGAGGAAGAAATCTATGTGCCTGGTACGAACCGCACAAGACTAAAACACGAATTTGATTTCCATGATCTTCTCTGTCCTTAGCTTGCGGCTGAGCGCAGGTTCCAACGCATACGGAAAAAGCTATGATTTGGGATGTCATCGTAATTGGGGCTGGGGGGATGGGCAGTGCAGCCACCTATCACCTTGCGCGACAGTGCAAGGTGCTCGCGATCGAGCAAAACAACATTCCACATGACCTAGGAGCATCCCACGGCGTCAATAGGATAATCAGGCTGGCTTATGCGGAAGACCCACGATACGTTCCACTGGTACGGCATGCATATCAGCTTTGGAAGGATCTTCAAAAAGCATTCGGAGAACAGCTTCTCTTCGTAACGGGCGGGATCGATGCCGGGGCTCTAACCAGTTCCATTGTGAGTGGAAGCATGGAATCGTGCGCGATGCACGACCTGCCTCATGAGATTCTGAATTCCTCACAACTGCGTAGCCGGTTTCCCGGTTTCCGTTTGCCAAAGACGATGGTTGCTGTCTATCAGCCCGACGGTGGATTCGTGCTCTCCGAGCGAGCTATCGTGGCGCACGTTTCTTTGGCATTAGATTTGGGAGCAGAGATTCACGCTCGTGAGCAGGTACTTCACTGGGAAGTGAAAAGAGGACAAGTAATCGTGCGGACTAACCACGCTTCATACCGTTCCCG
This sequence comes from Pyrinomonadaceae bacterium, assembly GCA_044870975.1. GTDB lineage: Bacteria > Acidobacteriota > Blastocatellia > Pyrinomonadales > Pyrinomonadaceae > UBA11740. Next base: position 1,651 of record JBIOZK010000133.1, read on the forward strand.
GCGATTAGTTATCACTGCCGGACCGTGGGCAGGCGACTGCGTCAAACAACTTAAAGGCATCGTGAAACCAGAGAGGCAAGTGCTCCTTTGGGTGCAACCCAAACGGCCCGCACTATTCAAGATGACAGCGTTTCCAGTGTTCTATATGCAGGCCAGCGAAGGGAAGTTTTATGGGCTACCCGTCTACGGTATCCCCGGATTCAAGATCGGAAAGTACAACCATTTGAAGCAGCAAGTAGACCCAAAAAGCATGGACCGGGAATGTCATCCTAAGGACGAAAAAGTACTTCGCGAAGCAATCCGCAAATACTTTCCCGATGCTGACGGGCCAACGATGGCTATGAAGACCTGTTTGTTCTCGAACACCCGAGACGAGAATTTCATATTGGATCTGCATCCGGATTACCCTCAGGTATCCATTGCGGCTGGCTTTTCCGGACACGGGTTCAAGTTTTGTCCTGTAGTGGGCCAGATCATGGCGGATCTTGCTTTGGAGGGCGATTCGGAATCGTTCGACCTCGGCCTTTTTAAGCTTAAAAGGCTGCTTCACTAGGCATTGGAATTGGCTCTGGGGAACCGCATGATGGATGATCCGAACTCGCACGGCGAAGCTGATGACGGTCGCACCGAGATCAGCACCACATTGAATTTCATCGTTGGATCAATCGAATACTACTACCAGCGCGGAATAGCAGATGAAGAAACTCTGACGGCGCTCAAGGAAGCATTTGCAGAATTTCACAGACTGGATGCAATCATCCGCGAGCGGGCACAGCCTGATGAGCTGGTTGAATGGGAAAAACTAATAGCCTACGTTCGGGAGAAAGAACAGATTGTCAGGGAGATCGAAATCAGTCGCGAAGATGGCTTGTGAGGCCAAACGTTTTTTCGAATTAAATTATGGGAGTCAGGCTTGCGATGTGTAATTCTCAATCACGCAATCGCGTGCGCTCAGTCTCCAAAAATTGCAAATCGCAGGCCTGAGCCCATGCGTCCGATTAACGCACTGACTCAAGTGCATTGTTACCGCCTAAAAGACCATCCACGAGCGCTTTGAACGGTCTTGAAGAAGCAGGAGCAGAAGGCTTTTAAAAGGATTCAATTTGAGGCTATGGAAAAACTATTTCACGACTGGAAATTCGATATACGCAGCGCGGTAGTGACAGTGCTGTTGTTACCGTTACTTGTATTCCTACTAAAACTCATTCTACGACACCTTAAGATTTGGAGTGCGTACGCGGTAGAGGGGGTCATGTACTGGGTCGCTCGCGTTCTCATCCATTCCTTGGCAGCGTCGTTCACATTACGGCGTTACTGTCGTCTTCAATTATCAAGCGTCAGCCCGTACCTTCATGTTCCGTCTAGTCATGAGATCAAGCTTCACATAGATAAGGTCTACGTAACCCTGACAATGGACAGTCCCGGCAGTAAGACGAACTACAACCACCACGATGTTCTCGCGGCGGGGAATCGGATCCGAGTGGTGGGTGATCCGGGCTCGGGAAAATCTTCTTTAGTGAAACGACTTTTTCGAGATGCATGTGAAGCAGGACTGGAAAACCCTCGAAAATCGCGACTTCCGATTTTAGTGGAACTGAAGAATGTGGAAATCCCGTCCAGAATAAATTCGAAACAGCTTGGGCAGTGGTTTTACCAGTTACTTCGTCGTCAAGCGCGTGAACATCGTGTTTATAAGATGGACGAGTGTTTTGACAGCTATGCCGAAACTGTTGGCTTGTTAGTGTTACTCGACGGCCTAGACGAGGTCTCAACCACGGACTACCACCGAATGCGAGATGCGATACGACGACTAAGCACAAAGCTAAGTCAGCTAGGAAGCTCGAGTGTTATTGTTCTTACAATGAGAACACAGTTTCATCAACAAGTGAAACAAGATTTTCGAGAAGCCTTCGCGCAAACGATGTTCCTGAAGCCGTTTACACCAAGTGATATTTACGATTTTCTGACGCGATGGCCGTTTGAGAGAAACCAAGAGCAAAACCGATCCCGCATTTATAAGGAGCTTACGGATCGACCAACGTTACGGGAGATGTGCAGCAATCCACTGATCTTGTCTATGTACGTTGCAGAAGATCAAGCAGCCGGCCACATTGTCGCGCCTGAAACGAGAACCGAGTTTTATTCGAAGGTCATCGAGGAACTGCTGATTCGGCGACGTTTGCAACAAACCGGTCCTACTGTCGCAACAAGCAAATTGAGAGAGCAACGACAAAGAATTTTGGGTCAACTTGCTTATGAACACCTGCTTGATGAGAATCAATCAATAAATGTTCTACCGTGGTCAGAGGCAATCCGAATCGTTCAAAAGGTGACGCGGTGTTCCGAAGCAACCGCTATAACTACGTTTCGTGAGCTTGCTAAAGAAACCGGGTTAGTCACAGAAGAACGAGTTGGTCAGACATTTAGGTTTATTCATCTTACTGTATGCGAATTTTTAGCAGCTTACGAATGCGTGCAAGGGCAACGAGCGGGTTGGGAACAGCTTCTACAGGCTCAAGAGAAATTTCATCAAAACGACAACCCGCAATTGCGCACTCGATTAGCGGAAGTAATTCCATTCGCAGCGGGTTTACTGCCACGCGTGCGCCGATATGACGCGGTTACTGATGTTTCAAAACTGAGCGATAGTCGCCTGATGACTCTGACATTTCTAGAGACGAAACTATACGATCACCCATTCTGGTCTGTATTTTCTTCCGCTGAACGGAGCTCATTGTTGGGAACACCGGAAGATCAGTGGGATCAGAGTTGGTTAAGACGATTGCACCTCTTCAATGTAGTTATAACAGATGCTAATCAAGGAGCGAGACATTTACCGGTTGTTGGAGGTCAATTGGATCTACAGAAGTTTTTTCAGTCTCTCGTTGCGAAACAGCAAAGCAGTCTATCGATATTATTATCATCCTACGCTGCGCAGGATGCAGCGGCAGCATTCAGGTTGGCCGAAATTTGTAAATTAGACGTCGCCGCGCAATATCCTGAGGTCATAGTAAACAACTGTGACCAGTTACCATTTTTTGATTTGGTTAGCGAGCAGGCTCTTCAGGAGATCGGCCGGGCAGAGACTTGGGCTAGCATATTTGCTGAGGCGGCTTTGCGCTCGCGGGCAGTAGCGAATACGCTGAAAAAGAAAAGTCCGGCATCGGAATATTCCGAGATATTAGCGTCCTTGCCTAAGCGCAGTAAGTGGTTTAGATCTCCGATGGACCGATCTTTTCTAACTCAAATGGTTAGCATCGCCGTAGAGTCACAACATAAAGGCGGATCACCCACAACATTTCCGCTGGTCCGATGTATCGCTGCTTTTCCGCCGCCTGGTCCCGCAAGTACCTTGCCGTTCTTTCTCTCACTTATCGCGTCTTTGTTGATTATGATTATTGCGACGGTGTTGTATATTCAAATGGATCACTCTAATTTTTTTCCTCGGATTATCATATTAGTTGCTCTGTTTGTAACCGCATACGCGCTAATGTTGGTAAGTACCGCGAAGATTGGGCGAGCCAGGCTTGCTTATTCTGAGCTGTTGCAGATCGACAGACCAACAGAGGACGTACTTGCCCGCGCTAAAAGAGAGCCAGTAGTAGCGTTGAGGTACGTGCTTTATGGGGCACGTAATCGTTCACATGCAGAAGCGTTTTTTGGTAAAAAGCACTCCTCAGTCCTGAATCTCATGAACCAAATAAGATCGCACCCCGATCAATAGGTGTCCAGCAGGTTCAACTTAACGTATTTTCGAGTACGAATTGGTCTGGTTTTTGACGTTTGAGTACGCATCCTCTTTACTACCTTAGCTATGCGCACGCGTTTCTCGGTTTTCTTAATCACTCTTCAGGTCTCATTCTCGAAGTCGGGTTGACGCGGATTTATTCGGCTTCGATTTGGTGTCAGATAAGACCGTGATGGGTGATGAGTGATAGTGGATGGGGCGAGGAACTTCGGGTCTTCTAGTCGACGCGCCCTCATGATAGTGGGCCTATGCCGCTCTCAATCGCGAGAGTTTTCGACGACGCTTTTTTGATGCCTGCCAAAGATCGTATTGCGCCTGCAAGCGCGCCCAGAGTTCGGGGCTGGTGCCCAGTGCCTCACTCAATCGGAGCGCCATTTCGGCGGAAATGCCAGCGCTGCCGTTAGGATTCGAGAGAGGGCTGCACGCGTGACACCCAGCTGCTCGGCGGCTGTCGTCACAGATACATCTCTCTAAATACTCTTTTGGCACCGTGCAGGGATGTGGCGGATTAAACATTCGCACGGCAGCCATTCTAGTTCATTCGCGTTTTGGAACGCGCAGAATTCGCGATCAGTTTTCGCGCGGGCCTCGAGCCCGCGCGCCCAAATTCCCAATCATGTTGATCCACGGGTGGCGCGGCACACTACACGGGCTTACCCGTGGCTATTGTCTCTTGCCGCGTCACGGCTGCTTTAAGGAGGCGCTCCGCGCACCGCACGTAGGCACACAACTGCGTGACTGTGCTATGCTGCGCATCTTTGATTTTCATACTCCAGTCCAATAACACACAACTAACAATGCGCACTCGTTTCTCGGTTTTCTTAATCACTCTTTCCGGACTCATTCTCGAAGTTGGGTTGACGCGGATTTATTCGGCTTCGATTTGGTATCACTTTGCGTTTGTGGCTATATCCGTCGCGCTTCTTGGTTGGGGGTTGGGTGGGTTTACGGTCCATATATGGAAGGGGCTGCGAAAGAAGGACTCAGGACTGAGGACTGAGGACTCAGTAAGACAACGACGGACGTTGTCGATGAATGCGGCGGCGGTGACTACGCTGCTTTATGCGGGGGCGATACCGCTTTGTCTTTGGTTGTTGGTGCGGTTTCCATATGAGGTGGGGGGATACGGGCTCTACTTCATTGCTCCGGTGGTGCCGTTCTTTCTGGCGGGGATGGCGCTTTCGATTGTGTTCGATATTCATCGGGCGGTCGCAGGGACGCTTTATTTCTATGACCTGGTGGGGGCGGCGTTGGGGGCGGTATTGGTGACGTTGCTGCTGCATGTGTTTGGGGGAGAGGCGGCGCTCTTGGTGGGGGCGATTGCGCCGGCGGTGGCGGGACTGCTATTGGCTTTGTCTTCGGGTGAAGGAGAGGTTAGAGGTCAGAGGTTGGAGGTTAGTGAAGCAGGTCTGTCGCCCGCTTCGCGGGCTCGGGAAAATAAAAATAATGAGGGCGCGGGTAGGCCCTCACCCAACCCTCTCCCAGGCGGAGAGGGCTTTAAACCGTCGCGGGCGATTCAGGTTGCGGCGGTGGCGATGGTGTTAGTGACAGCAGGTTGCGCGTTGGCGGCGATCGGGTTTGGTGCGTTTCGGGTGAAACCCTCTACCACCAAGGCGATGCGCAGACAGATGGATGAGTCGCCGGGATCGAAGATTGTGCAGACGGGGTGGAATGCGTATTCGCGCATCGATTGTGTGGAAGGGTTGCCGGATAGTTTTGCGCGGCTCTATATCGATTCGGATGCCTGGACGGGGATTCGTGGATGGGATGGGAACCTTGATCACGTGAAGGACATGGCGGGGTCTTATCGCGCGCTGCCCTGGAAGCTGACGCCGAATGCTGAGACTCTGATCATTGGACCGGGCGGCGGGCCGGATGTGGTGGCGGCGCTGGCTTCGGGATCGAAGAAGGTTACGGCGGTTGAGATGAATCCGTTGATGTTGAAGTTCGTGCGCAGCTATGGCGCGCGGGCCGGGAATCTTTATGACCGGCCGGACGTGGAGACGATTCAGAGTGAAGGGCGCAATTTCATCAGCCGCACGGATCGGAAGTTCGACATCATTCTGCTGGGGTTTGTTGATTCGTGGGCGTCGGTCGCGTCGGGCGGTCTGTCGCTGTCGGAGAATTATCTCTACACGACGGAAGCGGTGCGGGCTTATTACGATCATTTGAAGCCGGACGGCATTCTCGTGATTTTGCGTTGGGAGATGGATATCCCGCGTTTGGTCTCGAATTCGGTGGCGACGCTGGGAGCGTCGGAAGCCTCGAAACGGATTGTGGTGTTGATGGAGAAGCAGGCGAACCCGAATGACTATCCGCAGATGCTTTTCATGCTGCGCAAGCGGCCGTTCAGTGATGCAGAGGTGTCGGAGATTTCGACGAAGTGGACGCAGGCGAACGTGATTGTTGGTCCAAATGGAACTGCGCCGCCGGGGATTAAGGAAGTGCTGGCGGGGGCAAAGACGCTGGAGCAATATGATAACGAGTCGCCTCGGTACGTGGGGCCGGTGTGGGATGACAGTCCGTTTTATTTTGCGATTGACCGGCCTTATCGGATGCCGAAAGCGATTGCGGAGAATTTGCGGAATTGGCTGGTCGGGCCAAGCATCGGGATGCTCGCGTTGTTCGCGGTGTTTGGCGTGCCGCGGAGGAAGTCGCTGCTGAATGCGGATGGGACGTCCACGCTTCCAGCTAATGGGGGTGTGCTGCAATACGGTGGTTCACTACTTTACTTTGCGGCGCTCGGATTCGGATTCATCGCGGTTGAGTTGGCGCTGTTGCAGAATTTGACGCTGCTGGTGGGGCACCCGATCTATTCGCTATCGGTATTGTTGTTCACGCTGTTGGCCTTTGGGGGCATCGGTAGCGCGTTGAGTGTGCGCTTTCCGATGTGGATGGCGTGCGCGGCCGTCGCCGTGATTGGCGCGCTCGAAGCGTTGGCGTTGCCGAGGTTGGTGCCGGCGCTTTTGTGGTTGCCGCTGTGGGGCAGAATTGTGGTGGCGATTGTCATGATCGCGCCGCTGGGCCTGGCGATGGGAATGCCGTTTCCGCGGGGACTGCGCGAGACCGGAAATGGCACGCTGCCGGCGCCGCCGTTCTATTGGGGGCTGAATGGGATCATGTCGGTGATCGGATCGGTGACGACTGTGTTTGTCGCGTTGACGGCGGGATTCCAGGCGGCGATGTTGATGGGGAGTGCTTGTTATTTACTGGCGGCGCTCGCGTCGAAGGTGGCGTTTGGGAAACAGTTGGCAGTGAGCAGTGAGCCGTGAGCAGTCGATGCTCGGTGCCGAGTCCGTTTCTTATTGGGCTTAGAAATGTGTGTTCTTGCTGATCCAGGCGTGGCGCGCTTCGCGCTTACACCTGGCTACTCTGTGCCACGCCCTCAGCGTGGATAACGGGTGGTGGCGGCGGTGAATCCGGCAACGCAATGCCGTGCATCATCTCCCAATCTTCCGTTGGAATCATTTCGATTGCGTCCCAGGGACAGCCGTCGAGAAACGCGCCGTCCGGACCTTTGCTCGTGCACTTCTGACAGCCGATGCAGAGGTATGGGTCGACTTCGATGCGACCGAAGGGCGGATGATCTTCATCCGTGACCCAGAACATGCAAGCTTCGATAGGACAGTATTCGATGCAGGCGGGTGAGCCGGCGCAGCCGGTGCAGCAGTCCGTCGTGATCGCGAGGATGCGCGGCTTCTTTTTGCGCGTCGCTTTGCCGTCACCGACCGACATGGGCCACTCCTTCTCAACCATGTCGAATACGTTCTCTTCTGCGAGTGCCGTCATGCGTGACACCTTACCATAGGGCAATTCTTCGCTCAATCGGAAAAGAAGAAAGCAGGAGATGGTAGATGCTGGATGTTAGATATTAGATTTTAGATATTAGATGGCGGATGTTAGGGAGCGAGGAATATCGTTCGGTTTTGCGTCACAGATAGTTCGGTTTTGCGTTTGAAAGGCAGTTATCCCGCGATCGCGATGCCGTTTTTGCTCAAATATCCCTGGCACGATGTGCGCAAAGGACTAAGTGGAGGGTTCCGGACATGGAGAGCATCGTAGGAATTTTCAATTCGTTTGCTGATGCGCAGCGCGCGTCGGCGATTCTGCGGTCGCTGGGTATTCCCGACAACCATATCGCTGTGCTTTCACCGCAGACTTCTGCGAGTGACGTCGAGTCCAATATTCCGACAACCGATACAGAACAACCGGGAGTTGGCACTGCGCTCGGCGGCACAGTAGGAGCCGCGCTGGGTGTGGCCGGCGGTTTGGAAGCTGGTGTGGCGGCGGCGAGCTTGTTGGTGCCCGGCGTTGGGCCAGTGTTGGCGCTGGGAATTTTGGGCGCGACGATTTTAGGTGTGGCCGGAGGCGCCGCGGGGGCGGTTGCCGGGAAGGCAATGGAGCAGGGAATTGCAGAAGGCGTTCCGCGTGACGAACTTTTCGTTTATGAAGATGCGCTTCGTCGCGGCCGGTCGGTGGTGATTGCCTTTGCCGACGATGCTGAACTGGCCGGCCAGGCGCGCACAGAATTGCATCGCGCGGGCGCTGAATCGATCGATGCGGCGCGTGACGAGTGGTGGATTGGCTTACGCGGCGCCGAGCGTGAGCACTACACAAATGAGGGCGGCAATTTTGATACGGACGAAGCGAAGTATCGTCTCGGCTTTGAGGCGGCTATGCGTCCCGATTGTCGCGGCAAATCGTGCGCTGACATGCAGCCCAAACTGAACGAACGATACGGCGAGGACGCGGCCGGCGAGCCGTTCCGTGCGGGCTTCAATCGCGGTCAGCATTATCTGATTCACGTCGGGGACGCAAATCGTAGCCGACCGGCGGACGAGGAGCGCCCTGATCAGGCGCATTCGAAACGCGCAGCGTGATGTTAGAATCCTGAGGTTCTTGAATTCTTCGAGATTGTGGGCCCTCACCCCCATCCTCACGCTTAGGCCCTCAGGAGATCGCGCTGAAAGACACCATCCTCAATATTGTCCTGGCCGTTACCATCCTCGTCGGAAGCTACGTCTTGATGCACTTATTTGCGCGGGCCATGTACGTGCGGTGCTTTGCGTGTGCGACGCTGAATGCGCGGCGGCGAGTGGTTTGCCGGCAATGCGGCGAGACGTTGAAGAAATGACTCAGCGGACGCGCTTGGCTGCCAGGTAGTCACAAATCACTACGATAATCGCCAGCACCGGCAGCAGGTGAATCGCCGTGGTGCCATGGAATACAAACAGGCCCAGGAAATAAAAGATCAAAAGGATGAGAGCGATAATCCAAGCCACTGTGTTCCTCAGTAATTCTCCGGATTAAGACCCCGAGATTTCAATTTCCGTCGTTGCTCTTTCAGGACGTCTCCGTCTGCGAGTAGTGATCGCGACACCCGCAAAAACCAGACCGGCCGCAATAGCTGTCCGCGCCGTAAACGCTTCACCCAAAACCTTCGGCGCAACCAGAAACGCAATTAACGGCTGCAGGTAGATGTAAACAGCCACCGTGGTCGGCGGCACGTCCTTCAGCGCGAAAGTGATCAGGTAGTAGGCCGCCACCGTAGGTATCAGAATTATATAAACGACGGCCCACCATGTGCCGCTGGTTATGCCTGTCGATGACAAGTGACTGAGTGAAAGCGCGCCGGCAGCAGCTGTCGGAACCGTCGCCACGATGAAGATCCATGTGATCGTCGTGAGCGCTCCGTACGTTTCCACGAGCGGTTTTGAGAGAGCAATGTAACACCCGTAAATAAAAGCGCTTCCCAGGATTAGAAGATCGCCGATGCGCGATCCGGCGCTGGCGTCCGCGCGTGCGGGGCTAATCAGATAAATGACGCCGGCGGCAGCCAGGAGAATGCCGAGGGTCCGTCGCAGTGACGGGCGTTCAGTGCCGGCGAAGGCGCTGACAACCAGGGTGAAGACGGGCATCGTTGTCGTGATCAAAACAGAATTTACGACGGTCGTGCGCGCGAGGCCGGTCACAAACAGCCATTGATTGATCACAATCCCGCACATGCTGGACACCAACAGCAACGGCCAATGTTGTCGCGCAATGGGTTTGAGATTACGCGTCAGCCGGGCGATAAGCAGGAAGGCGACTGCACCTGTGACCACCCGAATAGCGGATAGACCGAAGGGCGTAATCTGGCGCAGAGCAATCTTCGCGGGAATGCCCCAGGTGCCAAAGATTATCTGAACTGCGATTAGTGCCAGGTGCGGACCGGCGGAGTTTTGTGTGCGCCTCGACATTGGGGAAACGGGTGCCGGAGATAAGAAGGACGAGCGAGGCGACCCGATCTATTTAAGCGCCGTTTGCTAAAGGACGAAATCAGTCAAGAAAAAGATAAAGCGGATTCTCCATTATCTGTTTGAAGGTCTGCAGGAACCTGGCGCCGCTCGCGCCGTCAATGACGCGATGATCGCATGATAGCGTGACCCGCATGGTCTGTCTCACGACCACCTGACCGTCTCGTGCGACCGCTTTTGGCGCCATGACGCCGACTGCCAGAATTGCTCCTTCAGGGGGATTTATGACCGCGGTAAATTCTTCAATGCCAAACATGCCGAGGTTGCTGATGGAGAAGGTCGCGCCCATATATTCCTCGGGGGTGAGTTTGCGCGCGCGCGCTCGCTCAGCCAGTTCGCGAACTTCAGTGGCAATGTCGAGCAAGGACTTGGCATCGGCAGCGCGAACGATCGGCGTAATCAATCCGTTTTCGGTTGCGACCGCCACGCCAATGTCCGCGTGCTCGTAGTAGCGAATCGTCTTGTCCTGGAATGAAGCGTTGACCTGCGGATGCTGAATCAGACTAACTGCCGCGACTTTGATAATCAGATCGTTAATGCTGAGTCTGAGGTCCGGATAAAGTTCATTGATTGAACGACGCGTGTCAGCGGCGCGCTCCATATCGATCTCGCTGGTGAGAAAGAAATGCGGGATCGGGCCCAGTGACGTTACCAGACGGCGCGCGATGGTGCGGCGCATTTCGCTGGTCGGTTCGTCGCGATAAGCAGATGGAGCAAAGACAGCGCCTTTCTCAGCTCTCCGCGGCAAGGTAAGCCGTCCGGCGGCAGTTTTCGCCGGAGCTTTCTCTTTTTCGCTGATTGCCGTTTCGATATCGCGCTTGACAATACGACCGCCGGGTCCGCTGCCTTGAATCGACTTGAAATCGATGCCGGCGTCACTCGCCATACGGGCCGCGATGGGAGAGATCAACACCCGTCCACCCGTGGCCGCGGGTGCTTGCTGTCCGTTGTCGCTGGCAGCCGCCGCGGGCTGGGAAGGTTTCTCTTCGCGAGGTTTTGCTTCGACGGCCGGCGCTGCTTCTGACTCCGGCAATTGTTGCGGCGCCGCTTCGGCTTTCTCCGGTTTAGCTGCAGACGCGGTCTTCTCCAATTCCGAAATATCTTCGTCTGCTTCACCAATGATCGCGATGGGCTGACCCAGCGGCGCGCTCTCGCCTTCCTGGATCAGAATCTTGCGCAGCACGCCATTCGACAGGGCCTGCATTTCCATCGTGGCTTTGTCGGTGTCGATCTCGGCGAGCGGTTCGCCCATCGAAACTTTATCGCCTTCTTTTTTGAGCCAGCGCGCAAGCTGTCCCTCCTCCATGGTGGGTGACAGCTTCGGCATGACGACTTGAGTGGCCATATTAGTGAGCAGTAAGCAGTGAGCGGTGAGCAGTCAGCATTAGATATATGAAACTTCTTTTACCGCGGCGACGATCGCGGCGACGTCTGGAATTGCAAGTTGTTCGAGGTTCTTTGCATAAGGCATCGGCACGTCGACGCCGGAGACTCGCTTCACCGGGGCATCAAGATAATCAAAAGCGCGCTCGGTGATGGCGGCGCTTATTTCGGCGCCAACGCTGGCGAAAGGATGCGACTCTTCACAGACGACCGCTCGATTGGTCTTCTTCACCGACTCGACGATGGTTTTGAGATCCAGTGGCCGGATCGTCCGCGGGTCGATTACTTCACAAGAGACGCCTTCTTTCTCGAGTTGTTCGGCGGCTTGTAGTGCGAGCGGCACCATCAATGAACGAGCGATGATGGTGGCATCATTGCCTTCGCGCTTGATGTCAGCAACGCCGAGCGGAATGGTGAAGTCTTCATCTTCCGGCACTTCGCCTTTCATGCCGTACATTCTTTCCTGTTCGAGGAAGATCACCGGATCGTCGTCGCGAATCGAGCTCTTCAGAAGGCCTTTCGCATCCGCCGGCGTCGAAGGCATTACCACCTTGATGCCGGGGAAGTACGCGAACCAGGATTCCAAAGCTTGCGAGTGCTGCGACGAGACCTGATAAGCCGAGCCATTCGGGCCGCGAAACACGATCGGCATCTTGAACTGGCCGCCCGACATGTAACGCATCTTCGCTGCCGAATTGATAATTTGATCCGTCGCGAGAATCGAAAAGTTGAAAGTCATGAACTCGATAATCGGTCGCAAACCGACCATCGCCGCGCCCACACCGAGTCCGGCAAATCCCAGTTCAGTGATCGGGGTGTCAATGACTCGCTTGGGCCCAAACTCTTCCAGGAGCCCGCGCGTCACCTTGTACGCACCCTGATACTCGGCGACTTCCTCGCCCATCAGGAATACAGATTCATCGCGCGCCAGCTCTTCTTTCAGAGCCAGGTTCAGAGCATCGCGCATCGTCAATACGGCCATTGGTTTACTCGTTCGGATTAATCGGACTTGCGTAAATGTCGGTGTAAAGTTCGCTCGGATCCGGAAGCGGACTCTCATCGGCAAACTTCACCGAGTGCTCGACGTCTTCTTTCACCTGCGCCTCGATTTCAGCGACGTCGCTATCTTTGATTACGCCGGCTTCCATTAATTTACTGGTGAAGATCTTGATTGGGTCGCGCTCCTGGTACTTTTCAATCTCGGCTCGCGTGCGGTAGTTGCCTGGATCCGACATCGAGTGACCCATGTAGCGATAGGTGCGCGCCTCGAGCAGCGTAGGCAGAGATTCTTCACGAGCTCGTTTCACCGCGCGCTGCACGGCCGCGCGCATCTCCAGCACATCCATACCATCGACTGCTTCAGATGCCACCTCGTACGCGCATGATTTCAAGGCGACGTTCTGGAAAGACATCGCCCTCTGCAGCGAAGTCCCCATGCCATACATATTGTTTTCGCAGATGTAGATGACGGGGAGTTTCCAGAGCTGGGCCATGTTCAGCGATTCATGGAACGCGCCCTGGTTTACCGCCGCTTCACCAAAGAAGCAGAGCGTGACCTGCTCGGTACCTTTGTATTTGGCCGCGAAAGCGACTCCCGTCGCCAGGGGAATTTGTCCACCCACGATCGCGTGGCCGCCAAGGAAACCGAGGTCAACATCGAACAGATGCATCGAGCCGCCCTTACCACGCGAGCATCCGGTCGCCTTGCCGTAAAGTTCCGCCATGATAGCGTCGGGCGACATGCCCTTCGCGATGGCCTGACCGTGCTCCCGATAACTTGTCAGCACATAGTCATCGGGACGCAGGGCGGCGATAGCGCCGACGCCCACGGCCTCCTGGCCGATGTACAGGTGACAGAAGCCACCAATCTTCCCGAGGCTGTAAGATTCAGCGCATTTCTCTTCGAAGCGCCGAATCAAAATCATCTGGTGAAGTATCTTGACCAGCGCTTCGCGATCGGTTTGCAGGTTGTCGCTTGAATTCTCGGGTTGATCCATTACGCCAACGCCGCCTGCTTTTGAAGTTTTCGATTGGCTGCGCTCGCTTGTTTGGCTAGTCATCGGCTCGATTTAGGCTGCTAATTGAATCGGCCAGCTTGAGCTGGCCTGAAGATGATACGAATTGAACGTAGGGGATTATACGCGAGACGGCGGAACCGGCAAAACGGCAAAAGAAAAGGCACGCTCTCGGGAAGCGTGCCTGGCGAACATGGGGGGCTGATGCCTTTTAAGTGTAATGGTCAATGCGGGCCGGCGTGGGCAGGTTGGATAAATTGTGAAGGTTCTTGCGTGAATGTTTGTCTCGTTGCATGTTGCGCGCGGCGGCAGTCAGCAACTCTTCGGTAGTCTCGCCGTGGTTGGGGAAGCACGCAATGCCCAGGCTGATGCCGACGGTAACTTGCTTGCCGGGTCGCACTGAGAAGCTGTGTTCGGCGACGGCTTTCGTTATGCGATCGGCGATGCCTTCCGCCATCACCTGGGAAGCCATCGGCATGATGGCGACAAATTCGTCACCTGCATAGCGGGACAAGATGTCCATCTGTCTGAGTTCTTTGCGAATTACGCGCGCGACGCTGGCTAACAAGCGATCACCCATCGCGTGACCATAGCGGT
>JBIOZK010000134.1:0-4510 GCA_044870975.1 Pyrinomonadaceae bacterium
CACTATCCCGCTATTTGATCTTTTTCGCCGGAAACAGACGCGTACCGCGCTGCACGTTCACCTGGATCACCTGTCCTTTGTCATTCTTGATGAAAGTGAAAGTCGCATCAGCGTCTTTTACGAAAAATGTAGTTTCCGACTCCGGAAACATCTCTGACTTTGGCTGATTGGCCATGCTCGGGGGCGTCGGTATCGGCGTTGCCCGATTAAATAACTTGTCTCCTTCCCTCGTCACGAAGAGGATGAACCCGGGAGCAATCTCATACTCACCGACGTAAGCGTCGTAGATGGCCGGATCGACTTTGGCGATGACTCTCTCCCGGGGATGAAAATCGGGCCAGCCATATTCGGCCGCCACACTGCGCAGAATTTCGGTGGTTAGCTCGCCGCCATTTTCTCCGTTCGTCATCACGACCACGCCTCGACCTGAATTCATGTAGGCCAGCATGCGGGATTTGTAGCCGACGTTGGAGCCAGCGAAACTGAATCGCGCCGAGCTATCTTTTCCGTCCACCAGCCAGCCCAGGGCCACGTTCTCTATCTCCGGCGTCAACATCTGATTGATACTCTTCGTGGACAGGATCTTATTGGATTTTCCCAGTCTCGATTTCTGCACTTCGATCAATAGACGGGCGAGATCCGTCGGCGTGGTCCACAAACCATCGGGAGCCAGCTCAGGAAGGACGAACCACTTGCCTACCATCTCTTTTCCATCTGGCAGATGACCGGCGGCTGCGTTGGCAGCCTGCGCCGGCGCCAGCGGCTGCTGAAAATTGCTGTGCGTCATCCCAAGTTTTTCCAGCAGCATCTTCTGCATCAGTTCCGGAAAGGACTTACCAGTCACATCCATCATCAGTTGCGCCAGAATCACATAGCCGCCACCCGAGTAAAGAAATTTGGTACCAGGCTTTAGCTCGACCCGAATGGGATTGGAGTTGGCGGGTTTCTCGCCATCCAGTATTTGTCGGAAGGTCGGCAGCGGCGTGTCGACCGGGTAGCCGAGGAAACCGGGGTTGGATACGCCCGCCGTGTGCGATAACAGACGGCGAACAGTGACCTTCTGATCTTTGGTGAACTCGTTCTCGGGAACTTTCCATGAAACCAACCACTTATTTACATCGCTATCAAGATCGAGCTTGCCTTGTTCGACCAGCCGCAAGACCACCATGGCCGTAAGTGACTTGCTGTTCGAGGCGGCCTGGAAAAGCGTCTCCGGCGTCACCGCTGCTTTACCGCCGGCTTCGAGGACGCCATAGCCGCGCGCCCACTCGATGCGGCCATCGTTTATCAAGGCAATGCTGACTCCGGGCGTTTTGTAGAATTGCATGCGATCCGCCAGCTTCATCTTTGCCGGCATCTCGCCTTTCAGCACCGCCGGCGGCAGCAGCCCGTTCTCGACTCTTTCAATTCGTTGCGCGAGCTTGGCGGCCTCCGGGTTTTCTTTTTGAGGACTCTGGAGGTACGCGACTCTCAACATCGGGGCGCAAAGCGCGACCGCTAGAAGAAGGAAACCCAACAGCGACGGGATTGAGAATCGAGACACTCCGACCCTCTGCAATATAAACATGCGTTTCATAGCAGCCTCCAACGGCTTAAATAATTTTGATGATTCGGGATCTGTCGTCGGGGACGACCGGTTATTGCCCGCCGCTCAAGGCCAAGTCGGCATTTCCTTTTGATCGTGCCCAAATCCAATGCACGGCGAACCAGAAAAGGAAACTCACGACGTAAGCGATCAATAGGCCCGGTAAATTGAATTGAGGATCGACGCGACTGCTGATGGCCCAGGCCAGGACAAACAGAATCGAG
Source organism: Pyrinomonadaceae bacterium (assembly GCA_044870975.1). Taxonomy (GTDB): domain Bacteria; phylum Acidobacteriota; class Blastocatellia; order Pyrinomonadales; family Pyrinomonadaceae; genus UBA11740. Next base: position 1,810 of record JBIOZK010000134.1, read on the forward strand.
TTCACCACCAGCATCGTCCCGAGCGCAGTCTTAACTGGATCAAGCCTGGTGAGTCTAAGGAGAAAAATTACCAGGTTTCCGACAACGCCGGCCGTAACCAACGCGTCCAGCGTTCTTCCAAACAAGAGGATTGAAGTTACCTGGTGGCTCCTTCCATAACTCAACAAAAGAAATGCGACCACAATAATTGCCAGGCAAGTAGCCAGAGCCAATACCGTTCGTTGCGGGTTGCTCATTAAAGAATTCTCCCTTCGAAGCCTTTCCAGATGTTCTCTCGGCGCCGATATAAACAGATCAGAAACAGTGCGCAGCCATAAAACCCAGATGCCGGTGGCTTTTCGGTTAGTTTGATCACGATAGCAATCTCGAAATAACTGCCTCATTTGCGAACCATACTCGTGACGAAACTCACGCGGGTAGGCAAACAACAGCAAATGAAAGAGTCTTTGTGAAAGCGTCATCATGCTGATCCTATCTCAGGTTCGCGGTTTGGCGATTAAGCGCTTTCTCTGGGCAACTGAAACCATTTTCGAAATCCGTTGCACTTCGGCCTTCAAGACCCGCTGCCCAAAGTCCGTGAGCCGGTAATAGCGGCGTCGCTCATCGTCGAGTTCCGGATCGGGCCGCTCATCAACTTCAATAATCAATTTCTCCGCCAGCAGCCGTTTGATGGTTCCATACAAAGTGCCGGGCCCCAGTTTGATCTGACCGGCGGTGTGCTCGGCAACCTCCTGCATGATTCCATAGCCATGCAGGTCTCCGTCGGACAAGGCCAGCAAGATGTGAAATACCGACGGCCGCAACGGCAACAGCGATTCCGGGTCGAGTTGTTTGGTCATATTGCTGCTATGTCGCTCGCTGATATATCGACGCGCGATATAGTAGTCACCGATACGCTCAGTGTCAAGGTAGTTTTTTGCGCAAGGCATGAGTTAGGGTAATCTCGGTATTCGCATGGTTGAACAGGAACGACTAAAGCCGGGCGCGGATTATCCAGAAAATGCGCCATTGCGTGGGCGTCTCTCGCGCTATGGGCCCTTGGTTGTCTGGGCCATGCTGATCTTTGTCGGCTCGGGCAGCGTCCTTTCTGCCGAACACACTTCGGTGCTCTTACGACTGGTTAAGTGGTTATTTCCAGGGTCCACTGCAGACACGCTGGCGTGGGTCCATTTCCTGATGCGTAAGGCGGGCCACCTCACGGAATATGCCGTCCTCGCGAGTCTGGCCGCACGCGCTTTCCGGAATTCTTCTCATCAATTTCTCAAGCTGCATTGGTTCAAGCTCTCGCTGCTGCTGGCCATTGCCTATGCTTTGACCGATGAATTTCACCAAAGTTTTGTCCCATCTCGGACCGCTTCCATCCACGACAGCCTGATTGACTCGACGGGAGCACTGATCGCGTTGAGCATAATCTGGTGGTGGCAGCGGAAGAACCGCGATTCGGCGGCAAACGCGCGTTGCCTTGAACATTGATTCCTCGTTCCGCGTATAATACCGAGGCCGAAAAGGCTAAGGAGAATCAAAAATAAATGGGAATTCTTGACCGGCTCAGTCCGAGCGCACAATTTATCGAAGTCATTGAATGGCTCGACAGCACGGGCGACACGATGATGTACCGGTTTCCGGTGCGCGATCAGGAGATTAAGAACGGCGCGCAATTGATTGTGCGCGAATCGCAGGCGGCGGTTTTCGTTCATGAGGGGCAGATCGCCGACGTATTCGGTCCGGGCCGATACAGCGTCGACGGTGGTAACACGCCGATCCTCTCGAAGCTGGGCGCCTGGAAGCATGGGTTCAACTCGCCAATCAAATCTGAAGTCTATTTCGTCAATACCAAACAGTTCACCGACCTCAAGTGGGGCACGTCGAATCCCGTAATGATGCGCGACTCTGATTTCGGGATGGTGCGTCTGCGCGCTTTTGGTATCTATTCGATGCGAGTTGCCGATCCGCGCGAATTGATCAAGCAAATCGCCGGGACGAATGCTCGCTTTGTGACCGAAGACATTGAAGGACAGTTGCGCCGCACTTTGGTCAGCGGATTCTCTGACGCCCTTGCGGAATCGAAAATCGCGGCGCTCGATCTGGCTTCGAATTACGACGAGCTTGGTGATATCGCCAGACAAAAGCTGCAGGATGAATTCAAGTCGCTCGGTCTTGAGCTGACGAAATTCCGCGTCGAGAACATCTCGCTGCCGGAAGAAGTCGAAGCGGCGATGGACAAACGCACCCAGATGGGCGTGCTCGGCGACCTGGGCAAGTACACTCAATTTGAGGCGGCGCAAGCCATGCGAGACGCAGCCCAGAATCCGAGTGGCGGCGCAGGTCTGGGCGCGGGACTCGGCGCCGGCTTCGCAGTTGGTAACGCCATGGCCGGAGCCATGGGTGATGCGATGCGGCAGCGCAGCAATACCGGCAACGAATCGGTCTCGGCGCCTTCGACGCAGAAATGCATCAAGTGCGGCGCGCCTCTCCAGGCTGGCGCAAAGTTCTGCAGCGATTGCGGCACCTCGCAAATTCCGGCGAAGTGCTCGAATTGCCAGGCGGAATTAGCGCCGGGCGCCAAGTTCTGCAACGAATGCGGAACCAAAGTCGGATAAAGCGAACCGTGAGCTAAAGCCAGCGGTTATTCAAATAAGAGAGGCCGAGTGCCACTGGCATTCGGCCTTTTTTCTGGAAGTCGTGGCACAGACTTCAGTCT
>JBIOZK010000135.1:0-7393 GCA_044870975.1 Pyrinomonadaceae bacterium
CTCAAACGTTGGGTCGCTTGTTCTCATGTACGACGTAAATCTGTTTTTGGGAACGGCCGCAGCAATGATTGGGAATCGACATGACTATCCAGTCGGTGAACGCCATGCTCTGCTCGTCTTTCTAAGGCAGCTCAAAGGGACCGAAGCTGACTGGACTCTTGCGGAGTCGCACGTTGCAAATGCGCGGTGGTCTGACATTGAACTGCAGAAGGCGTCTGTCATTGCCGCAGACGCACTCGACAGCCAACCGGAGGCACGGCCTTCTTACGAACACGCCATGACTGAAGGTTGGGCAATTATCGTTTTTGCGGATCCCATTTGAAGCGCCCAACAAATCGTTGGCGTCACCCGAATCGCACAATAATGCAGCGTTCGATTCTTCACTCATCTGAGGTTTCTCATGCCGAAGACACTTACCGCGCTCGAACATTACAAGAAGGCGCATAAATATTACTGGGAAGGTAATCGTCGCGGGACCATCAAGGAAGGCCGGCTCGCGCTGAAACTCAATCCCAGCTACGTCAAAGCGCATTGGCTAATCGGCTGCGTGTACTTGTCCACTAAACCTGTAGACTGTGAAGCGGCCCTCAAAGAATTTCGCGAACTGGTGCGGAAAGCTCCGCGTTGGCCCGAAGGTCACGAACACCTCGGCCGCACCTTGATGAGACAGGGACGGACGGCTGAAGCGTTGAAGTCTTTTCGCGAAGAGTTGCGACTAAGGCCAGACTCCCCAATTGCGCAGGTTGAAATCAGTAGGCACCTACTGGGGCGCGGGGAATATCGCGAGGCGGTTGCAGTGCTGCTTGGCAAAGCCATCCCGCCACCGTTGTGCACTATGGCGGATGCACGCCTGTTGATGGCGGAATTCCTGATTCGTTGGAGTTACGCAGAGGCGCGCGCAGAGTGGGAATACATCCTGACGCTGGATGAGACGATCCCAGCGTATCGGGTTGCTCAGGACAAGGCGCGGAAACGGCTGCAGGAAACGGAGAGGCCTTAAGACTCTCCGCCGGCGAACATTGGGATAGGAAACAACAGAACCGAGACCAGGGTCAGGCCTGCGATCATTGTAATCCTCTGCTCTGAGCTTGCCCATCAACAAGCGCAGACAATCCACCACGAGTTGATCAGCTAAGCGCCAAAGGCGCGACATGCGAAAGCCTAGGGCAGCGCCCTGGGAAACATACCCGATATAAATGATTGAGCGCTGAAGGCGCGGTATGGGGTCCGTCGATCTATCTTCTTTTATTCCGCGCTTTCAGCGCTTGGATTGAAAGACCCCCTAATACCTGGGCCGTTGGCCCAGGCTATTGCATGTCGCGCCGTTGGCGCTTTGATAATTTCTCGCGATTCAAAGTTCGGTTATTCAACTGAGCGCCAAAGGCGCGACATGCGAAAGCCTAGGGCAACGCCCTGGGAAACAGACCCGTTATGAATGATTGAGCGCTGACGGCGCGGTATGGGGTCCGTCGATCTATCTTCTTTTATTCCGCGCTTTCAGCGCTTGGATTGGATGATCCCCTAACACCTGGGCCGTTGGCCCAGGCTATTGCATGACGCGCCCTTGGCGCTTTGATAATTCTTCGCGATTCAAGGTTCGGTTATTGCAGCTAAGCGCCAAAGGCGCGACATGCGAAAGCCTAGGGCAACGCCCTGGGAAACAGACCCGTTATGAATGATTGGGCGCTGACGGCGCGATATAAGGTTGTCGATCCATTCTCGCTCTTCTTTTATTCCGCGCCTTCAGCGCTTGGGTTGGATGATCCCCTAACACCTGGGCCGTTGGCCCAGGCTATTGCATGACGCGCCGTTGGCGCTTTGATAATTTCTCGCGATTCAAGGTTCGGTTATTCAACTGCGCGCCAAAGGCGCGACATGCAAAAGCCTAGGGCAACGCCCTAGGAAACAGACCATAAAATCGGGTAAGCGCTGAAGGCGCGTTATCGATCAATCCCAGACGTATCGCTCGTCAAAATCGATCTCGTACCGATTCAGGAATTTGCGGTATTCATCCTGAAAGCTGACGTGACGATGATGCGATTTCTGATTGGCAATATAGCGTTTCAGCGCGGTCACGCTCGATTGCCCAATCGAGAATACGCCATAGCCCCTCTGCCAATGGAAGTTTCTGAATTCGCTGCCTTTGGTCTTGATCCACTTGGAAGAACTGGTCTTAATCTCTTCCACAATGTCAGCGATCGCTATTGAGCGGCCGAGTGTGAAAAGCGCGTGAATGTGATCCGTCGCTCCACCTATAGTCAGCGACGGCGAATTGTGCTCGCGGAAGACCGTAGCCATGTATGGGTGCAATTCTGATTCAATATCCGGCGTGATGAAAGGCGCGCGATTCTTCGTGCTAAAGACAAGGTGAACCAGGACGGAAGATAAAGATTGGGGCACAGTATTCTCCTTCCAGTTTGATATGCCGCGCTTTCAGCGCTTGGATCGGCAAATCATCTTGTACCTGGGCCGTTGGCCCAGGCTATTACATGTCGCGCCTTTGGCGCTTCAAGAACCAGGCTATCAGTTGTGTCTAGTAAGTGATTTTAGCAAGCCAGTTGTGTCTAGTAAGTGATTTTAGCAAGCGCCAAAGGCGCGACATGCAAGAGCCTGGGGCACCGCCCCAGGACAAAGACCGCCCATTAGAAGCTTGAGCGCTGAAGGCGCGACATAAAGCCTGTCGATTTCTATTCCGCGCTTTCAGCGCTTCGTTTGGCAATCAAACGCGTACCTGGGCCGGTGCCCCAGGCTGTTACATGGTGCGCCTTTGGCGCTTCAACCCAGATTATCAGACAGCTCTAGTAAATGATTTTTGCAAGCGCCAAAGGCGCGACATGGGGCACCGCCCCCAGGAGAAAGACCACCATCAACCAAATAAGCGCTGAAGGCGCGCCATGACCACACAAAAAACAAGCCGGCCCAATCAACGAATCGATTGGACCGGCCTCGGTGACTCGACCTACGCCCCTACGTAGTTCGAGTCGTGCGGTTCAGGCACCTCACGGCCCAAACCGAGCTCGATATTCACTTGACGTAATGAACGCACCGACCATGTCCGCTTCGATGAAGTTTCCGTTGAAACGGTTCAGCTTGCTCAACCAAAAGTCATAGCCGGCAAAGTTCGTGTCGGGAAGTTCGTTCGGGTTGCGCCGCAGATAGCCGATGTACTGCATCTGCACGAAGGAACGGTTGAACTCGCCGCCGAAGTCTTCCGCCTTCGTCACCTGGAGCAGAACCCGCGCGCGCGCTCCCGGATCATCAGCCGCCAGACTGCCGCCGAATTCATTCAACGCCTGTCCGAGCTCACCGGCTGACGCCTCACGACCAAGCGCATGCAGGTAGAGTTTGTTGACGTACGACGCCGGCGCATCCACCGTCGGATAGAGCCCCACAAACTCCGGCCGCATGACGAAGTCTTTCATAAAGGCGTCGCGGTTTTCATTCAGGGTCTGTTGCCAATCGCCTTCGCCTACGACTACGCCGCGGCCGACTGCCTGGTTGTCACGCATGAACTCCAGATAGCCGGGCCGGTTATTCGGGCGGTCAAGAGCCGCTGCATAGAATGCCTGGACCAGGCCTCCGGACTGCGAAAACTCGATCGACAGGAAGAAAGCTGCCGAGGTGTTTATGCGCATCACCTGTTTGCACTGCGCGACGCTCAAATCGATAGGCCGGCGTGCCGCATCGTTGCAGCGATCGATGTTGTCGACCCAGAAAGCCAGGCCGGCGGCATCGGGTTCACGATTCAGAAAATCGTGATACTGCTGGCGTACGAACGACTTCGTGTCGTCGACGACGTTGAAGTCCGGCGACAAGCCGCCGCTGACATCGTCTATCTGGACGGTGGCGCTCGAAGTCCCCAGCGTGGCGCCACCCGTCGGGTTCGACAGCTTCACGGTGAATGTTTCGAACGGACCTTCGACGTAACTGTCCCGATTGATCAGCACGTCGATAGTCTTTTCCGTCTCTCCCGGCGCAAACTTCAGCGTGCCGACGGCCGTGTTGAAGTCACAGCGAGAAGACGCAAATCCGGTAAACTTGGCGCAATCCGTGACCGCGCCGGTTTCATCAGTGAGGTAGTCGACAGTGGCCGCGCCGGATGTGTCTCCAGTGCGCGTCACGGTAAGTCGAGCCGCCCCGACTCTCTCGGTTACCTCGTAGTTGGGTGAGCCGAAGCTAATCAGTGGCTGGTTGTTCACCACATCGGCAATCGCAAACGTCCGCGAAACTGCCGGCGGCGCGTTGTAATTGCCGTCGCCATCCTGCGACGCCGTGATGGTGCACTGGCCGGCGCCAGTCAAATGGACCTGAGCACCCGTAATCGAGCAATTGCCAGTGGCTGAGAAGCTAACAACCAAGTTCGACGAAGCCGTGGCGCTGACATTGAAGTCAGCATCGCCCATCGTCTTGTTCGACAAGTTGTCAAAAGTGATCTGCTGGTCAGCCTTGTTAATAGTGAAGGTCCGAGCCACCGCGGTCGCCGGGTTGTAATCCGAGTTCCCATCCTGCGATGCGGTGATGGTGCATTGGCCCGCCCCGTTGATGTGCACTTGCGTACCGGTCAAGGTGCAATTGCCGCTGGCTGAGAAACCAACAACCAGGTTCGATGACGCCGTGGCGCTAATACCAAAATCAGCATCGCCAAACTTCTTGTCTGCTAAAGCATCGAACGCAATCTGCTGGTCAGCTTTGGCAATTGCGAAGGTCCGAGCCACCGGGTTCGCCGGGTTGTAGTCCGCATTCCCATCCTGTGAAGCAGTGACCGCGCACTGCCCGGCGCCGTTTATGTGAACGCGAGTTCCGTTCACTGAGCAGTTACCAGTTGCAGTCAGAACGACCGTCAACGCTGATGAAGCTGTGGCGTTAAGATCGAAATCTGCGTCACCGAACTTCTTGTCTGCCGGTGTTGGAAAATCGATCTGCTGATCTGCTTTGCCGATCGAGAACGGACGAGCGAGTGGCGCCGCTGAATTGTAATCGGCGTTTCCATCCTGCAACGCCGTGATCGAACATTGCCCGGCGCCCGTGAGGTGGACCAGCGTGCCCGCCACGGTGCAGTTTCCCGTGGCCGAGAAGGTGACAGCGAGCTGCGACGACGAGGTGGCGTGAACATTGAAGTCGGCGTCACCGAACGTCTTGTTAGTCAGGGGCTCAAAGGTGATCTGTTGACCGGCCTTGCCAATGGTGAACGTCTTCGCGACCGGAGCCGCCGGATTGTAATCAGCGTTTCCGTCCTGCGAAGCAGTGACCGTGCACTGGCCGGCGCCGGTCAGATGAACCGTCGATCCATTGATTGTGCAGGTTCCGCTGGCTGCCAGCGCGACCGTCAGATTCGACGACGTCGTGGCATCGATATTGAAATCAGCATCGCCAACCTTCTTGTCCGCCAAAGCGGCAAGAGTGATCTGCTGATTAGCTTTACCGATCGAGAACGCGCGTCCGACTGGCGTCGCTGGGTTGTAATTCGTGTTGCCGTCCTGTGACGCGGTGATGGTGCAAGCGCCACCACCCGTGATGTGCACCTGCGTCCCCGCGATGGTGCAATTGCCGCTGGCTGAGAAGCTGACCGCCAGGTTCGACGACGCTGTGGCGCTGACATTGAAATCGGGATCACCCACCGTCCGGTTTGGCAAAGCTCCGAAATTAATCTGTTGAGTTGCGGGCTGAATGATCAAAGTGCCGTTCGCCTGACCATTGAAGCTCGGATCGTTTACCGTCGCAGTCACGGCATAGCTGCCCGCATTTGTCGGCGCAGTAACGGATCCGTTGTAGGTCACCGCGATGTTGAGACTGGCCGGATTGCTACTCACTGAGACGCTTTTCGGGTTGCCATCGAACGTCTGGATCAGATTACCAAGCGTGACCTGCGCGGTCGCGGCGGTGTTGGTTAGCGCAAAAACCGCTGAAGTCGATCCCCCGGCCTCAGTTGCCGTGACGTTGTATGGTCCAACGATGGAGTTCGCAGTAAAAGCAGGCGCAGTCGCGACGCCATTGGAATCTGTCGCCACCGTCGCGCTGCTGGAGAATGAACCGCTGGCTCCATTCGCGGGAGCAACAAAGGTGACGAGAACTCCGCTCCTGGGAATGCCTGACTCGGTCACGATTGCCTGCAGCGGAGCTGCGAAGGCACTGCCAATCGTCGCTGATTGAGGTGTCCCTCCGGCAGCACTGATGGCGTAACCGACCTCTACGGCGCCAATGTCAATTGGGCCAGAGGCAGCGCGGCTAAAGCCACGTTGGTCGGTTGTATTCGCGCCTGCCGCAGCATTAACGCCGGCTTTGATCGCCGGGCTTCCCGGCAAGAGCAAATGCGTCTTCGTCGGTCCGCCGTTTTCGGCCAACAAGCCGAGCAATGGATTAATTGGGCTCGCCAGCGTACCTAACAGATTGGTGGCCGCGTCGAGTCCAGTCGAATCGTCGTTGACTCCAATCAGATTGTTACGGCTGGTCGCGGCATACGGCTCACTTGCATTGCCTGTCAAATCGCTGGCAGTGTTCCCCGTCCCTTTGAAGTTGCCGGCCACCAGGCTATTACGCAGGTCCATGTGGCTGCCCAGCTGGATAATGCCGCCGTCGTATTCCAATCCATCTCCATTACTGTCGGCGCGGTTATTTGTGATGGTGACATTTATCAAAGTTGCGTTGTCCGCAAGATTGCGTAGTCCGCCGCCGTAACCCTGGGCAGTGTTTCCGCTGATGGTGCTGTTGATGATCGTCAGATGACTGCCGAAGGTCGTATCAATGGCGCCGCCACTGCCATCGGCGCCGACGGCGTTGTTACCGGTAAGCGTGCTGTCCTTGATGGTCAAACTTCCTTCGCTGCGAATGCCGGCGCCAGAGTTCGCCTTCCCGCCCGTGATGGTCAGATTTGAGATTTTGAGGTTCGCCTGCCACCAGTTGACGTTGAATACGCGACCGTTATCGTTGCCATTAATGACCAGGCTCGTATCAGTCGGGCCGGCGATTGTTTGCTCCTGACCAATAGCCAGCTCGCCGCTGATCAACGTAATCGGACTGGTGACATGCCCCGGGGACATATCGAAAGTGACCTTGCCGCCGGAGCAGGCATTATTCAACACATCACGCAAGCTGCCCGGGCCGTTGTCATTGCTATTACTGACAACAAACACCTGGGCTTCCGTACAAGTAACACCGACGCCCACCGTCAAGTCGGCAGGAGTAAAGTCGGCCGGATTAGGTCCTACGCCGGCCCGTACGGTGAAAAAGAAAAATGATTGCGGACTGTAGAGATCAGGATCCGGGGTGAATTTCAAACCGGCCTGACCTTCGGCCACCGTAATCACGCCGCCACCTGGAATCTCGGTGACGCCGTCGTGCTTAAACAGCCGGCCGTTGGTGATGCTGAAGAATTTGAAGTGCGTCACTTCCGGGC
>JBIOZK010000136.1:0-18785 GCA_044870975.1 Pyrinomonadaceae bacterium
GGGGCGTCCCTTGGGAACCGCGCAGAAGCCGCATCGGCGCGTACAGAGGTTGCCGAGCAGCATGAAGGTCGCGGTCTTATGATTCCAGCATTCCCCGATGTTCGGACACTGCGCCGACTCGCACACCGTGAGATGAAGTTCTGCGGAGTCTGTGGCGCGCATCGGCCGACTCTCGCGCAGGAAGAGTTGCTGCGGGGACTCGAGATTACGTTGCGTCACTTGCAGAGCGTAAGCCAGTCTGGTGAATACACATCTGACTTCGCCAATCTCAAACAGACGATTGAGACTGAACGTGAACGAATTCTATTTCCGCAGGGACGGCCCAGGAAACCATCCGCTACACCTCGTCCGGTCCATGAATCGATTAGGCCCGAGACACCTCTACGGTCAACTGCGCCGGGGGTGACTGCCCCGCCGCCCTTCATCACGCCGGCAACTTTCGAACCTACACCTTCGGCTGATTCCGGCCCGCAGTTAGGCGCGTGGACGGAAGACTCAGAGAAGGCCCGGCGCGTGGGACCAATTCCAAAACCGCCGCGCAAGCCATTCGCAGACGTCCTCGCGGCGTTCATGGAACAGAGCAACATCCGCTGGGGCGAGATTATCGGTGGTCTCTTAATCATCGGCTGTTCGACGGCTTTGGTGATTAGCCTCTGGGCGCAAATCTCGCGCGTGCCGGTTGTGAAGTTCTTCATCTTCACCACTGTTACGGCGGCATTGTTCGGCATCGGTTTCTACACGGCGCATCGCTGGAAACTGCCGACCACGAGTCGCGGGATTCTCACGATTGCCACACTGCTGGTGCCGCTCAATTTTCTCGCGATTGCGGCTGTCTCAACCAACACCACGCCGGGCGTGCTGATCATCGGCAGCGAAATCATTGCGCCGGTTTTATTTCTTTGCCTGGTTTATTTTGCCGGCCGCACCATCACGACGAAGTGGCCGCACCTGCTGGCCGCCGGAGCTCTTGGCTCTTCAGTAGGTCAACTGCTTATCAGACACTTCGCGGATGCAGGCATGTCGCCGACTCGCCTGATCATTCTGGCCGCCGTCTCAGTTATTTTTTACGTGGGTGCTATCAGCTGGATGCTGAAACTGGCTCTGGCTGACGGGGTGATTGACGAATCAGAAGCGACTGAAATTTTCACCACGCTCGGTGCGCTCACATTCGCCGCCATTCTCCCGTTCGGGCTTTTGCTTTACAAAGCAGATTCAGTCCCGATGGCGATCATGCATTTGTCGCCGCTGATCACCCTGGCCGGGACTCCGACATTCGCCACCGGCATGTTGCTCTGGCGGCGCAGCGCGAAGGAATTGGTCGCCGCACGGACAGCCGGCGCGAGCATCGCCATCTTCGGAATGGCCATCGCGCTCGCCGGAATGATGCTGGCGTGGCCCAATCCCGCCAGTCTCATTCCCGCAGCGTTATTCAATTTCGCGCTCTTCACGGCCGTGGCCGTATTTCTTGAAGAACCTCGCGCGCACGTGGTGGCCGCGGGATGTCTCACGTTTGGGTACCTGATTGCATTTCATGTGGTCGCCGGAAATGTTCCCTGGCAGAACTTTCGCGTGGTGTCGTTGCTCCAGGTGACTGCCGGCGCTACCTCAGGCGAGGCGTTGACCATTCCTTTTGTCGCGTTCCTGCTAACCCACGAATGGTGGCGAACTAAACGAGAGCACGATGCAACTGCTTATCTGATTGCCGCGTGCGGCGTCGCGTTGACGAGTCTGGTCTTCCTTGCTGCATTCGGCCTTGGCATCGAAGGCGATCCTTTTTGGATATCGCCAATCCTGGTTCTCTACGCAGCCGGCGCCTTCTGGTTTGCATGGCGGCGAAGAATGGTCGGATTCAGCTGGGCCGGCACAGTTCTGCTTTTCGGCGCCTCAGCGCAAGCCTGTAATTCACTGTTCGCACTCCGCTTTTCCTGGCAGGCATCGTATCTATTTTTCGCCCTGATATGTGTCGGCGGGGCAATCGCAACGCGGCAATTCATCAAGCCCGAGACATCACGATTGTTCCTTCTGCCGCTGAGAGCCGGCGCAATTATTGGTGCCAGCGCCGCCGCGTTGTTTCTTATTATCCAGCTCATTTGGTTTGGTTGTGAGCCCGCTTTGGTGTTCGCGACGCGAGCATTCATTCTGGCAATCGTTTTCCTCGGTGTGTTATGGCTCGAGGCCTCTGCATTTTTCTTCACCGCGTTTCAAATCGCGTTGGTTGCAGCCGCGGGCCTGCTGACCAAGTTCATCCTGCAACACTTCGATTGGTACGCGTTCCAGCCAAACGCCTGGGCCGACCCGCGCGCGCTTCAGGTTCAGGGAATCGTGCTCGGCCTGATGTGTCTCGGGTACGTAGCGATTAGAAGTGTTCTCCGCAGAGCCAGAGCCGATTCCAATGAACGCGGGCCAGTCGCGCGAATCATCGTTGATAGGCGGATTGCGTTCGATCACTTGTTGGCCATCGGTCTTGTCACCCTGTTCGCGATTGTCCTGTTATATGGATCGGCGACCGGGATTGCCCTGGAACTGAGTAATCCGGCTCGAACTCCGCCAGTCTATGATTTTGCCGGGCATCCGCACGCGCTGATCTTCGGCATAGGCAGTTTGATTCTGCTCGTCGTGCTGTTGTCAGTGATGGTGACTAACTTTCTTTGGCGACGGCATGAAGCATTCCTGCTCGGCGCGGGCGTTGTTTTATGGAGTCTGTGCCCGTTAATCGCCGGCCGCTTTGAATCGCAGGGCGCCACCGCATCAGCCGGACGTTGGGGGGTGGCAATTTTTCTGCTGGTTGCATCTGGCTTGTATGCGTTACGCGAGCGGCTTTGGAGTCGTGGCCTTAGCAGGGAGCGAATTAGTTTCGCGAGTAGTCGCGCGGTGCTGCTGGTGCTCACGCTCGCGCCGTTGCTCCTGCTAACTCTTTCACCCACCGTCGATGCCGTTAACCATGTACCGGCGCGGGGCCCGCAAGCGGGAGTCTTTCAGGCGATCGGCCACGTGGCGTTGTATGGAGTGCCGCTCGTGTTGGCGGTTGCGGCGCTGGCAATTCACGCCGTGCGCGGCCGTTCAGCCGCGTTCGCTTTTGCGGCGGGCTTGCTGGTGAATTTCACCGCCACGGTTATTCATCTGATCTCAGTCGCCGGAGCCAACGGCTCGATGGATCGTGTGGTTCTGGTTAATACCTTGCAGCTCAACGCAATCGCTGCCGCCAGCGTGGCCCTCATTTGGATTTCGACGCGTAACTGGTGGGCGACCGAAGACGATCCGCCGGCAGGGAATGAGCGAATCCTATTGATCGTTCAGGCAAGTCTGGCGATCGCTTTGAACGCTGTCCTGATCGTGCCCACTGCTTTGTACCTGATTGCATTCCCTGAGGCCGTAGGTCGCGGCGTTCTAGCGACCGGCAGCTTCGCCGGCTGGCTCGGCCTGTCACTCACCATCGCAGCTGTCATCGCGTTTCATAAAATCTCGGCGCGAGCGATCCATCTGGTGGTCGTCGCGATTTCCTTGCTTGCGATTGGCTCGCTGATCTCGTTCCGGTTCGCGGCCGGCGGAGGAGCAACCTGGGCTTCGCTGCATGTGCTGTTGGCGGCTTTCGTAATTGTCGCCTGGTTAATCATCGCTGCGCGTGGCTTACCGCGTCGGGCAGCGATTGCCCGCATAGTCGCAGCGGTCGGAACGCCGTTCGCTGATGCCTGGGGCTCCGAAGCTGAATTGTTTGCTACGGGCGTGGGCGTTCTCTCCGTGCTCATCGCTCTGCGCGGACCGTTCATCGATCCCGCGGGCGCTTGGTGGTCAATCGCTGCGTTGCTCGCGATGACCGCACTCGCAGCCACGCTCAATTGGATCACCTTTCGGCGCGGGTACCTTTACGCGGCGGGGATACTCTTCAATCTGGCTGTTTCGATCTGGCTGATTAAGTACGGCGCCAGACCGGGAAGTCTGACCGGCTTTGTCGAAGCGAATATCGTTGCGCTCAGCCTCGCCGGCCTCGTCTGGCTTTATCTCGAATTGAGAGCGCGGCGCGTTGCCGGCAAGACCAGTAGCGTCGCTTCATTTCATAACGTCGCCGCGCTGGCATCGCTGACCGCACTCGCCATCGTTGTCGCGGTGCATCTCTACAATGATTTTGGCGAGTTCTACCAGACGCTTTCACCCTGGTTGGATCTCATTACGTTGGCTTCGACAGGCGCGTTGATGATCGCGTGTTTGTGGGATCGCGATGCTGAATACGCGGTCGCCGGAATATATGTGCTCGGATTATTTGGAGCGGCGACGGCCACACATCACCTGAATCTGACACCGCGAAACTTGGTTTGGTTGTTGACCGTAGCAGTCGCAATTCAACTGGTCGTTTCAGCGGTTCTTTGGCGTCTGCGGCGGCCGCTGCTCGAATTCGCGGCCCGCTTGAAGATTCCGCAACGCCTCGATCCTTCCGCGAACCGCTTAGCCTGGCTGCTCATTTTCAATTCGGTAATGGGGGCGCTGGTTGTCATCTCGGTTTTCTGGATCGATATCACTTTTGACCACGCGTCACTGCGCGCCCTGGCTGCGCTCGCCGTAGTTGCGCAGCTCCTAACGTTTGGATTGATGGCCGAGGGCGAGTGGCGACGCGATTTACAGCGCGCCGCGATTGCGGTTTTCCTCGCGGGCCTGGTCTTTCTGGGTTGGTCATTCCTGACACCGGGCACGAGCGACACGTGGCTGAATCGCGCAGTCATTCTTATGATCGTAATGTTTGCTACGGTCGCCCTTTTGGGCGCGGGCCTGAGCAAATTCATTGAGAGAGAGCCTGATTGGACACAGGAGTTTCGTGATTGCGTGCCTGCAATCTCTTTAGCGGGTGTCCTTGCGCTCGGCTTTATCCTCGGCAGCGAAATCTATTATCAGATTGTCTTTGGCGCCGTGAGCGTGAGCCTCCTGGCCGTGGCTACGGTTGCTGTGACGCTCGCGGCCGCGATAGTTGTTTGTATCCTGTTCGCCCTTTCACCTAAACATGATCCGCTCCGGCTACCCGATCGTTGGCGCGGCAGCTACGTCTATGCCTCCGAGATCCTGCTGGTCCTTCTGTTCATGCATATTCGCCTGACGATGCCGTGGTTGTTCCACGGTTTCTTCCAGCGTTACTGGCCGCTGGTGGTTTTGGTGATTGCCTACGCCGGAATCGGCATTAGCGAGTTCTTCAAGCGCCGGCAGATTCATGTGCTGGCAACTCCCATCGAACGTACCGGCGCCTTCCTGCCATTGTTACCGGTAGTCGGGTTTTGGGTGGCGCAATCGCAGGTCGAATACTCCACACTGCTGTTCGTAGTCGGCGGCCTTTATGGCTTGCTGGCAATTCTCCGCAGATCGTTTTGGTTTGGACTGGCAGCGGCACTGGCGGGGAATGGTGGGCTTTGGTACCTGCTGCACGAAACTTCGGACTACCACTTCTATCAGCATCCGCAGATGTGGTTGATTCCGGCAGCAATCTCGGTGCTGGTGGCGGCGCACCTCAACCGCAAAGATTTCTCTGCATCACAGATGACCGCGATTCGTTATCTATGTTTGACGACAATCTATGTCTCTTCGACAGCCGATATCTTCCTCAACGGCGTTGCCACTTCACCCTGGTTGCCCCTGGTGCTGGCGGCGCTCTCGATCGCCGGAGTATTTGCGGGAATGATCTTTCGCATAAGGGCTTTTCTGTTGCTGGGCTCAGTGTTCCTGTTACTCGCAATTGCCACCATGATCAAGTTCGCCTCAGTAAATTTTGGTTGGACGTGGCTCTGGTACGTTGCCGGCATCGTGACCGGCGCCGCGATAATTACGACATTCGCAATCTTCGAAAAGCAGCGCGCTGACGTGATGCGACTGGTTGAAGGATTTAAAGACTGGAAAGGATAGGAGCGCACGCGATCCCTGTGTGCGGCCGCGGACATCCGGTCCGCTTCTTCGGATAACAACATGGATCGAAGACATTTCAACACCGGAATGCTGCTGGCGACTGCGGCAGCCATCGTAAAAGGTAAGCCGCTCGCTATCGCTCGCGGTTCTGAAACGGTGCGCGTGAACGGCGCGCGGCTGAACGAACACCTCAAGGCCTTGTCAGAATTCGGCAAGAACCCGCTGGGGGGCGTCAGTCGCGTTGCCTACTCCGAAGCCGATCGACAGGGGCGCGAGTACGTAATGGGCCTGATGCGTGCGGCTAAGCTCGACGTCTCGATTGATGCGGCCGGCAATCTGGTCGGCCGTCGTGAGGCCGCCAACAACGACGACCGTCTGCTGCCAATTCTCTTTGGCTCCCATATCGACAGCGTTCCGGAAGGTGGCAACTACGACGGCGATGTCGGCTCGCTCGGCGCGATTGAAGTCGCGCAGACGCTGGCTGAACATAACGTAATGCTGCGACACCCGATCGAGGTAATCATCTTTCAAAATGAAGAGGGTGGTTTGATTGGCAGCGAAGCAGTCATCGGGGCACTAACCGAAAAAGAACTCGAGCTGGTGAATAAGAGCGGCAAGACCGTTCGGGAGGGGATCAAGTTTATTGGCGGCGACGTAGGGAAGCTGCCGAGCGTCAAGCGCGGGAAGGGAAGCATCGCGGCTTATCTCGAATTACATATTGAACAGGGCGGCACGCTGGAAGCGGAGAAAATCGAGATTGGCGTCGTTGAAGGCATTGTGGGAATCAATTGGTGGGACGTGACCATTGAAGGCCTCGCCAACCACGCCGGCACGACCGCGATGAATAATCGCCAGGACGCTCTGTTGGCGGCGGCGAAATTTATTGACGCTGTAAATCGTGTCGTCACGAGTGTTCCCGGCCGCCAGGTGGGAACGGTCGGCCGGATTCAGGCATTTCCAGGCGCGCCAAACGTGATACCCGGAAAAGTAGTTTGCAGTTTGGAGTTGCGTGACCTGGACGCTGCCAAGATTCAAATGCTCTACCAGAAAATTCGCGTCGAGGCCGACCAGATTGCGAAGTCCCACCGCGTCACGTTCGATTTCAAAGAACTCAACGCCAACATTCCCGCGCCGACCGATCCGCGCATCCGAGCGATCATCGAGAGGTCAGCAAAAGAACTCGGCCTGACGACGAAACTAATGCCCAGTGGCGCCGGTCACGATGCGCAGGACATGGCGCGCATCGGCCCCGTCGGCATGGTCTTCATTCCCAGCATCGGGGGCATCAGCCATTCGCCCAGGGAGTTTTCCATTCCTCGGGATATTGAGAATGGCGCCAATGTACTTTTGAGCACGATCCTTAAGGTGGATGCCGACATGTAAGGGCATCACGCGTCGCCTGTTGACGTAACTATTGACTACGAAGACCCGGTTGGCATATTGTCCGGCCGTTTGCAAGGAACTTTCCGGGCTGGTCCTCAGGCCTCCGACCAACGTTCACTTCGACCCCCCGGAATCAGGAGATGAACATGAATAAGCCTTCAGTGTTTATTAGTTACAGCCACGAAGACGAGAAGTGGAAAGACCGGATTGAAAAGCAGCTGAGGGTCTTACAGGGCACTCTCGATATTTGGACCGATCGCCAAATCGGAACGGGTGAGGATTGGCGGCACGAGATTGAAGATGCATTACAGAAAGCGCAGGTGGCTATTCTGTTGGTGTCAGCCAACTCTCTCACTTCGAAATTCATTCTTGATGATGAGATCACGAACATGCTCCTGCGCCGCGACCAGGAAGGGCTCAAAATCATTCCCATTATTGTGAGTGACTGTGCCTGGAGACAGATTAAGTGGCTGGCGCAGATGCAGGTCCGTCCGCGCGACGGTAAAGCTTTACAGGGAATGAGCGCCGCCAAAAAAGCCGCGGCTATGACGGAGATCGTGTCCGAAGTGGCAAAGATCCTCGGTGTCTCGGCCTAGTTTGATCCGCGTCCCGGCCTCAGTGAGTTCACAGAAGCGATGAACAATCATCTGATTTACGTCAGCTATAGCCCCGAGGACGAACGATGGAAGGTTCGTTTGGAGAAACAGCTCGGCGTCCTGGAGACGCAGGGCACCTACGCAGTCTGGGACAAGAGCAAAACAAAAACCGGCGACGATTGGTTAAAAGAAATCATTACCAATCTGCGAAAAGCCACGGTGGTTGTCATATTGGTTTCTGAGAATTCGCTCAGTCCGGATTACATTCTCAATGCTGAAATAAAGCAGCTGCTCGAACATCGATTCAACGAAGGTCTTAAGATTTTTCCAGTCATCATCAGTGATTGCGCCTGGCGACACGTTAAGTGGTTGGCCAGAATGAATCCCCGGCCTACCGAGGGGGCGTTGGACCAAAAGAAGAAGTCTCAGGTGTCCACCGAACTCATGAATTTGGTGGTTGAGATAATCGGTCTGGTTTCTCCGGAAGAAAACCCACAAGCACAGGGAGGACCGCCGCCGGAAAGAGCCAGGGTTGAGTCGCCGGAAACCTCGGTCGCAATTGAGCCGGCAAAGACCGCTGATCCGTTTTCCGCATTGGAAGAAGAAGCGGCTTCGAATCCGGAACTCAGAAGAAGACTCTATGATATCGCCAGCAGGCTAAAGTCCAGGGCCCACCCGGCTTCGGGAGAAGCGGTTACGTTTTATCCAGACGATTCAATAACGCAGTCATCATCGCCGGTCAGCGGCGGGGGCTTTGGAACTCCGGCAGAAGGAGAAGGCAATGGCAACTAAGGCACCTCTTACGCCCGCTCCAAACAGCCCTGCCGACTACCAGCAAATGGCCGACGTGCTTTTCGCACAGGAGCAGTACGAAGAGGCTGCCAGGTTGTTGAAGCAGGCCATTCGGCTGGCACCGCGATCTGCCCCGGCGCATACGAGTTATGCAAAAGCGCTGAGATTGAAGGGCGATACCAGACAAGCCCTTAAGGCATATCAAAAGGCGCTCGAACTAGAGCCGAAAGACTGGAAAGCGCACCTGGGCATTGGACTGGCATATACGGAACTCAAAAAGTTTCCTCCCGCTCTGCGACATTTCGACCGCGCTATCCGATTAGAGCCGAAATCGGCGGTTCCCCACATTCTCAAAGGTCAGGTTTACGAAATAACCGAGCAGCAAAAGTCCGCGGAACGCCAGTATCAAACAGCGATTAAGTTGGAACCAAAAAACCTGCAAGGTTACTACTCAATGGGTGATTTCTACCTGCGTCTGGGCAATCATCACAAGGCGTGCGTCACCTTTAAGCAGGCTCTGAAGAAAGATCGAAATGATGTGCAGTCGTATGCCCGTCTGGGCGCGATTTATGAAGGCTCAGGGGAACTCAAACAAGCCTTGAATTATTACCAGCAGGTCGTTTCACTCGCGCCCGGCAACATCGACGACTTGATCAAGATTGGCGAGATCTACGAAAAACTAAACGAGCCGGCCGAGGCTCTGGCAGTTTATGACCGCATCAGTAAACTTTGGCCGCAGCAGCCGCATGGTTTCGGGCTGCGTGGAAACGTCTACCTGGATCAAGGGAGATTTCGCGAAGCGGAACGGGAATTTCGGCAGACAATCAAAAAAGCTCCCGACGATATGCGGGGATATTACGCTGTTGGAGATGTTTACCTTGCTTCCAAAAACTATGAAAAGGCTGAGAAGGCATTCCGAGAAGTTTTGCGTCACGATCCAAATGATGCGCGCGGCGTCTTTGGTTTGGGATTAGCGTTGGAAGGGATGGAACGGCGTGCCGAAGCGTTGGAACAATATAGCCACCTGGTCCAATTGGATCCGCAAAACCCGCGATATAGCAATGCGTTGGGGAGTCTTTATCTGAAGCTGGAAAAACCCAGTGAGGCAGAGCAGGTCTATCAGCAAATTCTCAAAACCAATGCGAACGACCCGGTCTTGCACTGGGGGCTGGCCGCGGTTTATGAAGCGCAGCGTCAACCAAAGAAAGCGTTAAGCCATTATCTGAAGGTCACTGAACTCAGGCCCGAAAATGTGGATGCGCTAATCAAATCCGGTAACATTTATCTGGCTGAAGGTGACCATAAGTCGGCCCTCGCTAGTTACGATCAAGTCGCGAAAATCGCTCCCGATATTCCCGATGGTTACGGTTTGCGTGGAGACGTCTTTGAGCAAATGGGAAATCCAGCCGCCGCTGAAAGGGAATATCGCCACACCATCGAAGCTGCCCCCAATGATCTCCGGGGTTATTACGCACTTGGCGATCTTTATCTCGCGCAAGCAAAGTATCCGCTTGCCGCCGATGTCTTTTCGCGGGCTACGACCGTAAATCCTAAGGACACCCGTTCTCAGTACGGGTTGGGCCTGGCCTACGAAGGTCAAGGGCAATATGAGAAAGCCCTGCAGCAGTATCTCCGCCATTTGGCGTCGGAGCCAGAGAATGAACAGGCGCACGTAAAGTGCGGTGACATGTACCTGGCCCTGGGGCAAACCAGGCAAGCATTGAAGGAGTTCCAGGAGGTTGAGCGACTGGCGCCAAAACTAAGCGTGGGCTTCCGGCGCCATGGCGATGTCCTCCGCGCGACGGGTGATTTCACGTCTGCTCTGTCGATGTATCAGGAGGCGCTCAAGCGAGACGCGAATGACTTTGAAGCTCACTATGGCATGGCGCGAGTCTATGAAGATCAGAACAATTTGGAAGCGGCAATCAAGGCGTACAGCGCCGTCATTGAATTAGCGCCAAATTATCCGACTGTATATCTCGCTCGGGGTGATATGCATATTGGGCTGCAGCAATATGACAAAGCACTCCTGGATTATGGCAAGGTGGTGGAACTGGATCCGCGTATTGCGGACGGATACTTTGGCCGTGGGCTGGTGTATGAAGAGAAGCAAGAGGACGCGCGCGCTATCACCGAATTTGAACAAGCCCTCACGATTGTGCCTGACGATGGTAGGTACCGCCTCGCGCTTGCCCGAGTGCTCTATAACGAACAGAAATACGAGGACGCGCGAAAGCAGCTGGACACTCTCCTGGCAGCCGAGCCCGGGAATACCAGCGCTTTGTGGCTGCGGGCACAAACCTTCGAGTTGCTGGGCAAAGCCACTGTTAAAGATTTCTACGAAAGTTACAATGCTGCGCTGGAAGATTATCGAGCGCTCGCCCGTTTGGAGCCCAATAACGCTCAGATTCATCTCCAGCTTGGTTCGGTCTGGCTTTCGTTGAAGGCATACGACCGCGCCGTGAAGTCATATGAAACAGCGCTCAAGCTGTTGGGCAAGCCTGCAAACGACGAGGACAAGATCCAGTCTTCTGAAACCTGGAGCGACAAAGCTGACTGTCTGCGGATATGGTTCGATGAGCTCGATGTCCCGCGCAGGCTGAATGAGGGGTTGGTCGCCGCCGAAAACGCATTGCAGCTTAATCCCCAGAATGCTACCGCGCACGCGGTTCGAGCCCTAATTCTGAGTCGTTTGAAACGATTCGACGAAAGCCTGGAGGCGTTTGACGCGGCGATCGAGCTAGTTCCAACGTATGACTGGGCACGCAAAGAAAAGGCAAAGACCTTCTGCCTTCAGGGCCGGATGAACGAAGTACTCGAGACACTTGATCAACTAAGCTCGGAAGCTTATTCGGCGCAAATTCTCGCCGGCCGAATTGTGGCTCTAAAAAGCCTGGGCCGCGAAAAAGAAGCTGAGGACGCGCTGAAGTCTTCGGCCGAAAAATTGGGAACGGACCCACTCGCCTTCATAAGTTTGGGCCGGGCATTCACCGAGTTTGAGTCGTGGGCGAAAGCTGCCGAGAGTTACCGGAGGGCCATTCAACTTAACCCGGGCTCGGCAGATGCTCATAACGAATTTGCCTGGGTCCAGGGAGTTGAAATGAAGGCCGGCGGCGACCTCCTCGCAAAATGTATTGACCACGCTGAGCTCTCGGTACTGCTTTCGCCGAAAACTCTAATCCAGGGGAATTATTTGGATACGCTTGGCTGGCTATGGCATTTGAGCGGCAAGAGCCGGAAAGGTGCGCGATATATTGGAAAAGCGGCCAAACTGCTGACTGCCGACATCGTCATACGCCACCATGATCGCGAAGTGAAAAAAGCTCTCAATGGCAAAAGACGAACCGCGAATGCCCAGGCAAAGGCCGGCGCCTAGAAGGAGCGTCCAGGCCAGTTACACCAACCCTCATCCAGCATCGTCCACCTATCAGTCCCAATCGGCTGGCCGTCGGGTGGATCGTTCGGCTTGGTTAGGTTCATCTTCTTAGGATCATCCTGGAAGCGTCTGATTTGATTCGCGGCGTAGAGCAGGAAGGCACGTTGATTCTGATCACGCGTGCCATTAGCCTGCGACGTGGCCCAGGTCTTCAATTCATCAAGCTTCAGTTCGGCAATGGCCCTTACTTCGTTGGTCGCGCGTTCGTTGGCGGCCAGCGTCATTAGTTCATTCAAGACAACGGCGTTCACGGTGCGTTGAATCTCGCCGCCGTATTCACCGCGCAACGGGGCCCGGAAGGTCTCGGCCAGAATCTTGTCGAGCAGATCGCCAAACGGCGGATTGTTCCTTTCGTCGAGCGCGTGATACTGAACAATGCGCGCCGCGCGTTCCGGATTGAAAAGAAAATCGCAGACGTGATTTGCGAAAGCTTCCGCGGGTGCGAGCGCGTCGAAACCGGGTGACGTGCGGATGCGAAAGTCTTCGCGCGTGCGCGGGTAACCGGGCGGACGCGGCGGAATCAACTTAACCAAAGATTCAGGCAGGGCGAGGTTCTCTGGCTTAAGTGTGTCGAGCACGGCGTACAGCGCGCGCTTCTGTTCCTGTGATGAAATCACTTGGGGATTCGTATCGCCCTTGCCGCGCAGGCTGAAGGTGTAGTCCTGGCCGCCGATTAACTTCGCGGTCGCCTCGACCTGGTACCGGTGATACATGTAGAGCGGGACGAGGACGTCTTCGATGGTCGCCATCGGCGCGCCGGTGCGAATGTTGTTTTCACCGAAACGATTCAGGGCCGCCGCCCGCACCTTCATCGCGTTTGCAAGTCCGTCAATAACGTTAGTGCCGTTGTCCCAGAGATGCGTGTAGGAACTCGAGGCACTGGGTGGACGCGCATCCTGGTCCGTGAGATAGCGCAGGCCGCGGGTGAAGGCGTCGCTGAGAATCTTATCGAGCGCGGCTTGTTCGTTGGTGCCCGGCGCAAAATCAGAATAGCCGTAAGTAATTGCCACCTTGTCCCAATCGCCAATTCCTTTCGTGTAGGCATTAGAAAAATCGGGCAGGCCGTCGGCCCCCAGCGTGACAAGCGGGGCGGGATAATCCATCACGGAAGCGCGGTTGTTGGTGCTGGCCGCGAAGTTATGTTGGAGCCCGAGCGTGTGACCGACTTCATGCGCGGCTAGTTGACGGAGACGCGCGAGCACCACTTGCTGCATGAGCTTATCGACTACGGTTTTGTCGCTGCCGTAGGGCGCGAGCAGACCGGACGCGATCAGAAAATCCTGGCGGTCACGCAGCGAGCCGAGCGAGACGCGGCCCTGAATGATTTCGCCAGTGCGCGGGTCGGCGACCGACGAGCCGTAGGACCAGCCCCGCGTCGAGCGATGCACCCATTGGATCACGTTATAGCGGACATCCATCGGATCGGCATCGGCAGGCATGACTTCGACGCGGAAGGCATTGCGGTAACCGGCGGCTTCGAAAGCCTGGTTCCACCAGCTTGCGCCTTCAATCAACGCTGAACGCACCGGCTCAGGCGCGCCGCGATCGACGTAGTAGACAATCGGTTTGACGGGTTCACTGATCGCCGCCGCAGGGTCCTTTTTCTGCAGGCGATGATGATCGATGTAGCGCTTGACGATGGGCTCGCTAATCGGCGTCGCGAAATCCATGAATTGAATGCCGAAGAACCCAGCGCGAGGATCGTTCTCGCGTCGATGAAAGCCCGGGCCCGGCAATTCGACAAAGGACACATGCTCGCGGACGGTAATCGCATTACTGATCGGCGTAACCGATCGCACCAGCGGCCCGGCTTCGCCCTCAGTCGTGAAGGTCAAGGTCGTTTCGACTTCAGTGTTCTTCGGAAAATTTTTGGTGCTGGGCAGATAAAAAGCCGAGCGCGTGGCGTCCAAACGGAACTGCCCCTGTTGCGATCGCTGGAGCGTCCCGGTAATGCCGTGCACGTCGCGGAGATAAAAGTTGGTGGCATCAACCAGCGCGCGATTGCCTTCTTCGGCGCCGACTTCAAATCCCCACATGGTCGATTCGGCGAAAGCATCCTTTACCGCCCGCCGCTCGTCGGCGTTGTCGCTCTCGGCGCGATATCCTTCGTTCGAAGCTATGAGCAAAACGCGAGGGCCGATGCGTTCGAAGCGGACGACATGCTCCTGGCCAACCTGACCTCGGTCCAGGCCGATATCGTTGGAGCCAATGCCGGCCGGCAACGATTCAACATAGAGAAATTCAGAATTCCATTTGTCGATCTCGAGCCACAGCTTGCCGGCTTTCGCGTCCCAGTAGAAAGGGAAATAGCCCGGGAACTTCTGCATGCCGGCGGTTCTTTCGGAGATGGTCGCGGTTCTCGCGTCAGAGCGCGGTTGCGCAAATGAAGATGCGCACAAGAGTAGGACGATGGAAATCAGAATGAGCAGGCGAGTCATGGTTTCTCCTCGTGGAGTCAATTAATAATGTTACCGGCCAGAACTAAATGGGAACGCGGTACGCGTCGTAATCGAATGTCCATCTTAATAGGCGTTGGACCAATGCTCCCGGAACCGCCGCAAGCAACCAGCCGCGCAGTTGCACAGCCGTTTGGTCCTCCCATTGACCAAGCGTGCCGTAGAGGCGCGAAAAACGTGCGACCGTGGCGGTGCGCGAGTAACGCAAAGTCTCAAAGCGCCGCAGAGCGGAATCGATTCCTTCCGGCGGCTGATTGTTCGCACACTTATCAAGACAGCGAGCCAGAACCGCGGCATCTTCAATTGCCAAGCATCCACCCTGTCCCAGGTTTGGCGTCAACGGATGAATTGCATCGCCGATCAAGATTAAACGCCCTGTGCCCCATTTGCGGATTGGCGAACGATCGAAAACCGGGTTCCGAACTAACGCCGCGAGCGGCGTACTTTGAATCAATTCGGCAACAGGTTCGCACCACCCGCTAAACAAACTCAATAGCTTTTCACGTGGGTCCCCACTACTAGAGCTACGCGGTCCAGGGTCACGACCGATTTCTGTGCCTCCGTCAAGAACATCACCGGCCTGGTTTACGCTGCACCACCAGCCAACCTTGCCCGATCCCAGCGGGCCGATTCCAAATCGTTGGCCAAGTCCGTGAATCTCGATTGCGCTGGCGCGTGGCAACGACTTTGGCGTGTGGCTGGTAACTCCGCGCCACGCAATGTAACCGCGATCAGTTGGCGGCCCATCGTTCAAACATTGCTCTCGAGCGAGTGAGTGCAAGCCATCCGCTGCGATCAGTAAGTCAGCAGCCACCGATGATCCATCGGCGAAGTGCACGATTATTTCATGGTCACGCTCTTCGAATTTTGCGAACGCACGACCTAAGCGGATCGATTCGCGCGGGAGCGCATCAACCAGCACCCCCTGCAACTCGGCCCGATGGAGAGCAAACGCGGGTTCATCCGTTTTCGGGAAGAAGAACCGATTGAGTTGCTGGCCGTCCTGCGTGAGCCAGATAGCCTGTTCGAGGGCCGCGCCGTGCCCCCGCACCGCTTCAGAAATACCAAGTCGGTGCAGTACGCGCATCGCGTTAGGCCACATCAGGATGGCCGCGCCGACATCGAGCAGCTCAGGTGCTTGCTCAAAAACCGTTGGTTCGAAACCGAATTGTCTTAACGCCAGCGCCGCAGTCAGGCCGCCAATGCCACCCCCGATGATCGCGATGCGCATGAGTTTCTCCCTCTGCCAGAGGGAGAGGGGATGTCGTTCGGAATTAGCGGTCCCTCACCTATCGTCCAGCTTCCGTCCCGCATTCAAATTGTCGAAGTTCAAAATGGTATTGAACACGAGCGAATAACTGCCGGAAGTCTGGCCGCGCCACATCGGATTCATCGAAAACAGGACGACGTGACCGCGTTCGAGCGGCGAGTCGATGATGGCCGCGTGCTGTGCGATTTCGTCGCCGCCGTCGAGCAGTCCGGACACCAGGAGCTCATTCGCATTCCCCCAGCGCAGCACGACCCTCGGGCGTTGCGCGGGCGGAATCAGCCCAACCAGGTTGCGACGTTGCTCGTCCATAATCGGTGCGGCTTCCCAGATTTCGCTCGAGGGTGGAGGTTCCGGCATCTCAGCGGGTACCCGGCCCTGGACCACGTCAGGATCATCGACCGTGCCGCGACCAGTGGTTCGTTGGCCGCCGCCACCACCGCGGCGACCGCCGCCGCCGCCAACTACGTTACTGACATTGAAGATTGGTCCCTGAAAACAATAAACCGAAAGCGTGTCGCCGTAGCCGTAGGCAATCGGACTAGTCGCGTCGACCATTCTGGTTTTCAGGACATCGCCAATGGCACGCAGTCGCGTTCGTGGTTGAATTGAAACGCCGGGCGTAAAGCCCATCGAGACAGCAAACTCGGCTGATTCATCTGAGCCGATGTAGACGCCGCCGTTCTTCACGAAATTTTGCAGGTTCATTAAGCCGGTCCAGCCAAGACCGGGTCGCATGTCATCCGTCGACGCAAAGCCGCCGAGGTTCGGAGTCAACTCAGTCTTCTTCCACGGCAGCGGATTACCGTACATCGGCCGGCCTTGAATCACCGCGTTCGGATTGCCGCCGCCGGGTCCGAACACGATCACATCGTATTTCTTGTTGAGGTCGGCGTCCTTCGCGACATCCTGAGTGCTGATGTAGTCGTAGGGGACGCCGGCTTGATCAAAAGCCAGTCGCCACCAACCTTCGTCTTGCGTGCTCAGCCAGGTGTGCATGATGGCAACGCGCGCGGTTTTGATTGCATGGGTCTTGACGGTGGGCGCCTGAGAGACCGCCGCAGCCTGAATGCCGAGTTCGCGCGTGGCCTTATTAATCTCATCCAGCAAGACGTTGCGAATGATGTAGGACCCGCGGTTGAATTTCTTGCCGGCGACTTCGAAGGGTTCCTCGGCCGAATCGAAAGTCGCTTTGCGCAGGCGATATCGCAGGGTGATTAGGTCGTTATCAGCGTTTTCATTGACTAAGAAAACCGTGCCGGTGCCGGTTACACCACCCGCTGACCGAACCTCGCCGTTGACCTTCTCCATCGTCGCATCGAGCGCCTTGACGTCAGTGACGCGCACGACCTGGACGTTACCCAATTCGCCGAAGGTCCAGCCCGTGTCGTCATAAACACTCTGCTGCGGATCGCGCGGGCTCCAATATTGATAATCAAGCAACGCGTCGGCGATGCGGCTGTAGGGTTGATCCATCCGGACGATGTAACTGCCGGCCGGAAATGTGCGCGGCTCGGTTTCCGGCGCGCGTGGTGATGGCGATGCTGATGGGTTCGCATTTCCCCGCGCATTGCCCGGGCCGGTGCGCGCCGCCCGCTTCTTCATGGTCACAGTGAACGGCGCAGTCGCGCGATGAATTTCGCATGCCTGTCCCTGAAGAATGCGAAGCAATGCGGCCTGATTGCCGGGACGTGGATCGTCGCCGGGAAACACGTAAGCGGCGGGACCTTCGGTCCTGGGCTTCTCAACTGATCGCTTCGACTTCAAGTAGAAATTCTTCAAAAACAGTTTTTGATTCTTATTGAAGTAATCGAGCGAGATGAGGATCGCCGTCTGCTCATAGTTGTTGTTGTTGCGCTGCGACCACTTCGCGCGGGGCAGCGCGGGATTCTGCTTGTACCAGGTGCGTTGATAGTCATCAGGCGAGGTCGTGCGCGTCAGTGTGTCGGCGCCGCCGTTGCCGAAAGTTTCATACAGGCGACTAATGCCGTTGTGTGTGGCGGCGATGAACATCAAATAGCCTGGCGACCAGGTATCGAACGTGCCGTGCGTGAAGACGCCGGGCATGCCGAACTTGGTCATCTCTGAAACGTTTTTCCAGCCGATCATCTGCCACTCGTCGGTCAGAATCGGATCGAGCCAGGCGTTGTAAGGACCGTCGCCGACCGTGTTGTCATAAAGATAAGCCACCGATTCGTGCAGGTCGTGCAGCACCTGCGCCTTCCATCCCACGTAGGTGTTCAGCACGTTGCGGGTCAGTTTCAGCGACAATCCCATCGCGTCGCGATTGTTGTCGTGAGCAACGTAATGACCCCAATAGATCAAGTTTGGATAGTTGTCGTTCGGATGCGCGAGATGCCACTTGTAGACATCGACCATGCGATTGCGGCCATCGACTTCGACGACCGGAGTAATCAACGTGACCATGTTGTCGCGGATCGATTTGATGTACGGGCTCTCGTCGACAGCCAAACGGTAAGCAAGTTCCATCAGCGCCGTGGGTGCGCCGGTTTCGGGTGAGTGAATCGTTCCCGTGAGGTAATAAATCGGAAACGATTGTTCGACGAGTTTATCGGCCTCCGCGTCATTCATGCTGATCGTGCGTGGATCGGCGAGTTTCGCCAATCGCGCCTTGTTCTCATCCAGTTTCGCCATCAAGGCTTCCGAGGCTACCGCCACCGCGATCATTTCGCGACCTTCTTCGGTGGTGCCGATCGAAAAAACCTTAACGCGCGGCGTCGCCTTTTCCAGCATGCGCATGTACTTGTAGACGTCTTCCGCGTAAGGCAACTTGCCCGGCGCGCCGGCCACGTCACCCAGGACCGCTTGCGGCGTCGGCACGTTCGGAGAGGCCGGCAGATAATCAGTCAACGGCGAGTTGAAGAATTTTTCGGTCGTGTACTCAGCGATCTTCCGGGTGTACTCCTGATCGACCGCCTGATTGGTATCGCGTGCGTAGCCGTTCTGTGCCTGAA
>JBIOZK010000137.1:0-17981 GCA_044870975.1 Pyrinomonadaceae bacterium
CCCCGCTTCTGCTTATAATCAAAATTAATCCGTTATGTGTCAGGTGCCCGACCGTAAGGGTGGGCCTCGTTATGAAACGAGCCCTTGCTGACGCGCGGGCTTCTGACACAGAGGAGTGTATTGAATGCCGTTTTGGCGAAGAAAAAAGGATCAGTTTGTCTCGCTTGGCCTGAATCGCGACGTTGCCGAAGAGCCGATAATCGAAGTTCCGAAAGCGAAAGATGCGGAACAGACGGCGCTCGCGACGGCACCGGAAAAGGTTGAACCTGCGGCTCCGAGTACCGCCGCGCCGTGGCAGACCTCGGTGTTGGGCCTCGATCTCTCGATCGAACAACTGCAAGCGCGCGAGGCCGCGCTGGAACAGGAATTCTCGGCGCGGTTCCGTCGGGCAGTGGCCGCGACCCGCGAGTCGCTTTCGGATCGGATTGATACGGTATTCGCCGGAGCCAAACGGATTGACGCGGAGCTGCTCGATGAATTGGAAGAGGCCCTGATTGCTGCCGACATCGGCGTGCCCACGACGATGCACATTCTGGAAACCGTGCGGAGCGGCATTAGTCGCAAGGAAATTGACGACATTGAAAAGTTGAAGGCCGCGATCAAATCGGAACTGCTCTCGATTCTGCAGGCATCCGAGCGACAGGGTGTTGCGTCCGAGAGCGCTGTGCCTGATGACATCGCGCCTTACGTGATGATGATTGTGGGCGTCAACGGTGTGGGCAAGACGACTACGATCGGCAAGCTGGCGCAGCGAATAAAGGCTGAAGGCAATGACGTTTTGATTTGCGCTGCCGATACCTTCCGCGCCGCCGCGTCGGATCAATTGGCTATCTGGGCTGAACGTACCGGCGTGCCGTTGATTCAGCAGAAGCAGGGAACTGATCCGGCGGCGGTGCTGTTTGATTCAATGAAAGCCGCTAA
Source organism: Pyrinomonadaceae bacterium (assembly GCA_044870975.1). Lineage (GTDB taxonomy): Bacteria > Acidobacteriota > Blastocatellia > Pyrinomonadales > Pyrinomonadaceae > UBA11740. Next base: position 922 of record JBIOZK010000137.1, read on the forward strand.
GGCGCGCGGTTCGGATGTTTTGATTGTTGATACTGCCGGCCGGCTTCACAATAAGTCGAACCTGATGGCCGAACTCGAGAAGATGAAGCGCGTCGCCGGTCGCGAAGTCGCCGGCGCCCCGCACGAAACACTGCTGGTGGTTGACGCCGTGACGGGCCAGAATGGACTTGAACAAGCGCGACAATTCCTGAAAGTGGCCGGGGTGACCGGAATTGTCTTAACCAAACTCGACGGCACGGCTAAGGGTGGCATTGCCGTCGCGATCGCGAAAGAACTTGGATTGCCGATTCGCTATGTAGGGATTGGTGAGAAGGTTGACGACCTCGTAGTCTTCGAAGCTGAACAGTACGTCAACAGTCTGTTCAATTGAGATATCAAATCTCATCCGTCCGTTTAGACCCCCGACTTGTCCGCGCCGCCGGATGCTGGACAAGTCCGTTATCTAAACGACGTGAATCAGCGACGCGTAGTCCAGGAGAATGCGCTCCTTTGGAGCGCAATTGCATTTTAAGCCTGGAGTGCTATAAACATTTCGCCGCGCTGCGGCGATAACGTGTGACTGAGAAATCGCAAACTGATCAAGTCATGATGGGCCGTGCGCTCGAGCTCGCGGCGCAGGGCGCCGGGCAAGTTAGTCCTGGGCCTTTGGTCGGCACGGTCATTGCCAATGCCGCAGGAAACGTGGTCGGCGAAGGCTACTACATCTACGACCAAATCAAACACGCCGAAACGATCGCGCTCGAACAGGCGGGAGAGCAGGCTCGCGGTGGGACTGCATACGTTTCGCTTGAGCCTCACGCTCATCAAGGCCGCACTGCGCCCTGCACCGATGCGCTGATTCAGGCCGGCATCAAACGCGTGGTCGCTCCGATTGAAGATCCAAATCCAAAAGTGTCCGGGCGCGGTTTTGATCATTTGCGCGACGCCGGCGTCGAAGTCCGCGTCGGGCTGATGGAGGACGAAGCCACGCAGTTGAATGAATCTTATATTCATTTCATGCGCACCGGCCGCCCGTTTGTTCATCTGAAGATGGCAGTGTCTTTGGACGGCAAGGTCGCCACAGCCACGGGCGATTCCCGTTGGATCACCAGCGAAGAATCGCGTCATCGCGTGCACGAGTTGCGGCATCAATACGACGCCATCATGGTAGGCGGCGGCACGGTCCGCACCGATGATCCACTGTTAACCGATCGCTCCGGCCGCAAGCGCCGGCGGCCGCTCGTCCGGGTGGTGATCGAGCAGTACCTGCATCTTTCGCCTGAATCGCAACTCGCCCAAACGACCGACGCGGGCCCCGTGCTTATTTTTGCCCATGAAGATCCGGATTCCGAGACACTCGAGGCGCTGCAGTCGCGGGGGGTGGAAGTCATTTGCCAGGAAGCCTCGGTGCTGGACTTCACGAACATTCTCGAAGAGTTAAGTAAGCGCTCGATTCAGAGCGTGCTGGTCGAAGGCGGACCATTGCTCGCCGGCTTGATGCTCGAAGCGAGCGTGGTCGACAAAGTCACGTTCTTTGTTGCCCCAATCATCATTGGCAGCCAGGACGCTCCGTCGGCGATTGGCGGTTCTGGTGTCGAGAAGATCAACGAAGCGCCGCGGCTTGATCGCGTCGCGGTGACCCAACATGGCCGCGACGTAGAGATCAGCGGCTATCCGCGCAAGAGCAAGGATGAAGGATGAAGGCGGAAGGATGAAAAAGAGCGGTTCAGGCGATCATCTTCAACGAAACTCGGAAACTCAAAAGCCCAATTCATCCGTCATCCGTCATCCTTCATCCTCGCCTGCCAAACGTCGCTTCGGGCAGAACTTTCTGGTAGACCGGAATGTCGTCAATCGGATTGTTGCCGCCGTAAGTCCTCAGCCAGACGAAAACATCATCGAGATCGGTCCCGGTCGCGGCGCCTTGACTTCGGAATTAATTAAGGCCGCGGGACGCGTAATTGCAATTGAACTCGATCGCCAACTTGTCCCGGAGCTGCGCGCGAAGTTTTCGACCGCACCGAATTTCAAAGTAATCGAAGCGGACGCCCTGACCGCAGACTATTGTGAATTCATTCGGCCCGCCGGGACGGCGCGCGTGGTCGCGAATCTCCCTTACAACGTTGGCACCGCAATTCTGCAAAAATTGATCGAGCAACGTCGCTGCATCACGGAGATGACATTGATGCTGCAACGTGAAGTCGTCGATCGAATAACCGCTCCGCCCGGCTCGACGGAGCGCGGATATCTGTCGGTCTTTGTCGAAGCTTATTGCGAAACGGAGAAGCTGTTCGACGTTTCGCCTGAGGCATTCCGCCCGGCCCCGAAAGTGTGGAGTACCGTGGCGCGCCTCCGCACTCGCGACAAGATCGCCGCCGATGTGAAAGACGAGAAGTTGTTGTGGCAAGTGGTTAGCGCAGGGTTTGCGCATCCGCGCAAGACGATTCTCAACAACCTGCGCGAAGCGCCGGAATCGCTTCAGGAGTTAATGAAAAAGCGCGGCGGCGCCAGCATCATCTTGTGCGATGCCGGAATTCCACCTTTGCGTCGCGCGGAGACCTTCGCCCTGGAAGAATGGGGCCTCCTGGTGAATGCGATGTTGGCAGGCAACTGAGTCATGGCGGATCAAATGTCGATCTTCATCGCTAACTTACGCGGTGCAAGTTCCTGATAGCCTCGCTTCAGCAGGTCTGTCGCCGTCTCCCAATCGACCTCATCCAGGTCCAGCCGCAAGCCGATCCATCCCCGGCTCCCGACATAAGCGGGCACGAAGAAAGTTTCAGGATCAGATTGCACCAAACGTCTTTGCTCGTTCAGGTTTGATTTGCACACCAGCGCGATCATTCCGTCGCCATGATGATCGAATTGATAGTAAGCGAGTTTCTTTTTCCCAATTTGAAATACGAGGTGCTCGCGATCGTGGCCAAGTGGTTCGACCGTAACCTCTGGCAGGGACGTGCAAATTTTGACGAGGCGTGTGCGTCGTTGACTTGCCGTCGCCAGTTGTCTCGCGGAGAGAGTCATGAGGATCTTAACGAGCGCACATCCTTACTTTCACGCCATTCCTTGGTCTCAGAGACATCGCCGGGTAAGTCTCCACCGGATGATCGCGAACCAGTTCCAGGCGAAATCTTTGCCCAATCGTCGCCAGCACCAGAATCATTTCCATCATTGCGAACGACGCGCCGACGCAGGCTCGCGGGCCGCCACCGAAGGGAAAGTACGCGTATTTTGGCAGTTGTTCCTCAAAAGCTTCAGTCCATCGCTCCGGTTTGAACGCGACCGGAGCTGCGAAGAAGCGCGGATCGCGTTGCGTCGACCATTGGAACATGAACACCTGGGTCCCCGCCGGCACGTGATAACCACCGATTTCGCAATCGTTGATGGCTTCGCGACCGAGGCCGTACGCCGGAGGATAAAGGCGCATCGATTCTTTGGCGATCTGTTCCGTGTATTTCAGTCGCGGCATGTCGGCGAATGTCGGCGCGCGGTCGCCGATCACTTCGTCCAGCTCAGCATGAAATTTCTTTTCAGCTTCCGGATTCATCCCCAGCAAATACCACGTCCAGGAAAGCGTCAGCGCGGTCGTCTCATGCCCGGCGAGAAACAACGTCATCACTTCGTCGCGTAATTGCTGGTCGCTCATCTGGCTGCCGTCTTCATCGCGGGCTTTCAGGAGCATTGAAAGCAAATCGCCGGCGTCCTCGCCGTTCGCGCGGCGTTCATTAATGATTCGATAGACAACGTCGTCGATCTTCTTCACCAGGCGATTGAACTGCCGATGCTGCGGAGTCGGCAGCCGATTATTCAAAATCCATTTCAACGTCGCTTGCGCCGCAAACGGCTTAACGAGTTCTTTCAGGGTTTCGCCGACATGATCGACGTCATTGGACACATCCGCGCTGAAAAGGCAGCGCACGACAATCTCAAGCGTCAGCCGCATCATGTCAATATGCACGTCGCGCGTTTCGCCCACCGTCCACGTTGACATCATGCGTTGCGTGTAGTTCACCATCGTGTCGGCGTAGTTACTTATCCGATGCCGATGAAACGCCGGCGAAGTTAGCCGCCGTTGCCGCTTCCATTCCTCGCCTTCGCTGGTTAGCAAACCGTTACCGACGAGCCGGTGAAAGAAGTTCGAGCGCAACGTCATCGCCTTGCGAAAGTTCTTCGCGTTGGTGGCGAGCACGTATTCGATTTCGTTCGGATGATAAAGAAACAGCGCGGGTACGTAGAGAAAGCGGCTCCAGACGATATCGCCGTAGTCGCGCTGCACGCGATCGATAAAGCCGAGCGAATCGCGATTGAACTCGCCCATTACACCCATGATGCGCGTGCCCTTTGGCCCGGGCGGCCGATTCGATCGCTCGACCCTGCGGCCGGCGGCCATCACCCGCGCGAGTTCGCTAATTGAGGGGTTCGATTTCACAGTCTCACTTCAGCAGATCGGTGTAGATGCCGGGTTCGGAGTCAGGGATGACAATTGCGCCGACTGCATCACGATAAAAATCAACCGGGCCGGCGGCGCCGATGATTCCGTAGACATAACCCAATTCACGCAGGCCATGCAGCGACGCAATCAATAAAGCTTTGCCTGTTCCCCGACCGCGCTCGTCGGGTGCTACTCCCGTCGGTCCGAAGAAAGCTTTGCGCGTGCATTCGTATCCCGCGAAGCCAATCACTCGCCGCTCACGAGTGGCGATGAACACGCTGACTGGTTTGTTTGCGAAGCCTACGGAAATTTCATCCGCCCAGGCTACCGAGAAGTTCGCTTCTATGAATTCGCGCACGGGCGTGATTTCAAACGGTTGGGCGCGGCGAATTATCACACCGGTTGCTTTCAGTTCTTCGATCAGCGGATCGGCTTCAGGAATCGCCGGCAGGTTCACGAGCAAGTCAGGCACGGCGTGAGTGTAAATCAGCGGAAGCGCCGGCGGTAGCAGCGAGTGACCCGATGACAAAAATCAACCACCCTCGATCACAAGTGGTTCTGACGATTTGTTTCACGTTAAGATGTAAACGCCTTCAGAAATCTGCATGGAAGACCAACCCGAAGTAGGCGACCCGCTCCAAACTCAACCTTCCACTCACCGCGACGATTCGATGATCGGTCGTCATGTGGGGCCGTATCGGATCGAACGTGAAATTGGCCGCGGCGGCATGGGTACCGTATACGAAGCCTGGCGCGCGGACGGAGAGTTTCAGCATCGCGTCGCCATCAAGCTGGTAAATGCTGGTCTGGATGACGATTTCGTCATCAAGCGTTTTCGCAACGAACGGCAGATACTCGCCGCGCTCGATCACCCGAACATCGGACGCTTGTTAGGCGGCGGCACCACGCCCGGTGGCGAGCCCTACTTCGTCATGGAGTTCATTGAAGGCGAACCGCTGTACCGATATGCGGCGTTGCGCCAGATGAGCATTGCCGATCGTTTGCGTCTCTTCACGCAAATCTGCGATGCGGTGCAATACGCACACAACAAGCTGGTAATCCATCGCGACATCAAGCCGACCAACATTCTGATCTCGGCGAACGGCACACCGAAACTGCTCGACTTCGGAATAGCCAAGCTGCTGAATCCTGAATTGGTGTCGGAGACGACGCCGCAGACCACGCTCGGCGTGCGTTTGATGACCATCGAATACGCCAGCCCTGAACAGGTGCAGGCGCAACAGGTCACGTTCCGCAGCGATATTTACAGTCTCGGTGTGATTCTTTACGAGTTGGTTACCAGCCAATCGCCCTATCGTTTTCGCAACCTGCTGCCGCATGAAGTGGCGCGGGCGATCATCGAAGACGAAGCTGAACTGCCGAGCATCGCCGTCACTCATCCCGGCTCGACCGTTCCTTTGGCCTTCATCGACCGGGAAGCCGACACGTTGGCGGACGACATCGACACGTTGCCCCAGGTGCTGGCAAATCTCAGCGAAGAGCTGAAAGGAAATCTCGACAACGTTATCCTGAAAGCTTTGCGAAAAGACCCGGCGCAGCGCTACGAATCGGTCGCCGCCTTCCGCGATGACATCCTTCGTCATTTGAATGGCGTGGCCGTGCTCGCCCCGGCCTACGCACCCACGCACAAGCCGGACGTGAAGTCGATTGCCATCCTGCCGTTGAAGATTTTGAAGCTCGACGAGTCGAGCGATACCGGCGATGCCTTTCTCGGACTCGGACTCGCCGATGCGATGATTACTCGCTTTAGCGGCGTGCACACGCTGGCGGTTCGTCCTACCAGTGCCGTCGCGCCTTATGGCGCAAAGAACGTCGATCCGCTGCGCGCCGGCCGCGAACTGGGAGTCGATTACGTGCTCGACGGCCGGATCAAGACGGTCGGTAGTCGCGTGCGCGTCTCGCTTCAGTTGCTCGACATCCGGCAGGCGGCCAATTCATGGGCGAATCAGTTTGACGAGAATTTCTCCGATGCGCTGGCACTTGAGGATTCGATCTCACAAAAAGTCGCCGAGTCGCTGCTGCCGCAATTGACCGAAACCGGCCGGCGCACCTTCCGTAAACGAGGAACCGATAATCCGCGCGCCTTCGAAGCTTACCTGCGTGGCCGTTTCTTCTGGAACCGCTTCACGCCCGAATCGCTGCCGCACGCGTTCACCGCTTTTGAAGAAGCGACGAAACTGGACCCGGGTTATGCGTTGGCGTACGTCGGGCTGGCAGACTTCTTTAACTGGGCGGCGATCTACGGAATCTTGCGTCCGTCAGATGCATATCCGCAGGCCAAAGAGGCAGCCCAGCGCGCGATCGAGTTGGATGATTCGCTGGGTGAAGCTTACGCGACGCTCGGGCTCACGATTGAGACTTCGGAATGCAATTGGGAAGAGACCGAGAAGGTTTACCAACGGGCGTTGGAATTGAATCCGAACTATTCGCTGGTGCACGAGTGGTACTCAAGCTTGCTAATCGGCACGGGTCGATTTGCGGAAGGCGTGTTCCAGATCAGACGAGCGGAAGAACTCGATCCGCTCTCGCTGCGGCAAATGACTCTGACGAGTTGGACGCTCTATCAAGTACGCGACTATGAAGAATCCGTCGCGAAGGCGCGGCAAATAATCAACCTTGATGCGTCGAACTTTCAGGGCCACCTGCAGTGCGGCAACGCGCTGCTCGAAATGGGTGAAGCTCAATCTGCCCTGGCTGAGCTGCGCGAAGCATTCAGATTGATGCCGCGCGCCGCGTTGCCGATGAGCTTGTTATGCTTTGGCCTCGTGGCCGCCGGAGAGCGTGACGAAGCCGAACGCGTCCGCGCCGAGATGTTGGCAACTGCCGAGAAGACCTACGTCAAAGAATATTTTCTGGCGATGGCGCACGTCGCGCTGGGCGAATACGAACTGGCGCTGAACATGATGGAAAAGACCGCCGCTGAACGCGATCCATGGCTGGTGTGGTTCGGAACGGAACCGAAACTCGATCCGCTTCGCGACCATCCGCGGTTTATTAAGCTCTTCCGGTCGACGAATAATCCGATGGCGTTTCGGGAGTAAATCAAGACTCTGTGAGGCGTGGAGCGTGTGATTTGAGCTTCATCGAATTGCCTTAAGAAAGTCCCTAAGCTCGATGTCGGCATCACGCAACGCACCCTTCAACGTATAGCGATCCACTTCATCGTGAAATGGGAATACGATGACGCGTCCATCCGGATGTCGCATCTTGACGTGACTGCCTTTGCGGTGAACTTCTACAAATCCGAGGCGATTTAGCGCGGCGAGAACTTCTCTGGCGGAAAGCAGTGGCAGTTTCACACGGTTAACTCGACGAGTTCCTGATTCTCGCGGAGATCTTCCGTTTCGGGTTCAAGATAGAGATCGATAGCTTCACGGATATTCTGGAGCGCTTCTTCTTTCGTTTTGCCCTGAGACCAGCAGCTCTTCAAAGAGGGAACATGCGCCACGAAATAGCCATCTTCGCCGGATTCGACCACAACCTTGATGTTCATGGCTTTAGGTTACCACCTGAGATGAATTCATGTGAAGCATGCATGATATACTGGCGACTCCCGTCTAGAGAGTCGAGCAAACATCAATAGTGGCTAATGTCATAGAAATCATTCCCCTCGGCGGTATCGGCGAGTTCGGGATGAACTGTACTTTACTGCGGTTCGGCGACGAGATGCTGGTGCTCGATGCGGGCATGGGCTTCCCCGAAGAGAGCGTCTATGGCGTTGACGTCTGCATCCCTGATTTTGAAATCCTCGAACAATATAAGCAGGACGTTACCGCGATCATTCTGACGCACGGGCACGAGGACCACATCGGCGCGCTGCCTTATGTGCTGAAGAAAATTAACGTCCCGGTTTACGCGTCTCACTTCACGCTGGGATTGGCCGAAAGCAAGCTTGATGAGCATGACATTCTCGGCGATGTGATCCTGCATCGCGTCGAGCCACGTGACGTCGTCACGATTGGCTCGTTCACGATTGAGTTCATTCGCGCCTCGCATTCATTGATTGATTGCTTTCATCTCGCCATCAAGACGCCAGTCGGCACAATTATTCATACGGGCGATTACAAAGTTGATGAGACGCCGGTTATCGGCGAACCAATCGATCTCAGAACGCTGAGACGCTACGGTCAGGAAGGCGTGTTGGCGCTTTTGTCTGATTCGACGAACGCCACAGTTCCAGGACGTACTCCTTCTGAGCGCGCGGTAATTCCGGCATTCGAAGAAATCTTCGCTGAGGCCCAGGGACGAATCATTGTCGCGGCGTTCGCTTCTTCCATTCATAGACTGCAAATCGTCTTCGATGTCGCGCAGCAATTTAATCGGAAGGTTTGCGTGCTGGGGCGGTCGATGCAGAAGAATGTTGAGATTGCGGATCGACTTGGATATCTCGACATTCATGATGGGATGTTGGTCAGCCTCAACGACACAAAGATGATGGCCGATCACGATGTCGTTTTGCTCGTGACTGGTTCACAGGCCGAACCGCGCGCGGCGCTCTATCAGATGGCGACCCAGGTCTATAAGGGCGTCACGATTGAAGAAGGTGACACGGTGGTGCTTTCGGCGCGCATCATTCCGGGGAACGAACGCGCCATCTCGAAACTGATCGGTTTTATGTACAAGCGCGGCGCCAACATCATCGAGGAGAAGCGCCGTCTGATCCACGTCAGCGGTCATGCTTCGCAGGAAGACATTCGCATCATGACTGAAGCGGTGCGGCCAAAGTTCGTCGTGCCGATCCATGGTGAATATCGCATGCTGTTTCGGCATAAAGAGTTCGTGAAGAATCATCTCGGCGTTCCCGAAGAGAACATCGTGCTGATTGAGAACGGCGATGTGCTGGAACTTGACGGCGAGCGTGCCGCGGTTGTCGATCGCCGCGAAATCAAACGCACGTTCATTGATGACAGCGGGTTCGAAGAAATCGAATACGAGACGGTGCGCGAGCGAAAGAAGATGGCCTATGAAGGAATCGTCACGCTCGTCGTCACCATCAATCGCGAGAACGGAGAATTGGAAGCTCCGCCAAGCATCGTTCCCAAGGGAGTACGCGGCATGGATGGCACGAATGGCGCCATCAAGTCGGCGCAAGCAGCGGTCGCCGATGCATTCTCAAAAGCTTCGCCGGGGCAACTGGCAGACGATACATTACTCAAGGAATATTTGCGGCTCGAACTCAAGCGATTCATTCAGACTCAGACCGGTTCCCGCCCGGTCATCACTCCGGTTATCCAAAAAATCTAGGCCGGTGGAAAACTCCTTTCTTCCGTCTAACCTGTTGTAATCACAAACGTAGCGGGCGCTTGGAAATGAACTTCCCTGACATTTTGTCAGTCAGATTTTCTGAAAAATGTGCTCTCTAAGAAGCCGTGATGTTGTATGCTGAATCTTGTGTTGGGCAACGCCCCGCCGCCCGCATCGCTTGAGTGAGCCTCAGCCTTTCCGCTCGAGCCAATCAATAACGACAGCATCATTGGAGACCTCCGAATGGACTGGTCTAGTCAAGTCGTTCTCATCACCGGCGCCTCATCAGGAATAGGCCGCGGCCTGTCATTGGAACTTGCGCGCCGCGGAGCGCGAGTTGGATTGTTAGCGCGCCGCCGCGAAATCCTCGAAGAGGTGGTGAAAGAAATTACGGCAGCCGGTGGTCGGGCGATAGCCCTGCCGGCCGACGTTACGCAGCCTGAGGGAGTGCGCGCAGCCGTAGCCGAGTTGCGCCGAACCTTCGGACCAATCGATTTGTTAGTGGCGAATGCCGGCATCAGCATCAATACTTTTGTGCCCGATCTCTGCGAGAAGCAGATCGCGGAACTCATCAACGTCAATGTGATCGGCGTGGTGAACAGCGTCTCTGCGGTTCTCGGTGAAATGGTCGAGCTGAGGGCCGGCCATCTGGTGGTGAATTCAAGTCTGGCCGCTTACCGCGGATTGCCAAAGTCGGCTGCATACTGCGCCAGCAAAGCTGCCATCTCAAGTTTCTTCGAAGCGCTGCGTATCGACCTTAAAGGGACCGGCGTCGACGTGACGATTATTCATCCCGGGTTTGTGAAGACAAATATGATCCGAAGCATCGCGCGCACTCCCTACTTAATGGAAGTTGATCAAGCTGTACGCAAGATTGTTCGGGCCATCGAGAAGCGCAAAAAAGGATATGCTTTCCCCTGGCAGTTGGCGGCCCTGGCTCGCGCCTGCAAATTGCTTCCCATTCCTATGTACGATTGGTTCGCAGCCAGAAATTCTTTTCGCAGTTAGCCTCCGGACGCATCGCCGTCGCTTTCAGCTTTTCATCTTACATTTGAAGTTATACCCTGCGTTCTGATCGATTGATGCGCAGGGGTCTGCCAAGAGTCTGTACTGTGACGGCTGCGCCGGTCGAAGCTTGAACCGATGGATTGGTCTGGCAAAGTAGTTCTCATTACTGGCGCTTCGTCCGGCATTGGCCGGGGTCTCGCGCTTGCCCTAGCACGGCGTGGCGCGAAGCTCGGTCTAGTGGCGCGACGTAACGAACTCCTTCAACAACTATCTGCTGAAATCAGTGCCCAGAACAAGGACGCCGAAGTGGTGGCGCTGCCGGCTGATGTTCAGGACGAGGCCGCGATGCGCGCGGCGGGACTTCAACTGGCAGAACATTTTGGCCACGTCGATGTGCTGATCGCCAACGCGGGCACCGGTGTTACCAACGCCGGAGCTGAATTTGATGCTGCGAAACTCGCGGACGTCATCAACGTCAACGTGATTGGGGCAGCGAATTCCGTCGCGGCCGTGCTTCCCGAAATGTTGGGGCGCGGCTCAGGGCATCTGGTAGTTATATCCAGCCTGGCGGCCTATCGCGGATTGCCGAAATCGGCCGCTTATTGCGCGAGCAAAGCCGCCGTCTCCGCGATGTTCGAAAGTTTCCGTCTCGATCTCGAACCGCGCGGCATCAACGTCACGATAATTCATCCGGGCTTCATCAAGACGCCTTTGACCGCTGGGCGAAAGGCGCACCTGCCATGGCTGATGGAAGTCGACGAGGCCGCCAAAAAGATTCTCAGCGCCATAGAAAAGCGAAAGAAATCCTACGCGTTTCCCTGGCAACTCGCGACGGTCGTTCGCATCGGCATGCTGATGCCGAACCCGTTGTACGACTTACTGTCGCGGCGGAACTCTCTACGAGAATGAGGGTATAGGGGATTGGGTTCAGGGTGTAGGAAGCAAGAACTGGAGACAGCCCACTCTGCGGCGACATATTTCTCCGTGAATGATTGACCTGACATGCCGGGGATTGCGTAGGCGTGGCGAAAGCACGCTGGAAACACTCGGACGTGGGGGGAGGGACATACACCCATCACCGTTTGATTTGCGCTTTTGAGATCGCTGGTGTGATACTCGCCGTTCGCGTTCCGCGATGGTTTCTCATGATCACGAAAAGGTCTTTCGGCCATCCAATCGGCGGTTCTCGCGACCGAGGCAATCGAATTCTGAAATCTAAGATCTGAAATTTGAAATCTGAAATTTGAAATCCAAATCTGATGTCTCTGCTGCAAGCGATTCTTCTCGGCATTGTCCAGGGTCTGACTGAATTCATTCCCATTAGTTCGACCGCTCACCTGGTGCTCGCGAGCCGAGTGATGTCTCTATCACTCACGCCGCAACAGCTCACGTCGTCCATCGCGGTGATCCAACTCGGAACCTTGATCGCCGTGCTGATTTATTTTGCTGGTGACATCTGGAAAATTTCCATCGCCTTCGTCCGCGATCACGTAGGTCTCATAAGCGGCGGCAAGGGGCCGAAAGGTTTATCGCAAGATGCCTGGCTCGGGTGGCTGGTGATCATCGGATCGCTTCCGGTGGCCGTCGTGGGCTTGCTCTTCAAGAAGCAGATTGAAGGCACCTTCACCAAGAACCTATGGGTGATTGCGACCATGATGGTGGTGATCGCGGTCTTCCTCGCCATCGCAGAAGTCATCAGCAAGAAGACCCGCAACATGGAGCAGCTGGGATTGACAGACGCCTTAGCAGTGGGCTTCGCGCAGTGCCTGGCGCTGATTCCCGGATCGAGTCGCTCAGGCTCGACGATTATGGGTGGCTTGCTGGTTGGCGAAACTCGCGAAACGGCCGCGCGCTTTTCCTTTCTGCTTTCGATTCCCGCGATTGCCGCCAGTGGTCTCCTGGAAATGAAAGAGGCGCTGCATAGATTGCCTCAGGGAAGTCTGGCAACCCTGGCTGTTGGCACAATCGTTTCCGGAATCGTGGGATATCTGTCGATTTGGTTCCTGCTGAGATTTCTGAAGACACACACCACGGGCGTCTTCATCGGTTATCGCCTGATCGTGGGTGGTGTGATTTTGATCATGCTGTTCACCGGCCGCATCAGCGCGCTCTAGACATACAGAACACCTCGCTATCGCTCGCGGTTCTGATATGCAGTAAACTCCCGTCATGACGGCCGCGCCTTCCCTCCAGAAGAAAAGCAAAAGATGGATTATTCGTGAGCGCGGTGGCGAGCGCACGAGGCAACTTGCGGCCGAACTGGGCGTATCGGAAATCGTTGCTTCACTTTTAATCGCCCGTGGCTACAGCGATAAGAAATCAGCTGACGCATTTCTTAACCCCGCTCCCGATCAACTTCACGATCCGGCGCTGATGCTCGGCATGTCCGAAGCGGTCGAGCGGCTGCTTTATGCCATCGATCATCAACAGCCAATTCTGATTTACGGCGACTATGACGTTGATGGCACGACCGGGACGGCCGTCCTGCTGCGTGCGCTGAACATGTTGGGAGCGACGACCGGCTTCCACGTGCCGCATCGGTTTACCGAAGGCTATGGCATTCGACAGGAAGCGCTACAGAAGGCGGCGGCCGACGGCTACAAACTTGTCGTCAGCGTCGATTGCGGCATCACCGCGCATGAGCCGCTGCACTGGGCGCGCGCAAACGCTCTCGACATCATTATTACCGATCATCATCTGCCCGATGCGGACGAAGGCGCACCGCCGGCGCTGGCGATTTTGAATCCGAACCAGCGCGGCTGCAGCTATCCGGACAAAAACCTGGCGGGGGTCGGGGTTGCGTTCAAGTTGATTCACGCGTTGTTTCGCGCGCGTGGGCGCGAATCAGTCGTGCCCGGATTTCTGAAGATGGTGGCGATCGGCACAGTCGCTGATGTGGCGAAGTTGGTGGGAGAGAATCGCGCGATTGTGGCCCTCGGCCTTTCTGATTTGCCGCGGGCGGTGAATCCCGGATTGCGCGCCTTGATCGAGATCGCCGGTTGTGGCGACGACGGCGAGATTAATGCTTACGATCTCGGCTTCCGCATCGGGCCACGCATCAATGCTGCCGGCCGCATGGATGCGGCGCGCGCCGTCGTCGATCTATTCCAGTCTCAGGATCAGGACGAGGCGCGTCGTCTGGCCGAACATCTCGACACGCGTAACCGCGAACGGATGGACGCGCAGCGCGAAATTTTCAATCGCGCGATTGAAGAATTCGAAAACAGTGGCACAGACTTAAGTCTGTGCTATGCCGCGGTGATCGCTGGTGATGGCTGGCACCGGGGTGTCATCGGGTTGGCGGCTTCGAAAATCGCTGAGCGACTGAATCGACCATGCGTGGTGATTTCGCTGGAGGGGGATGTCGGACACGGTTCCGCCCGGAGCATCGCCGCATATCATTTATTCGACGGCATCACCTCGTGTCGCGACCTGCTCGACAAGTTCGGCGGGCACTCGCACGCGGCCGGACTATCAATTAAGCGCGGCCAAATTGACGAATTTCGACGGCGCTTGAATGAACACGCCGCATCGTGTTTGACTGAAGATGATTTGATTCCAGCCATTGAAATCGACGCGGAAGTGACGACCAAAGAGTTAGGTTTTGCGCTCTCGCAGGATCTGCGGACGCTGGAGCCGTTCGGCGCCGGCAACCCCCGGCCGGTATTCCTAACCCGTGGTTTGCGAGTAATGACCGGGCCGCAGATTATTAAGGAGCAGCATCTGAAGCTGCGGGTCTGTGGCGAAGACAACCGGCCGTTTGAAGCAATGTGGTGGCGGGGAACTGAAGAAGTCGAAGCAACACCGGAACCGAATCAGCGCATCGATCTGGCGTACGAGTTCGAAGCGAACCGCTGGCAGGGCGATATCAGGCTGCAACTGAATGTCCGGGACATGAGATTGAGTAATTAATGGTCCAGGCCGTAACCAGAAGAAGACGAATCACCGCGGTCGACCTGCGCGCGCGCGTGCCGGCGATTGCCCGCGGGCTGGCTCTGCTGCTGCTGATCGCCGGCGCGATTTTCGTCGGCGTGTCTTATTACAAGATGCGCAACAACACGCCGTTTCGTTTGAAGTCAGAAGCGCCGGCGCTGTCGAAGGAGATCGTCGCGATCACCACCGGTTACGAGCAGAAGGTGACCAAGAACGATCGTCTCTATCTGTGGTTGCGCGCCGCGCGCGACATCACTTATGCAGATGGGCACCACGAGCTGGAGCAACTGAACGCGCAGGTATTTCAAGCGAACTCTGACAAACCCGATCAAATCGTCTCTGACCGCGCCATGTACGATCAGAAAACCGGCGTCCTGCAATGCAACGGAAACGTCCAGATCGAAACGCACGATGCGCTGAAGGTCAAAACCGATTCCGTGCAATTCGATCAGGACACCAAGGTCGGCGAAACCTCAGCGCGGGTCACTTTCGAGCGCGAGAATGTTTCCGGCGAATCGATCGGCGCCCTGGTCGATAACGAGAAGAAACGGCTCGAGCTGCGGAGCAACGTGGCCATTACGGTAGCTCCTGAGGAATTCAAGAAGCAGGATTCGAAGAACGCGACACCTCTGAAGGGCGCGCGCGCCAAACCAGTCAACATCCATTCATCACAGGCCGTGTTCGAACAAACGCAGATGCGCCTGATATTTTCCGGCGGCGCCACCGCCGAGCAGGAACAGGACATCATGAGCGGCGACACGCTCACCGCCATTCTGAATGACAAGAAGAAGCTCGAAAAGATCGAGATGCGCGGAAATTCTTATGTGCGCGTGATGGATCCTGGCCATGCCGCTGAGGCGCATTCGGTCAACATGGATTTCTGGTTCGATGCCGACCAGCGTCTGCAAAAAGCCTATGGCACAAATGACGTGCGCGCCCAGACACTCAACACTGATTCGGACATGCAACTAACCGGCGCAAACGTGGTGGCGCTCGAGTTTCAGGCGCTAGGTAATGAAAGCGTGTTGAGCGAGATGCGCGGCGAAGGTGGCCGATCGGTGGCCACGCTGTCGGCGCCGAAATCGAAGGCCAACGATCCACGCTCGGCCAGCAAGCGTTTGACCGCCGACGGTATTAAGTTGAATTGGCGACCCAGCGGCAAAGACCTGGCCCACGCGGAAGCGGTAGGCAACGCCGAGCTTTACGTGGAGCCGGTGCAGCAGACCGCGAAGAATGACAAGAAGACGCTCACGGGATCGCGCCTTGATTGTGAATTCTTTGATACCGGCAATATCGCCCGCACTTGTGCTGCGTCAGACAACGCGAAGGCAGTGCTCATTCCGTTCCAGCCGACCGACAAACGCGGAACGCGCACGATGACTTCGCAAAAGATGGTGGCGCTGTTCGTGCGCGAAACGCAGGATATCGAGCGAGTCGACGCGAGCGGTGATGCCAAATTCAACGAACTCGATCGCAATGGCACCGCCGGCAGTATTTCATACACGGCGGCGGATGAAATTGTGCGACTACGTGGCGGTGATCCGACTGTTTGGGATTCGCGGGCGCGCACCAAAGCCGTGGAGATCGATTCGAATAACGCGACGCACACGTCGATTTGTCGCGGCAAAGTCGCGACGACTTATTACAGTCAGGAACAGACAAATGGCGCGACTCCTTTCAAGAAGGTGAAGAGTCCCGTTTATCTTTCCGGCGATCGTGCCGAGATCGATCATGATTCAGGCCGCGCGGTTTACTCAGGCTCCGCGCGCATGTGGCAGGACGACAATTACGTGCGCGGCGATTCGATCACGCTCTATCGCGAAGAGAAGCGGATGGAATCATGGGGGCGGGTGCAGAGCGCGCTCTATCAGGCGAAGCAGAAGACCGGAAACTCAATGAACGTGGTCCCGGTTTTTGCCACGGCTGAATTCATGCGTTACTCCGATCCTGAACGGTTGCTGCATTACGAGACGAACGTCGATATCAAGCAGGGTGCGGATCGGATGACTTCAGGTGTCGCTGATGTGTATTTGCAGAAAGACACCAATGAAATGGAGCGCACCGTTTCGCAGAAGAACGTCGTCATTACCCAGCCGAATCGTCGCGGGACGGGCGAGTGGTGCCAGTACACGACGGCTGACGAAGTAGCGGTGCTTACCGGAAGTCCCGCGCATGTCGAAGACGCCGAACAGGGAACTACCGAAGGGAATCGTGTAACGATGTATCGTCGCGAGAACCGCGTGGTGGTCGATGATACGCGCGGCTCGCAATCGCCGGGACGCGTGCGCTCGACCCACAAGATCACGAAACCTTAAGAGATTCTCAGAACCGTTTAGAGGCGGGCTACTGCCCGCCCCCGTTCGTGATTTCAGATCGATTGGCGGGCAGTAGCCCGCCTCTAAACAAATCTTGGCATCATTAATCACTCAACCTGACGCGCTGG
>JBIOZK010000138.1:0-22516 GCA_044870975.1 Pyrinomonadaceae bacterium
GGCGGCTGGCAGCACGACACGCTGACCGAAGACACCGACTTAAGTTTCCGGGCACAGTTGATGGGGTGGCGTTTTGTTTACCTGCTCGATGAAGAAGCACCGGCTGAGATTCCGGTTGAAGTAAACGCCTTCAAGGCCCAACAGCGACGTTGGGCCAAGGGCGTGCTGCAAGTCTGGTTCAAACTGTATCGCCGCATCTGGTACGCCGATTTGCCACTCCGGGTGAAGCTGGAAATGTTTTTCCGTCTCACGGGGAACATCAGTTATCCGCTGATGATTGTCGCCAGCTTCATGCAGTTTCCCTTACTGATAGTTCGTTACAATCAGGGTCTGCATCAACTGATGATGCTGGATGTTCCGCTGCTCTTCTTCTCCACTGTTTCCGTGGTCCTGTTCTATGGTTCGGCGGTTTGGTATCTGGACAAAAAACGCGGCTCGCGGCTGCTTCATCTGCCACTCGTCATGAGCCTCGGCATCGGCCTCGCTTTCTCGAATGCGCGCGCGGTCCTGGAAGCTCTCCTGGGCGTGAAATCTGAATTCGTTCGGACGCCGAAGTACCGAGTTGAGAATACTGATGACGAGTCCTGGAAGCGGAAGAAATACAAGCGCAAGCACGGTTGGTTACCGTTGCTGGAATTGAGCTTCGCCGGCTACTTCGTGCTGGCGATCGGCTACGCTATCCGCATGCAAATGTGGGGGCCAATCTTTTTCCTCCTTCTATTTTGTTTCGGTTACGGCTACATGGGCGTTATGAGCTTGCTGCAAACTGCTGGTGGCAGGCGACTTAACGCTGTCTGGCGGCGCAAGACGGCCGTCGCCCGCCCATAGCCTTCTGCCCGGAATTATCGTAACCTTGCGCCACATTTGCGCGTCTTAGGTTCCGAATCTCGCAACTGAATCGCGCTCTCGCGACCAATAGCGACCAAACTTAACGGAGGATTTTCGAATGAAGAGACTATTTCTGATTGCCGGACTGGCGACTGCATTCTTGCTGCTCGCCGTCGCGGCCAGTGCCCAGAATCCGAACTACGCCGGCACGTGGGTCCTGGACAAGGCTAAGAGCCAGAACCTGAGCCAGCGGGTGCAAGGCGCGGATAAAGTTACGTTGACCATCACCCAGGACGATAAGACCATTTCGCTCGACACCAAAGTTGAAGGTGGTCAGGCGGCTGGTGGCGGCGCTGGTGCCGGCGCAGGCGGCGGTGGCGGTATGGGCGGTGGTCGTGGTGGCGGCGGTGGCGGCGGGCCCCAGTCTTTCAACCTTGACGGCAAGGAAGCAACTGCCGACGTAACCATGGGCCAACGCACTGTAAAGCGGACCACTAAGACGACCTTGTCGGGTCAAACACTTGAGTTGATGACCAAATCGGAGTTCGCCGGCCAGGACGGCCCGATCGTCACTACGGCAACTCAGAAGCTGACGCTGTCAGACGGCGGCAAGACTCTGACCGTTGTGAGCCACCGCGAGGGCGGCCCGCAACAGCCGGCGCCGGATGTAACTTCGGTCTACACCAAGCAGTAGACTCTACGGCGGAACCGACAGTTCCCCCGCACAACTAGACAGAGTCGCCGGGCCTTTTGGCCTCGCGGCTCTGTCGTGCTTTTGTCCCTTTGCGCGTTAGGGTAGAATCCTTCACATTCCATGAACGAAATTTGTCAGCAAGCTGAGCAATTGCTCAATTCGATCTTCGAGTCTGCGCGTTTCGACGTCCATGCCACAGCGTCGGAATCGGAGCTGGGTTGCACTTTATCGATCGAGGGAGCCGACTGTGGTCTGCTACTTAACCAGGGCGGCGAGTTGTTGGATGCCTTACAGCAGATTCTCAATCAAGCGTACGGCCGCAATCTTCCAAGAGGTCAGCGCATCATTTGCGATGCCG
Source organism: Pyrinomonadaceae bacterium (assembly GCA_044870975.1). Taxonomy (GTDB): domain Bacteria; phylum Acidobacteriota; class Blastocatellia; order Pyrinomonadales; family Pyrinomonadaceae; genus UBA11740. The sequence continues at coordinate 1,881 of JBIOZK010000138.1, forward strand.
ATAATTACCGCGCTGCTCGCGAGTCTGAATTGCGCGCCATGGCGGAACACGCCGCGCGCCAGGTACGTGCTACTTCTTCTCCCTTTGTCTTCGGACCCATGGACGCTAGCGAACGCCGCGTCATTCACCTGTCACTTGCTGAAGAAGCCGATCTCGTCACTGAATCAATCGGCGAAGGAAATGCGCGGCGCCTTCGCGTCGCCCTCAAGTAACCTCACTTCACGTAGTATCCCTCCGGTAGTAATCTAAGCTCATCGTGATTGAGACCAACGATACGATCGTAGCGTTAGCTACGCCTCCGGGCCGCAGCGGCATAGGTGTGATTCGCTTAAGTGGCGAAGCTTGCCTTCGTATCCTGCGACGCCTCATCGACTGTCATGAATATCAACCGGCGCCCAACCTCCTGGTATTGAAAACGCTCCATGACCCTGAGACCAAAGCGATCCTCGATGAAGCTCTGGTCTGTTATTTCAAGGCTCCGCACTCGTTCACTGGCGAGGATGTAGTAGAGCTGCACTGTCACGGTTCGCCGATTCTCTTAAGAGCGATTATCGATTCGACCCTAACGCTTGACGCCCGAATGGCGACTCCCGGTGAGTTCTCGTTGCGAGCGGTTGCGAGTGGGCGCATGAAGCTCAGCGAAGCTGAAGCGATTCGTGATTTGATTGACGCGCAAACCGATGCCGCGGCCCGCCTGGCGACTCGTCAGCTCAAGGGAGAGCTGTCACATGCGCTGCAACCACTGAAGGACGAGCTGTTGGAAATTATCGTGCGGCTCGAATCATCGCTCGAATTTGTTGAAGACGATTTACCTAAGCTTGAGCGCGATCGAACGGTCGATTCCATTCGCCGCCTGCGCGCCGCTTTTCAACAAATCGCCGGCACGTTTCATCGCGGCAAACTGCTGCGTGACGGGTTACGCGTGACTCTGGTCGGACGACCAAACGCCGGTAAGTCCAGTCTTTTCAATCAGTTACTGGGACGCGCACGTGCCATTGTGCATGACGTTCCTGGTACCACCCGAGATGCAATTACTGAATTGGTCGGCATGAAGGGCATACCGATTCTCATCACGGATACAGCCGGACTACGGGTATCGCCCGATCAGGTTGAATCGATTGGGGTTGATCGAGCGAAGCGCGAGGCTGCTGATTCTGATCTCCTAATCGTCGTGATCGACGGTTCCCAACCTCTAAGTGATGAGGACCGCGACGCACTGGCAGAAGCGATTAATCGCAAACATGTCATCGCGCTAAACAAGAGCGACCTTCGCGGCTTTCTGGAGTCAAGGCTGAATGAAGAATTCCTTAACGAGTTTCAACCGTCTTCAGTTGTTCCCGTATCGGCGGTCACTGGCTCAGGTCTGGACCACTTGCGAGACGCGGTGCTCGAGCCTTTTGCGAACGGCAACTCGAACGGAGACGGATTGATGATTACGAATGCGCGACACCACGATTTGTTGCTGCGCGCCATTGATTCGATCTCTTCCTCACACGAGCTAATGCATCAAGGCGCCAGCGAAGAACTCGTGTTGGTTGGCCTTCACGACTCGTTGCGCTATCTTGGTCAAATCACCGGTGAAACTACCCCGGATGAGATTCTCGGCGAAATTTTTTCCACGTTCTGCATCGGGAAGTAATCTCGCTAAACAGGGAAGCTAAAGAAGTCATGGTTTTCGATGAAATTTTCGATGTGGTCGTGATCGGGGGAGGTCACGCGGGCTGCGAGGCGGCGTCGGCTGCCGCCCGACTAGGGGCCCGAACTGCGCTCGTCACGCTCAATCTCGATCTGATCGGCCAGATGTCCTGCAACCCGGCAATCGGAGGAATCGGCAAAGGGCATCTCGTGCGCGAGATCGATGCGCTGGGCGGCATCATGGGCCGCGTAATCGATCGCACAGGCATTCAATTTCGACTGCTTAATCGATCGCGCGGGCCAGCCGTGCGCGCCCCCCGTGCTCAGGCAGACCGTACCCTGTATCGCCTCGAGATGCGCCGGACATTGGAAGCTACGCCTAACCTGAGCCTGCGGCAGGGAATTGTAACCGACCTGATTGTTGAAGAGGGCCGGGCCGTCGGCATAGAACTACAAGACACGCGACGCATTGCCGCAAAGTCAATCGTCATTGCGACCGGAACATTTCTCAACGGTCGCATCCACACAGGTCGCCGCACATATTCGGGTGGCAGAACTGGCGAGCCCGCTTCGATCGAATTTGCGGAAGCCCTGAAGAAATTTGGGTTGCGCGTAGGCCGCTTGAAGACCGGCACGCCGCCGCGCCTTGATGGCCGAACAATTGACTGGACCGTCTTCGAGACACAGCCCCCCGACGAACACCCGGTTCCTTTCTCGTTCGCGACAGAAGAAATCACTCAGACCCAGTTGGATTGCCATATAGGCTTCACCAACGAACGAGTACACAACGCCGTTCGGCGCAACTTGCATGAGTCACCACTTTATTCTGGGCAGATCACCAGCATCGGGCCCCGATATTGTCCGTCGATCGAGGACAAGGTCGTAAAGTTTCCAGAGAAGACCCGTCACCAGCTTTTCCTGGAACCTGAGGGCTATGACACTAACGAGGTATATCTCAACGGTTTTTCAACTTCGCTCCCGGCCCAGCTTCAACAGGAACTCGTATCACTCATTCCGGGTTTTGAAGAGGCTCAAATTATCCGACCCGGCTATGCGATTGAGTACGATTTTGTGGATCCAAAGGAACTGACCCCGTTCTTAGAGACGGCGTCGGTACGCGGCCTATTTCTCGCCGGGCAGATTAACGGCACGACCGGTTATGAGGAAGCCGCCTGCCAGGGTTTGATAGCTGGAATCAACGCGGCACTCGGTGCTCAGAAACGAGCCCTTTTTCGGTTGGATCGCAGCGAGGCCTATATCGGAGTCCTGATTGATGACCTCATTAGAAACGGGGTCGATGAACCGTACCGCATGTTCACCTCTCGTTCCGAACACCGGCTCCTCTTGCGCCACGATAACGCCGATGGGCGGCTTGAGCCCATTGGCCGCGAATTGGGTTTGGTGGGAGACGAAGAGTGGGAGCGATTTAATCGCCGCCGGGCCCGGCTCGCGACGATTCGCTCTGCCCTGAACGACCGGAAAATCACGAAGCGCGACGAAGATTACGCTAACCTGATGGCGTTGACCGGCCAAAACCTGGGTGATTCCCTGTCCCTGGCTCAATTAGCTCTCCGCCCCCACATCACAAGCCAAGTCCTGCTGGACTTACTGCCAGGTACGCGTCGAGACATTCCGCTGTGCGACCTGGAATCCACGGTCGCCGATCTGCTTTATTCCGGCTATCTACAATCACAGGACTCCACGAACCGTCGGATTCATCAACACGATTCGCTGCGGATTCCTGAAGGTTTCGCGTTCGCAGGGGTAAGAAGCCTGTCTAACGAGATGGTGGAACGGCTGCAGCGCGCCCAACCGCAAACGTTCGGACAAGCACGAACACTGCCTGGGTTGACGCCAGCAGCCTTATCAAATCTTCTCGTTCACCTGACGGCGGCCCAGCAGTCCACTTAGGTTTCACGTGAAACACTAGTTGAACACCCCCCACCTGTCCGTGGAAACGTTTCACGTGAAACGTTTCTTAACTGCTGAATTGTGGCTGGCGCTGGTCTTGCGATTGTGGTACTGTCCGCAAAACGATGGGAAAAGTGCTTGCCATCGCTAATCAGAAGGGCGGTGTAGGCAAAACCACCACTGCCGTCAATCTTGCTGCCGCTTTCGCTCAAATTCGCCAGTCAGTTTTACTGATTGACGTTGATCCCCAGGCGAATGCTACGTCGGGTGTTGGCATCGATCGCTCAGCAATACGGCGAACCACCTACCACGCGCTGGTACTGGGGCAACCTCTAACCACAATCGTCCAGCCCACCAGTTTTGGCTTTAAGATCGTTCCTTCCGACAGAAATCTCGCTGGTGCCGAAATTGAATTAGTTGAAACGGTGAATCGCGACACCGTGCTGCGGGAAGCAATCGCGCCGCTTAAGGATGACTACGACCTAATTATTCTCGACTGTCCGCCAGCTCTAAACCTTCTCACGCTGAATGCTCTGGCTGCCGCAGATTCCTTGCTGGTGCCGGTTCAGTGTGAATATTATGCGCTCGAGGGGGTCTCTGAGCTCTTCAACACGCTTTCGCGCTTGCGGCGCGCCGTCAATCCCCTTTTGAAAGTCGAAGGGCTCTTGCTAACGATGTATGACGAGAGAACTAACTTGGCCCCTGCGGTCGCGGCCGACCTCAGAAGTTTCTACAGCAGCCTCGTTTTCAAGACGATGATACCCCGCAACGTGCGACTTGCTGAGGCTCCGAGTTACGGCCAACCGATTATCCAGTACGATCCCCGCTCCCGGGGAGCCGAAGCATATCTGCAACTAGCAGAGGAGATCTTAAATAATGAACAAGCGACCATTGGGACGGGGTTTGAGCGCCCTGATCTCAACCGCACCGCAGTTGGCGGATAACGATGAAGTCCGCGAAATTGAAATAGACCTGATTCGCCCTGGTCAGCAACAACCTAGAACCACCTTCGATCAGGTAAAGCTTGAAGAGCTAGCGCAGTCGATTCGAACCACCGGCGTTATCCAGCCCCTTTTGGTCCGGCCACTCGGGGGAATGTTTGAACTGGTGGCCGGCGAACGTCGCTGGCGAGCAGCCCAGATCGCCGGTTTGACGCGTGTTCCCAGTATTGTCCGCGTAATCCCCGATGAAAAGGTTCTGGAGCTGGCTCTCATCGAAAATATTCAGAGAGCCGAACTCAATGCTGTAGAAGAGGCCAGGGCCTACAAGGGGCTGATTGAATCGCTCGCCCTCACCCAAGATGAGGTTGCTCAGAGAGTCGGCCGTGACCGAACCTTTGTGACTAATTACCTTCGCGTACTAAAACTACCCAAGGACATCCAGGATCTCATTGAAACGGAGAAGATCTCGTTTGGCCATGCGAGAGCCCTGCTCAGCATTCAGGACCCGATCATTCAACGTCGGCTCGCTCAAAAAATCGTGAATCATAGCTGGTCTGTCCGCGAGACCGAGCGCCGCGTGAAGCAGTTCAGTCAACCCCAAGCCAAACGCCCCATTCAGGCGCCCTCGGTCACTCCGGACCCCAATGTTCGAGCCGCCGAGACAAAACTCCGCCGTATATTGGCCACTCAAGTCAGAATCCTACCGGGCTCACCTGGAAAGATCGAGATCGAATACTACGATTTGGCCGATCTCGACCGCATATTTAGTCTCATTACCAAAAACGCTGCGCAGGATAATCTCGCTCAGAGCGCAATGTAACACGCCGTTCCGCTACTATATATAATTATATTGGACCGGTTCTATTCGGCCGCGGAAGTGCATACGATGACGCCCGCAAGAAACCCTTTGCTAATCGGTTCGATTGGTATCCGTGTCAGCCGAGTCGAAGAAGCCGCGACCCGTCGAACTTTCGGGGTGTTTTTCTTTGTATCCCCAACTCCTCTGTGTTAGCGTCACCGTTCCGCGAAAAAGAATCGAAAATCCTCTTGAAATTAGCCGCGGTATTGTAAAAGGTAGTTTTCATAATTGTCGATGTTCACCTCAAATTCGTCCCCAGGGAGTCTGTTGCTTGCATCGCTGGAGCAGAGGCTTCCGAAGCAAACTTTCGATACATGGTTTCGACCGCTGACTATCGATGGATCTACAAACGACCGTGTGCTGCGATTTGTCGCTCCGAACCCTGTTGTCAAGGATTGGGTTGTGGCCCATTATGGCGAATTGATTCGACAGTCTTTGAGCGAGCTAGCTCTCGAGAGTTACCAAATTGAGTGGACATTGGATCTGGCTACCGCCAAGCCGGACAATGCTTCGTTGAAGCCAACCTCTCCCAACTTCTTAGCGAATCCTGATGAGAATAGTCGTCGTTATAATGACGAAGTAGCGGAAATCGATGTGGTAACCGAATCGATCCCTTCCGTCCTCAACGAGCGGTATACCTTCTCGAACTTTGTAGTCGCATCGTGCAACCGCTTCGCGCACGCAGCTGCGCGGGCGGTGGCCGAGTCACCAGGTCAAACCTACAACCCTCTATATCTTTACGGCGGGGTGGGCTTGGGTAAGACACACTTGATTCAAGCCACCGGACACGCGATCAAAACGCTGCGCCCAGAAATGCAGGTTGCGTACGTCTCGCTTGAACGGTTCATGAATGAACTCATTAATGCGATCCGTTACGGCTACGACAAGACAAGACTTTTTAGGGAAAGGTATCGCTCGGTTGACGTCTTATTGATCGATGATGTGCAGTTCATCGCCGGAAAGGAACGTACCCAGGAGGAATTCTTCCACACGTTCAATGCCCTCTACGATCAGCAAAAACAGATCGTTTTGACCTCCGACTGTCCCCCTCGCGAAATACCAGAAATCGAAGAGCGGCTGCACTCACGGTTTGAGTGGGGACTTATTGCAGACATCGAACCACCCGACATAGAAACAAAAGTGGCTATTCTTCGCCAAAAGGCCGACACGCACGGCGTGAGATTACCGGATGACGTCGCCTTGTTCCTGGCTGCAAACAGCAAGCATAACGTTCGCGAGTTAGAGGGCGCGCTCATTCGGGTAATGGCAATGGCCTCTCTTCGAGGTATGCCTTTAACAAAGACGCTGGCTCAGGATGCGATGCGGAAGGTCGCCCAGGTTTCCGAGAGCGGTGCGTTGACAATTCCGATGATTCAGAAGGTAGTTGCAGACCACTACAAGATATCGATTGACGATCTCAAAGCACGGTCAAACATGCGACATGTGCTCGTACCGAGACAGATAGCCATGTACTTGTGTAAGCAACTCACCCGCAAGAGCTATCCAGAAATCGCAAGAAATTTTGGGGGGAAGCATCACACAACCGTAATTCACTCGGTAGAGAAGGTCAGTCAATTAGTAACTACGGACAGGGAAATCGAAACTGTGATCAAGCGGCTCACTGAAGCTGTCGGCATTTGATCCGCTAATCCACAACGCCGGCTGTGGAAACTAAACAGGATAGTGTGGATGCAATGTCAATTTCGGTAATCGCGTATGGCGCGGTGGAAATAGTCACAATTATCCACACCACATCTAAGACATTTGCCGGAAAGCTTTTGGTTTTCACAGATCCACAGCCGATACTACTAGTACTCAATTAATAAATACCGTTTGATATAAGGTAACTATCAAGAAAACCGTGCGGGAGCCGGCCCGGTTTATGGTATATAGAACACCAATCAAATAATCATCAGGAGTCTCTCATGCAATTCGTCATTGCGCGTGCAGCGCTGCAGAAGGAATTATCATTCGTGCAGGGGGTGGTAGAACGGAAGAATACGATTCCCGTACTGGCTAATATTTTGATCGAGTCCGCGGGTGAAACCGCAATTCGGATTAGCGGCACTGACCTTGATGTCACCATTCGCTGCGATGCTGACGCCGAATCGATTAAGACCCAGGGCGCAATCTGCGTCCAGGCGCGAAAATTGTTTGACATCGCCCGACTACTACCGGACGGGCCGGTCAGTTTTAAGCGCGAGGAGAATGACTGGGTTACCGTCGAATGTGATCGAGCTAAATTTCGCCTACCCGGGATTTCCAAAGAAACATTTCCGGAATTGCCGGGATTTAAGTCGACGCCTTTGAAGTTGCCGGCTTCACTCCTGAAGTCTTTGATTGACCGGACAATCTTTGCGATCACTCAAGAAGAGGGCCGTTACACTCTTTCGGGAGCGAAGTTTGAATTGGACAGCACGGGCGTCAAGATGGTCACGACCGATGGCCACCGACTAGCGTTTGCGGCAGTAAAGGATGGGTCGGCGGCCGCTTCCGGTCTTGAACTTGATGTGCTGATTCCGCGGAAGACGCTCGCTGAACTTACCAAATTGACCAGTGATTTTGAAGGCGATATCAGTTTCGGCTCCGATGAAAATCACGTCTACTTCCAAATAGGATCGCGGCTGTTGATTTCGCGAATGCTGTCGGGCCAGTTTCCAAATTACGAGATGGTGATGCCGAAGAACAACGATCGCTCGGCGACTTTCGATACCGGCGCGTTGAGTCAGGCGGTACGCCGCGTCGCCTTGATGGCTGACGATCGTTCCCATGCTATTCGCTTTCACCTGAGTAAGGAACAGTTGTTAATCACGGCGCAGAATTCAGAGGAAGGCGAGGCGCGCGAGACCATAGAAACTGACTACACCGGTGACGACACAGACATCGGATTCAACGCGCAGTACCTCCAGGATTTTTTGAATGTAGTCGGCGCTGAGAAAACAACTTTCGAGTTCAAAGATGGTAATTCTCAAGCGCAACTGCGACCGGTGTCGGATGAGTCTGGCGACTACAAGTATGTCGTGATGCCGATGCGACTCTAGCTTTCGCTACATTGTTTCAACTTACCGAGCGTCGCGCGTGCGACGCTCTTTTTTTGAAATCCATCAAGTTCACGCCCTGTGATAAAATTCAAAGGTGTTCCTGAAATCAATCGAAGTCTCAAACTTCCGCAACCTCGCAGGTGAGATCGATTGGGTTCCCGGGATAAACATTCTCTACGGAAAAAACGGACAGGGAAAAACTAATTGGCTGGAAGCGATCCAACTGCTCTCACAAGCCAGGTCCTTCCGCACACATCATCTTCATGAGGCAGTAGCGTTTGGAGAATCGACGGCGCATGTCAGCGGGGTAGTTCATCATGGCGATGCGATCGAGCGGCAACTTCGCATCGCCATCCAGCGAAATACACGCCAGACCTTTATTAATGGCAAGCGTGAACCTGTCGCGCAATACTTGTCACAGCTGCATGCGGTCTCATTCACTTCGGACGAACTCGAAGTTGTGCGCGGCGGTCCTGAAGCGCGACGTGGTTTTTTGGATCGAGGCGTGACTGCTCTTCATCCGCCTTACGCGCAGACGATTTCAAGTTACTCTAAAGTCATAAAGCAAAAAAAGCGTTTGCTGGAACAGGCCGCCGACGGACAGATGCGTGTCGATGAGCTGCGTGAATTGGTTGCGCCCTGGAATTCACAGTTGGCATCTTTGAGTAATCAGATACACCGCGCCCGCACGCGCTACGTTGAACTTCTAGCTGAAGCAATCGAGCAGGATCTCTTCGGCGATGCACTATCAATTCGTTATGTTTCGTCTCTCGAAAGCAAAGGCGATCTTTCAGATTATGAACAGTTGATTACGGATCGTCTGCGCCTGCGTTTGGAAGCCGAGATGTACTCGGGCGCCTGTCTGATCGGACCGCATCGCGACGATTTTGAGATACGCTTTCGTCACCACAATTTGCGCAGTTTTGGGAGTTCGGGACAACAGCGTAGCGCATTGATAACACTTGATTTAGCGGCGATTTCAGTTTATTATTTCAAGCATCAGGAATATCCGATTTTCCTCATTGATGACGTGGACGCAGAACTCGACGGAAGCCGCATTGAAAGCCTCCTGGAATACCTCGACGGACGCACTCAAACGTTCGTTACCACTTCCAAGCGAAACTACTTTGAGCGGTTCAATCGGAAGGCGCGCTTTTATGAGGTGCGAGATGGTCAGGCGATTGCGGAAAGCGAGTTCACGGCACAGTTGATGAGGGCCGGAAGTGTCATCTGACGATTCCAACAAACGCACACGAAGGTAATAACGAATTGGCAACACCTACATCGAAATTGAAGAACAAAAAAGAAACATACGATTCATCATCCATTGCAGTGCTCGAAGGGCGCGATGCGGTACGCAAGCGTCCGGCGATGTATATCGGATCGACCGGCGAACTTGGTTTGCATCACCTGGTATACGAAGTCGTCGACAATTCGATCGACGAAGCGCTGGCCGGGTATTGCGACACCGTCGAGGTAACGATCCATCTCGACAACTCGATCACTGTCATCGATAACGGCCGCGGCATTCCCGTGGACATGATGAAGAAAGAGCGCAAGTCGGCGGCGGAAGTGGTGATGACCAAGCTGCACGCCGGCGGTAAGTTCGATTCGAATGCTTACAAGGTTTCCGGTGGTCTGCATGGTGTGGGCGTCTCGTGTGTGAACTTTCTTTCGGAAACGCTGCACCTGGAGATCTGGCGCGATGGCGTTACTTACGAGCAGGAATACGAACGCGGAATTCCGGTGGCGCCTCTTAAGCCCAGCGGCAAGACCCGGAAGCGCGGCACCAAGATCACATTCAAACCCGATACGGAAATCTTCGATACCACCGAATTCAGTTTCGACAAACTGTCAGAGCGTCTGCGCGAAAAGGCCTTTCTCAACAAAGGCATTCGCATTTCGATTAAAGATGAACGCGAAGAGGTTGAGAAATCGCACGAGTTCTACTACCGCGGCGGGATCGCCGAATTTGTGAAGCACCTCAACAAGAACAAGAGCGTGCTGCACGACAAGCCGATCTATTTTGAAAAGGTAGGCGACGCGCTGTCGATCGAAGTTGCGATCCAATACAACGACGCTTACGACGAGAAGGTCTATTCCTTCGCTAACAACATCAACACCGTCGACGGCGGCACGCACCTGTCCGGATTCAGATCTGCTTTCACGCGCACCATAAACGCTTATGCCCAGTCTTCGGGGCTCGCGAAAAACTTCAAAGGCTCGCTTACCGGTGACGATGTGCGCGAAGGATTGGTCGCGGTGATCTCAGTGAAACTGCCGCAACCGCAGTTCGAAGGCCAAACCAAAGGCAAACTCAATTCGGACGTCAAGGGCGCGGTCGAGTCGTTTCTCAACGATCGCCTGACGGAATTTCTCGATCAGAATCCGACCGTCGCGCGGCGTATTGTCGGGAAGTCGCTGGATGCGGCGCGGGCCCGTGACGCGGCCCGAAAGGCCCGCGAAATTGTCCGCAAAGGCGCGCTCGGCTCAACCATGCTGCCGGGGAAGCTGGCTGATTGTCAGGAGCGCGATCCGGCGCTTTCGGAAATCTACATCGTCGAGGGTGATTCCGCCGGCGGCTCCGCCAAACAGGGACGCGATCGCAAGAACCAGGCGATCCTGCCGCTCAAGGGCAAGATTCTCAACGTGGAAAAAGCGCGCTTCGACAAGATGCTCGCGCACAACGAAATCAAGGCGCTGATCATGGCGCTGGGTACCGGCATCGGCAAAGAAGATTTCGATCTGTCAAAGCTTCGTTATCACCGCATCATCCTGATGACCGACGCCGACGTCGACGGCTCGCACATTCGCACGCTGCTGCTGACATTCTTCTTCCGGCAAATGCCCTCGCTGGTCGAGCAGGGCTACGTCTATATCGCGCAGCCGCCGCTCTTCAAAGTGAAGAAGGGCAAGAAGGAAGAATACATCAAGGACGAAGGCTCGATGATTCACTTCCTGATGCGCCAGGCAACGACTGACATGAAAGTCACGACCGGTGACGGAAAATCGAAGGCGGTGATTGAGGGGGCGCAGCTCGCGCGCAATCTCGAGCGCATGGTTGACCTGCGACGCTATTGCGAGAAAGCTGCGCGCCGGCTGCGCGGCGATGGTCATCTGCTCGACACGCTGCTCGAAGCTTTTGGTGGTAAGAAGGGCGTCTTGCGTCAGGACGGCGCCACCCTAAAACGGACCTTCCAGGATGAAAATGCGATGGCCGGCGTCGAAGGTGTGCTCGATAAAGCCGGTTACAAAACCGATCTGAAGGAAGACGAAGAACATGGCCTTTGGGAAATTGAAACCGTAACGACTTCCGGCGCCACCGTGGCCATCGATTACGACTTCGCCAGCCACGTTGAGTTTCAAAAGGCCGTCGAGTTGTTTATGAAACTCGAAGATCGCCTCACGCCGCCGTTCATCACCGGTGAGAATGGCACCAGCGAAGAGATCGCCTCGCGCGAAGCTCTCCTCGACCGCGTGCTCGCCTCGGCCAAGAAAGATCTCTCCATTCAGCGTTACAAAGGTCTGGGCGAGATGAATCCTGAACAGCTTTGGGAAACTACGATGAATCCCGACACGCGCACGCTTCTACAAGTGCGCATCGACGACGCGGTGGAGACTGATGAGATTTTCACGGTGTTGATGGGCGACGCAGTCGAACCGCGCCGGAAGTTCATCGAAGACAACGCCCTGGACGTAAAGAACCTGGATATCTAATCCGGTTAATCTTGCGGGGCTGCGTAGAATTCTTTGCCCTGAGCGCTGAAGAAAAACCACAGGGCGTACCCTCCCAGCGCGGTTCCTAACGGCATGATCCCAATTACGAGGATGGCCGCTATCGTTCCCCAGATGCGTGTGCCGGGCCGGCGTTTGTAAGCTTTCCAGGCGGTCGCGGCGGTTGGGAGAACGAAGATGAGGCCCAGCACCACGTAGAAAAGTACCGCAAAGACCCCGCCGGCAATTCCGATCCCCGCTTGAGATTTGTCGCCGCTGTCGGACGCCATGCTGAAGCCCAAGCTGACGAACACACCCAGGCTCACCAGCATCAGCAGCACAAAAGTGAAACCGTAGATGGCTGCGAAGATCGCAAATCCAATCGCGATGATCTTGTTATGATCCTGAGCCTTCATAAGTTTTGGTCGCTTTGAGGGCGACAGTATACTGCCGATGACGACCGGGCAGTAGCCCCGAGGTTCCCTGGCGTGGTTAACAAAACCACGCGCCGCGGCGTCAATCTCACGCATGACGAAACCCAAATCCCTTTTACTGCCGGCTGCCCTGACGGCTTGCCTGCTCGCGCTCAACGTCGCGGCCCAAACCACCAGTTCTCCTGCAGCAAAGATTGATGAGGCGGCGCAGCTACAGGCTGAGCTGGATTCTAAAATCAACGCGGCCATCAGCAAAGGTGAGTTGCCGGGCCTGGCGATTGGCGTCGTCAAGAATGGCAAGCTGATTTATGCGAAGGGTTTCGGCGTGATGAAATTGGGCACGACGGCTCCGGTTACCTCGCGCTCTTTATTTCACATGGCGTCGGTGACGAAGACATTCGTGGCGACCGCGATTATGCAGCTCGTCGAACAGGGGAAGATCGATCTTGACGCGCCGGTCACCAGGTACCTCCCTTACTTCAAGTTGGCTGACGACCGTTATCGCCAAATCAAGATTCGCCAGATGGTTAGTCACACGTCCGGCATTCCCGACGTTACTGATTACCACTGGGACAAACCCGAATACGACGACGGCGCACTGGAGCGATTCACGCGCAGCTTCAGCAGCCAGAAGTTGATCTTCAATCCGGGCGAAAAGTTCGCCTACAGTAACGCCGCCTACGAGATGCTCGGCGATGTGATCGCCAAAGTCTCAGGCGAGAGTTTCGAAGATTACGTGCAGCATCACATCCTCACGCCATTGGGAATGAAAGACAGTACGCTGCTCGTGCGCGAAGCGAATCAACAACTGTTGACCTCGCCGCATGTCGAAGCGAAAGGCAAAGTCACCGTCAGCAAGATCTTTCCTTACAACCGCGCCCACTCGCCCAGTTCAACTTTGTATTCGAGCATTGAAGATATGAGTCGTTGGGCCATCGCGAACATGAATCACGGCGAACTGGATGGCCGGCGCATTCTCAAACGTGAAACCGCTGATTTGATGTGGCAGCCCGTCGTTGACGCGCTGGGCATGAAAGAAGCGATGGCCTGGTTTGTGACTGATTTTCAAGGCCACCACCTGGTGCTGCATACCGGCGGTGACACCGGATTCGAATCGCGCCTGATACTTGCGCCCAACGATTCGGTGGCAGTTGTTGGGATGACGAACTCGCAACTGGAAACGCGTTACCTCCAGCAGTTCACCAACGCCGCGCTCAAAGTCATGTTGGGCCTGCAACCCGAGACGTCGTCCTCGAACACAACCAGCGCTGCCGCAGCGCCGACCGAAGAGACCAAACAGAAAGCCGACGAAGTGCTGGCTGCCTACGTTACCGCGTTGGGCGGGCGCGCCGCGCTGGAAAAGATTAACAGCCGCAGCGCCAAAGGAACGTTCGAAACGCTGGGAGTCGCGCTCAGCGGTCCCGCCGAGATGTATGGCAAAGCGCCCGACAAAATGTTGACGACGATGACGGTGCCCGGACAGGCGACCTTAAAGATCGGATTCGACGGCACGGTCGGATGGACGCAGGATCCCGATAACGGCGTGGTCGACAAGACGGGCGGGGAACTCGGCACGGCCATCCGGGACGCCGATTTCTATCAGCCGCTAAAGCTGCGTGCGCAATATCCAAGTCTGTTTCTTAAAGGTGAATCGAAACAGTCACTCTTCAAGGCGAACGGCCAAAAAGGGCCGGAGCGCGACGTCATCATTCTTGAAGCGCCGCGCAATGGCCGTCCGCGGCTCTTCTATTTTGATAAGAGCACGGGGTTGCTGGTTCGTACTGAAGAACGGAATCAGTTCGGCGCCGTCACCAGCGCCGTTGAGTACGATGATTATCGCAACGTCGACGGCGTGAAGGTCCCGTTCGTTTTCCACCACACCGAAGACCTGCACTTCGTCATCAAGCTAACGGAAGTAAAGCAAAACGTGGCGATCGATGATGCTGTGTTTGTGAAACCTAAGAAATAAACCAACGCATTTATCCCGCCCCAAGGTCAACCGACGCGTACGACTTCCTGGCTGACGCGTACGAGACCAACGGCCAGAAGGACCTGGCCATCGCCACCTACAAGAAGTCTCTCGAAGTGAATCCGCAGAACGCCCATGCGCGCGAGCGGTTAAAGAAACTCGGCGGCCCATGATGCACCGGGGCAGTAGCCCGACCGTCAGGGAGGGCGCGGTTTTCTATTACTCTGTGTGCTGCGGGGCCATCCGCAGCGCCAGCGTCCCTATGATAAAATCTTACGTATGAGCAAGACCGAAATCCTCCAGGAACTTCCCAAACTCACGCCAGAGGAACGTTATGAAATCCGGCTGAAGCTCGCCGAGCTGGATGGCGATCGTTGGCTCGATGATGATGATCCTTTGAGTGATGAGCAGAAGTCTCTGCTCGATGCTCGCCTCGCTGATATGGAAGCTCATCCTGAAAAATCGATTCCCTGGGAAGAAGCGAAGAAAAGCCTCGAAGCGAGACTTATCAAGTGACCTACCGGTTGGAACTTCAATGAGTGTCAGTACCGAGAGCGATAGCGACCGGATCAAGGTCTTCTGTTCTTTTAAGAGGCAACTTGATCCCGTCGCTACCGCTCCGGGTACTGACATGGAGCGGTCCTGCCTAATTTCCTAATCTGGGTAATCCGTGTAATCTGCGGACTAATTCTGCTCCCCAAAATTCTGATTCCCAGAAATAAAAAAGGCGGCCGAGGTTCGATGGCCTCTACCGCGTTAGGGTACCTGCGTACCTGAGTGGTTGATTGAAAGTGTTAAGCGGTCGCCGGCGTTTTGGTGGTCCGCGCCGGTTTCTTCCGGTCGCTGCGACGCACGCCGCCCACCAGCTCGAACTCGCTACTGTCAGGGCCATACTGGGCCTTGATGGCCGCCAGCACCCTCTGGTTCAGATCATTCAATCGCTGCTCGAGGTCGTCGAGCTGATTGGTGTCATCATCCAGGGTCGCCAGCTTCAGGTTGTAGCTTGCCTGCGTGTCGCTATACTCCTTGACGTCGGCTTCAACGCCTTCAATCGTCAGAGCACCCATGTTGGGTGGCGGCACGATCGCCTTAAGTCCGGCAAGTCTTTGCCGCGCCGTTTCCAGCACGGGTGAATTGCGTCTTAAACGAGCCATGATGTTGCTCCTCCTTTCCTGGTTAAAATGATACTTCGAGTGGGAATACGAAATGACTTTTGGGCCAGTTCCACGAGCTCGATCAGTGACCCTACGCAGGAAAAATCGGACACCAGGGTTAAGTCGTGTCTGATCAATTCCCTGGGGTGTTTGAGTGAAGGTTTTCCCGCAGATATGAAATCTTTGTTAACTGGAAAAACCAAAGATTATCCTCAATTGAATAAGATGTTTTCAGTAGCGAGCTTTGCCTCAAAACCAAATTGCGAGGTGCCGCGGGCTTAGTTTCATTCACACCTGGCTTCAGCCAGGTGGCCGCGAAAGGCGAAATTAGGCCGGAAACCGTTTAAACGGTTTCCATATTTAGCGTTTCACTACTTGCACCCGGCTGAAGCCAGGGTGTGAATAAAATAGTTGGTTCACATTTGAGGCAAGGCTGTACCGATGACAATGTAATCAGTACTGGTGACAGTCTGATCAGTACTGGCGAAAGTGTGATCGGTACCGACGACAATGTGATCGGTACTGGTGAAAGTGTTTTCAGTACTGGCGACAATGTAATCAGTACCGGCGAAAGTGTTTTCAGTACTGACGACAATGTGATCGGTACTGGCGAAAGTGTTTTCAGTACTGGCGACAATGTAATCAGTACTGGCGAAGGTGTTTTCAGTACTGGCGACAATGTAATCAGTACCGACGAAAGTGTTTTCAGTGCTGACGACAATGTAATTAGTAAAGTCGGCGAAGCCGATGAATGAGAATAGCCCACCGATTCATCGGTGGGGCCGGTTTGACCCAAAGCGCCAAGTCCGTGAAACGGGACAGCTGAGCCGCAAGCACCTGTTAAAAGACCGGTTTATCAGTCGTCCGCTTTGCGGACTTTATCGTTATACGGCCGAGTAGCCCCAGCGCTAAAGCGCTGGGCCATTGTCATTCAGTCCGCTACGCGGACCTTAACAAGGACTCTTACAGCAAAGCCGATTGCCGGCGTCAAAGTTCGATTCGGCAGCGCCCCCAATTTTGGAGTGCGGGGACTTGTCCCCGCTTTGTTTTTCGCGATGTGAACGAAAGCGCCGACGAGTCGGCGCACTCCAAATAGGCGGTGTCTTCGTTTGCAGCGATCCAGCCGCGGAGCGGCGTCATGTAATAGCCTCGGGCATAAGCCCGAGGTTTACCCAGCCAAAAGTTCACCGAGCGCCGAAGGTGCGGCATAGACTGTCAGGGTGATGCATCAAGTATTATTGCCGCCTAATGATGAGGTCAGAACCGGGAGCGGTGCGGGACCCCGCATCGCTCCCGATACTGACTCCAAGCCGCCAACTAATTGAAGTAACGCACAATCTCCGATCCAATCCATTCACCCACCGGCACCGAAACCCCATTCCCAATCATTCGATACGCATCATTGTCGCTGCCGCCGAAGGTAAACGTGTCAGGCACGCCTTGCAGCCGCGCGTATTCGCGAACCGTAAATCCATTAGAAACCACCATCGGGTACCAAGCTCTAGGAGATAGTGAGTAAAATATTTTGCAAGAGACACTTGCTTCGCTAGACTATGCTTTGAAAATCAGCAGAAATAGAACTGGACTCTCTGATGGCAAAGAAAAGAAGTAAGCCGGGGAAAATCCATCTTCGAATTATTGGAGCGATGCGCCGCTTCCCACAGGGTATTACCAGTGGACAGATTCGGAAGGAACTCGAAAAGGAGGGGCTACGTCCCGAAGACCAGACCCATCTTGATCGCCGTAAGCGTGACCTGAAGAAGTGGTTTGTAATCCGAAAGACGAAGCGTTCGGAACTGATCGGCGGTAAGAGGCGCACCGTATTTCTCTACGTATGTGAGGGTGAAAGGAGCGATGTAACTGATGAGGGATCTATAAGCGATAAAGATAGAGCGGAGGTGCTTCATGCGGCACGCGGTAGATGTGGGATGTGCGGCAAGACGATTGAAAAACACGAAATATCTCTGGTTGTCGACCATAGGGTTCCACGAGATTGGGGTGGCAGCAATGAGGTTGAAAACCTGTGGGCGATCTGCGAGCAATGTAATGGAGGCAAGAAGGACTACTTTTCATCCTTCGATACTGAGCTAATGAAAAGAGTCATGAACCACGCAAGCGTTCACGTTAGAATCGGAGAACTCCTCAAAGCGATTGGCGTTGGGAAACGAACACCATCCTCACTATTAGAAGTTGTGGCCCATCAGGACGATTGGCAAAAGCGCCTTCGGGAGTTGAGATATCCCGTTATTGGTTGGAGGATCGATACAAAGCTTTACAAGAACGCGTCGGGTAAGAAAAAAGCAGATTATGTGCTTCGAAGTTTTGGGCCTTGGCCGGAAGACCCATCGGGCACCATTCGACGCTTTGAAGAAGAAAGAAGGCGAAAAAATAGGAGGAAAGGCAAGAGCTCTCTAGTCCAGAAACCTTGAGAGGTTGTCCTTTAGTTGTCTGCGGTCACTGACTTCGCATTCCCAAACAACAAGCACTTTCCAGCCAAGCGACTCTAGTTCTCTAGTGTTCTTTTTATCACGCCTCCGATTTCCTTGAAGTTTTGGTCTCCAGTATTGGATCCGTGTTTTTGGAATGTGAGAATCAATGCACTTCCCATGCTGATGCCAAAAGCAACCACGTACTTCGATTATCTTCCCATGTCTGGTAAGTACGATATCAGGTTTGCCAGGCAGTTCGGGTGCGTGTAATCGGAAACGGTAGCCCATTGAGTGGACGAGACGGCGGACAATCAATTCTGGCCGCATTCCCTTACTCCTAATGCGGCTCATGTTCTCGCTGCGGCGCTTAGGATTGATCGTGTCCGCCATTCACGGGAATTATATACAAATAATTCCCTTTCAAAGACCTAACTAGCAGCCCGCACCAATCGTCGCGAAGAACTCAGGCACGCTTTAAACTGCTCGGCGAACGCTTTTGCGAATGGAGGTGGAAACGCGTTGCCCACTTGCCGATACGACTGCGTTTTCTTCCCTGAAAAAGCCCATTCATCCGGGAAACCCTGTAGACGTGCCACCATGCGCACCGTTAGACGAGGCATGCCAGTAAAGTCTGGTAAAGGAGCGCTATCGACGATTCCCATTCCATCAACGCCCAGCGCCGCCCAAGCTTTGCGCGCCCTGGTTGGTCCTAGGTCGGGCCCCCCATGTTTCAGCGATCCACCCACGATTGTAGGGGCAATTGAATTTGCTTGACTCCTCCACGCGTCTACTCCGCTCCAGCCATTGGCCGCCATGAGATCGTATAAGACTTCCCCCACGCTCTGTGGTGATACGGATGATTTATCCGGCCAGGTGAAACGATCGGCATATGGTTTCAGTACGGCAACAAGTATGGCTCTGGGTCTGAGTTGGGGCACCCCAAAATCCGACGCATTCATTAGTCGCCAGTCAGTTATGTAGCCTAACTTTCCCAGCTCCTTCAGAATAAATTTGCGGTAATCAAGGAAAACTGAGTCCAAAATGCCCCGTACGTTTTCTATCATGACCGCTTTAGGCCGAATTTGATCTATAAGGCGAATAGTTGGGGGGAAGAGATTACGCTCATCCATTTTGCCGAGCTGCTTTCCCGCTTTCGAAAAAGGAGGACAAGGAAGGCCAGCCGAAATCATATCGACGCCTTTATAGGGCGCGCCATTGAATTCGCCAAGGTCTTCTTCAATAACATTCCACTCAGGCCGATTTAAGCGTAACGTCGAACAAGCTGTCGCATCCTTTTCCAAAAGGCCAACATGCTCAACCCCTGCCTGCTCGAAACCGAGAGCTTGCCCGCCCGCGCCAGCACACAATTCAAGGGTCGCCAGTTCTGGAAAGAGAGTTCGATGACGATTTATCTTGCTCCTATTCATTTCCAACCGACCGTCAGTTTAGCATTACTTAGACCGTTGCTCATGCGGAGGTAATGTTATTTTTCGACCAGCGGTCGTGATCGAATTCTATCAAACGCGTCAAGTAAAAATGGTTGCATACCTGAGCTCTCGAAAGCGGTTTTTGGTGAATCGCAATCCAAAACATTTCATAGTTATTTCACCAGCGAGGTTTCGATGCTCGCTTGAGTTTCATTAGTCTTCGGGTCATGGTCGGCTCATGAGTAACGAAAACGAAGTCTTTGATATGCAGCGTCACCTTGTCGGCGAATTAATAGAAGTCAGGCCGCTGGCTCCGCATGACTGGGAAGAGTTGTTTGCGGTGGCTTCAGATCCTCTGATTTGGGAGCAGCATCCGGCGCGGGAGCGGTATCGGGAGGATGTGTTTCGGGAGTTCTTTCGAGAGGCTTTGGAGACGGGGAGCGCGTTTGTGGTTATTGACCGGAAGACGGGACGGATTATTGGGTCATCTCGGTACCATCTATTTGATCAGGGGGCATTTGATCCGCAGGAGAGCGTGGTTGAGATTGGGTGGACGTTTTTGGCGCGGGCTTACTGGGGTGGGAATTACAATCGCGAACTGAAGCGGCTGATGTTGGATCATGCGTTCAGGTTTGTTGAGCGCGTTGTGTTTGTGATTGGGGTGACGAATTTTCGTTCGCAGAAGGCCTTGGAGAAGATTGGCGGCGTCAGGGTTGGGCGGCGGGAGAAAGCTCCCGGGACGATTGCCGAGAGCTTTGTGTATGAGATTAGGCGATGAATCTAATCCGCAGATTACGCAGATTACACAGATTAGAAATGGGGGCCGTAGATTGTCGACGGACGGTTGAGGGGAAATCCAAAGCGCCGTCGCCTCCCGATAAATCGGGATCTGCCGGCGCACTCCAAATTGTGTCGCCCGCTAAATTACCCAAGCTGCGGAGCAGCGATCAGAGTTAAGCCCAAGGTGAGGTTGCGAGCCTTGGGTACGAACCAGTCAGAATGATCAAGCCCCGAAGGGGCGACACACTGGTAATAACGGACCCTTTTTTACGAACTCTCTGTCGCCGCTGCGCGGCTCGCCTAATCCAATCAACCTACCCAAGGCTCGCAAAGGCAACTATA
>JBIOZK010000139.1:0-30521 GCA_044870975.1 Pyrinomonadaceae bacterium
GAACATCCGGCTCTTCTACAATGACCATCCGGCGCTCGAGGAGCGCATCAAGTACCTCAGTAACTATCTGGGTGCGCGCGCCGATAAAGTTACTTCGCAGATGGAACTAAATCGCGAGAAAGGCGCCTATTTTCAGAAGATGGAGCCGATCATGCGTCACGATATTCAGTTGGCCATCAACGGCGGGCGCTTTCGTTCGGCGCTCTTTCTCGCCCAGCGTCTGGTCGATTTTCACCCTGATTCCGAGAACACCTTTTGGCTGGCGGAAAGCTATCGCGCTCTCGGCCCGCGAACGGCGCGGCTTACCGATAAAGAGTTGACCAACAGCGCGAAAAAGGACGCCGCGAAGAAGCGTGAGAAGCGCACCGTCGAAGAAGAAGAACGCGATTTGCTGGCGACTCCGGGCGGGCAGGAAGAGGCGAAGGCGCATCAGCAGAAAGCAGAAGAAAACTATCTGCGTGCTTTGGCGCTCGACAACCCGACGCCGATCGCGCATCGAGGTTTGGGGATGCTATACGAAAAGCTGGGACGCAAGGACGAAGCGATTGGCGAATATCAGAAATACCTCGACCTTAGTCCGGCGGCGATCGATCGCGAACGAATTCAAAAGCGGATTGAAACCCTGAGGAGACCTGCGCCATGATTGCCATGGTTGACTACGGACCTGAAGAAAATCAAAAGGCTCGACGCTCCACGATGATGCTTAACTACGCTACTAAAAAACTGATCGGTCCGATTCATTGTGCGACGCTGGCATTTATAGTTGTGATTGCTTCAGCATCGGCGGCTCGGGCGCAGTACCTTCATCCGAGACTCATTAAAAAAGAGACCGCCATTCGCAACGTCATCATCCTGCCGGCTAAGGTAGACGTTCTTCGTGACAGCATGAAAGGCCCCGAAGGGATGGCCGCCGAATCGGAACAGTTGAGCACACGTGTCGAAGACGCCGTCGGGACTGTGCTGGCCGATAAGCATGGCGTGAAGCGAGTTTCGGGTACGGCTTTAGCGGCCGAAGGCGACCCACAGCAGAAGTACAACCTCGCGGACTTTCAGACAAAGTTCGATGACCTGCTGCCGAGAATCATGAAAAAGAAGAGTGACGTCAAGAAGGGCCGCTTCTCAATGGGCGACGAAGTGCTTAACTTGAATTTGGACAAGAGCGTTGATGCGATTGTGTTCATTCGCGGCCAGGGCAAGAAGCTCACCTCCGGGAAGCAAACGTTCAATCTTCTGGTTGGTGGGATGCCAGCCTATTTGAGAATGCAAATCGGATTTGTGGATGCTCACAATGGTGAAGTCCTGCTCTACACTGATCCAATTCTAGTCGGCGACCCTACGACTGCAGTCAATCGGCTGCGCGATGCCCTGCAGAAGGGTTTCAAGAAGCTACCGCCTTCGCCTTAAGAATAGGGCAATTACGCGTTCGCCCTTTTCAAATCCGCGTGCAGCAATCTATGAAATAAGTGTTCGCCGGCTTCGCGTCTGACGGACAGTCGCCCCGCCTGATAGGCACGCGAATTCAAGCCTCGCTGCACCGACTCGCAGATGCCGACGTCTTCCTCCTGAATGCGTTCGCCGACATTGATGCTTTGCAGGTTGCGCTCGCGCGCGGCGTCTGAGGTATCCGCAAAATAAAAATCAAAGACGACCTCAGTGCGATCGATGGTGATGGGCCGCACCAGATTCGTATCCAGGACCCCTTCGTAATAATTCAGCATGAAGTTCGGGTAGAGCCAGTAATAAAGCGCGCGCTCGCCGGCACGAACAGCGCCCACGTCGTCATCCTGCGACATCATGGGACTGGATTGGAGACAGTAGCGCTCACCATTTTCAACTGTGTAATGGCTGTAATCGAGCACGCTGTCCAGGCCTTTGTGCAAGTGCGGCACGTGGTAGCCACCGTCTAGATAATTATCGACGAACACCTTCCAATTGCAGTTGAGAACATAACGGCGGCGCTCGAGCCAATGAAGCTGCGCGAGATTCAATTCCGCAATCTGCTGATTTAGTTTCGACTCAAACGGCGAATCCGTTAGCGGATGGCTTTGTCCGTCGCCAGTCCTGGCAAAAATCCATTTCTCCCACGGAGCAATTTCAATCTCGCGCAAACCATTTTCGGAACGATCAAAACCGCACACGTCGTTAAAGTCAGGCGTACCTTTCAATTCACCTTCCAGCGAGTAGGTCCAGCCATGATACGGACACCGCAATTGATGCGCGTGACCTTCAGGTTCATTTATCACGGCGGCCGCATGGTGACTGCATACGTTAAAGAATCCGCGAAGGCGATTGTCGTTGCCGCGAACAATGACGATTGGCTCACCCCCGATTTCGCTCGTCACATAGTCACCGATCTTTTTCAATTGATCGATGCGTGCGGCAACTTGCCACGAGTGACTGAAGACCGTTTGTTGCTCGAGTTCGAAAATGCGCGCGTCTGTGTACCAGGAGGAGGGAATCGTCGAAGCCCGATCGAGCGGCGCGGCGGGATCGTAGGCGTCGATTAGATCGTTAAGCGATTTCATATGCTGCTAACGTGGCACAGACTTCAGTCTGTGGTTCTGAAGTGGGGACACAGACTGAAGTGTATGCCACTTTAAATCGGCGTCGCGGTCTTGTGCTTGGGATTGTAGAAAGGTGTCTTCACAACGCGCGCTGCGACACGGTGCCGCACTGCTTCAACCGTAGTTTCGATTTCAACGGTGGCCCCGGGTTTTGTGAATTCGCCTGCAATAGTCGCGAGCGCGATCATCTTTTTCAAAACCGGCGACCACGTCGACGATGTTGCCTTGCCGATTTGCTTCCCGCTTTTGAACACAGGGACAGAGACGCGTGAGGCGATTGGCGAGACTGCCGGTGGTAATCCAACCGCTTCGTAATGGCGCTCAACTTCATTCCAATCGATCTCAAGTCCGACAATCTGTTTTGCCGGCGCGCGTTTGCTTTCGCGAATCAGGGCTTCGCGCCCAACAAAGTTCTGCTTATCCAGATGCACCAGTCGACCCAGGCCCATTTCAGACGGCGTATATTCTTGGTGGTCTATCAGCGCCTTCTTGCTGCTGTTGAAATCAACGTCGATCAGCAGCAGACCGGCTTCGATGCGCGCCACGTCGAGCGCCAACATGCCCGCCGGTTTGATGTCGAAGGGGCGTCCTCGCTCAACGAGTATGTCCCAAAGACGCAGTGCGTCATCCGCAGCAACCCAAATTTCGTAGCCTAAATCGCCGGTGTATCCCGTGCGCGAAATATCGACCTTAATGTCTTCGATCGATCCGTTGGTAACGCGAAAGTATTTCAGGTTCTCGATGTCGGCTTCAGCGATTGATTTCAGCAGACGGCCAGACGTCGGGCCCTGCAAAGCTAAAGCCGCGATGTTCTCGGAAATGTCTTCGATCGAAACATCGAGGCCGGCGCTGTTTTGCGTAAGCCAGCGCAGGCTGGGGTCGGCCGCCGTCCAGCGATAGACATTTTCTTCCAGACGAGAGACGGTGCCGTCATCAATCACTTTGCCGTGTTCATCGCACCACGGAGTATAGACAACCTGGCCGACAGAAATCTTTCGAACATCGCGCGTGATGATTCGATCGACGAGGCGCGACGCGTCCGGGCCGGTCACGCGATATTTGAACAGCGGCGAGATGTCGATCAGCGCGGACGCGTTACGAATGGCGTTGTACTCATGATCGTGATGCGTCTCGTAAGCGCTGACGGTGTAGTAGCCGGACCATTCGCGGTAGTTCAAGCTTTCGCACAGCGCGAAGGTACGTTCATGAAATGGAGTTCCGATTGGCATCACTCGTTGTCAGAGCGCGCGATTATAGTTATGCTGACGATGAACGAGCAAGAAACAATTGATCCCCCGGTGAAGAGTTTCAAAAAATTGAGGGGGATGTATGAGAACCACAGTCGAACCTACCCGAATAATTAAGCGTGTAACAGTTGCCGCGGCCGTCTTGTGCCTGGCCGCCGGCTTTGCTACTGCACAAAAAACTGATCCCAAACGAGTTGCCGAGTCGGCCAGACACGCCCAGGATGCCGCGGATGCATTTACTGAGATCATGAATGTGGCCGATCACGCCATTCCGCAGGGCCTGCTCGATCGGGCGAAAGCGATCGCGGTGTTTCCCAACATGATTAAGGCTGGTTTTATCGTTGGCGGCCGCGGCGGACATGGCGTGATCAGCCGCCGCGTAAAAGGTGGCTGGAGTGCGCCGGCGTTTTTTGATTTGGCGGGCGGCAGCTTCGGCTTGCAGATAGGAGCAGCCAAAACCGACCTGGTCTTGCTCTTCATGAACGACGAAGCCATCGCCGGTTTGCTGAAGGACAAATTCGAAATCGGCGGCGAGGGCAGTGCCGTCGCCGGTCCCGTCGGTCGCAGCGCCGCAGCTTCAACGGACGCGTTGCTAAAGGCCGCCATCATTTCTTATTCGCGCAGCAAGGGCTTGTTCGCAGGCCTGGAAATAAAAGGGGTTGTCATCAAACCCGATGACGATGAGAACCGCCGTGTTTACGAGACCCGGGCGCGCGAGTTGCTGTTGCCCGGTTCGGCGATGCCGATAGCGAAGATGCCCGCGGGCGTAAGGATCTTTCCGCGCACGTTGGCACGATATTCAACCAAGTAGGAGCGCATGCATCCCCCGCATGGGCGATACGGCATCTCGCCTGCTTTGCTGGCCTAACGAAAGAGTATGAAACTAACCAACGCCGTCAGAATATTTTCCTTCATCATCTTTTCAATCTGCGTTTCTGCCTCAATCACCGACGCCCAAAACGATCGCGACCGCAACACCAAAAAAGTACGCGAAGCCGCTGAGCAATCCGCAAGGGCCGCGCGCGTCTTCGAGCAAATAATGGGCACGCGGGAGAAATCGATCCCGCAGGACCTGCTTGATAAGGCCGAAGCCGTTGCCGTGTTTCCCGGCGTGCTGAAAGGCGGATTTGTCGTCGGCGGCCGTGGCGGCAGCGGCGTAATTAGCCGGCGCGTGGCGAACGGCTGGAGCGCGCCGGCTTTCTTCGATCTGATGGGCGGCAGCGTCGGATTACAAATCGGCGTCGCGTCAACCGACTACATTCTGCTGTTCATGAACGAGCATGCCGTCGAGTCATTATTGAGCGACAAAGTCGAGATCGGCGGCGAGGGCAGCGCGGCTGCCGGACCCGTGGGCCGATCAGCCAGCGCTTCGACTGATGCGAGACTTAACGCGCAGATTCTTTCCTATTCCCGTAGCAAGGGCGCATTCGCCGGACTCGAACTAAAAGGCGTCGTTATCAAACCAGATAATGAAGACAACGCGCAGGTCTATGGAATGAACGCGCGAGACATTCTCACCGGCAAAAACAAAATCTCGATGGAGCAGATGTCCGAAGGCGTGCGCGTCTTTCCGCAGACCCTGGCGAAATACTCGACGCGACGGTAGATTCAGTCGTCGTGAATCCCGGGCATCATGAACTTACCGGGCGGCAACTGCGCGGCGACAGCCGGACGGTATTCCCAATGCCAGGTCTCGTTACTCACAGCGCGGACGAAACCGTGCCGCGGCGCATTTTTCTTTAGCCACTCGTACACTTTGTCCGAGCCGTCGGTGACGTTGTGACGCGTGTTCAGGTCGAAGGCCTGGCCATGTTGATGATTCGAAGCTCCCGCCGGCGCCGCCTTGTTACCCTTGTGCGCCTTGAAAAGCGCAAACAGCTCCGCCTGCCGTTGGAAAGTGCGAAAGGCGCTGTTGATGGAAATTTGCAGGTTGGCGCTATCCGCGGCGTCTTGCATCATCGCCAGATAAGGGGCGAGGCTGTCGAAGGTCACCTGCTCCATCTCGCCGCCAAAGCCGACGATATTCACGAGCAGCTTCGCGCCGATATACTCACCATGATCCCAACAGCCGTTGGGTCCTTTTTGAGCTGTGAAATCATTCGAGAAGTAGAAGTCCGCGCAGCCATCGCGCAGGTTCGCTGCGCGCGTCCAACCAATCTCGTCGCCGACAACCGGATTGCCGTCGACGATATCAAGCTTGCTCACCTTCACGTTCAGTTTGTCAGGCGAGGTGTCAGTGACCACGACGAAAGACCGCTGCAGAATTGCATTCGGCGTGGGCGCAAAATCCGGTGGGCCGCCGCGTATGATCGCCTTGGCATCTACGCAAGTCTTATTAGTGCCGTCGGGCTCTTGTTTCCAATCCGATGGCGCAAACCCGGTCGTCTCGTTTGCAAAGCTGCCGACGAGGTTCGCGGCGGAAGTCCAACCGAAAGCCGAGCTTGGATCGTTCGCCGGCCGCGCGAAAACAAACACGTGCCGCGCATTGTCGGACTTGACGTCGGTGACTACCACTTCGGTCCGTTGGGGGATGATTTTCGGATCGCCAACTTTTTTGCCTGATGGAATTTCGTCTCCGGCCTGATATTTTAAAGACGCGAAATTGTCGTCACGAATGATGCTGCTGCTCGACTCTACGACGAATACCTTTCCTTCGTAGCTTCTGATGTTCATGCAAATACCTCCAATCGATTTATGCTGGTTTGACCAGAGAAAGTTAATCGACTGCGACTGAGAACCCAGAGGGCTCCCAGCGCGGTTGCTGGTGTTTTCAGTGACCAAAGTGTCGGCTTATTTCAATGCGGCAAAAAATTTCTTGAAGTACTGAAGTCTGTCCGCCAGACCGTGAGTCCCGCCATTCACCCGCTTGGTGACGCTGGTGACGACCGCATCGCTCGAGCCCTGATCGCAAATCTGCCAGATATTGTTTGAGTTGAAAAAGAACGCCGCTGAAGCGAGCGGATAAGTCGTGGCGACCAGATCCGGATCAGCGACGCAGTCTTGACCAATGAAACCGGAAAAAGCCTGGTAGTTGTTCTTTCCGGTTAACTGAATGTAACCGCGGCCGCGATACTTGAAACCGTCACCGGAAGCTTCATCGCCATTGCCCATCCGGTTCGCGTAAACGCGGCTGCCAATCTTCTGCGGATTGCGAGCGTAGGCGTTTACGTCGACGTTCTTGAAATATTTTGGAAACACCTGCAGCAGGCGCTGCGCACTGTAATTCAGGTTCTCAACTACTGCCGTAAAATTCGCCGATTCGAGCGCGCACTGCGCGAGGAAGTGGGCCAGACGCAGGTTTGAAGTGATGTTGAAATCCTTTGCGGCTTCCGGGATCTGCGCGATTACTCCGTCAGGAACTTTGCCGGTAAGGGCCGCGAGATTCAATCCGGGAACGTCCGCGGGCGTGACAACTGCGGTGGAATTGCTCGACGAATCGGAAGTCGACCCGTTGCCGCCTGACATTCCTCCGCTAACGTTTGCCGCGAGATCGCCCGAATTCAGCGCGGCGAGCGTGTCGGGTCCCGCCTCTCCATCGACGCCGAGACCCTTCGCTTGCTGAAAAGCACGCAACGCCTCCGCAGTGCCCGGCCCAAAATTTCCGTCGATACCATTTGGATCGAAACCCAAATCGCTTAGTCGCTGTTGCAGGGCCTGGACCTCAGGACCTGATGAACCTCTCTTTAGTATTGGCATGATCTCCTCCGTTAGTGCTGACCATTCATCTGACTGTCTCGAGTTACGTTCACTATAGAACTAAGGAACTTGACTGGCCACTTTTTTCTCACTTTCTTTCACTTCGAAACCTGAGATCTCAATTCCGAGAATGCTCTTTATTTGTTTGTGGACTGTCCAGTTGGAGTATTTCGAGAACAGTTGGTCGTTACGTTGAATGAAAACGTACTTTTCAACGCTGCCGCCGGCGGCAATCTCCTCAGTACTCTCCCAACTTTTGCCGGTAAGATTTTGCAGTTGTTGTCCGGAAAGGTCCCCGATCATCCTGCGGATTCCCGGCGTGACACCGGTGCTGATGAACGCCGAAGTTTTTGCGATCGAGGTGATGTTCTTGAAAGTCGTGACCATGCTGAGAATGCCGGTTGCCCCCTCAAGAATATTGAAGAGTTTGGCTTTGTTCCCCTTCGTTTTTTCGTACGCATCAAAGAACCCCGAGACGGTGCCCAGTGGAATTGGCGAGAGTGTGGCCGGACCTTCATCATAGGACGTGACCGGATAATCTATGCTGTCAGCCTTACTATTGTTCGTGAGACCTTCAGCAGTGCATTTCCTCTCCCGATCCTTACAGTCTTGATAGGCCCACTCAATTTCAGCCTCGATAGATGACAGCGGCACGACCACTTTCTTCTTGCTGTTGTTAACCACTGAGAGCTGAATCGCGTAAAAATTCTCGCTGATTCCCGCTCCAAACAAGTTGGTCGCCTGGCCCTGGTCCATGATGGTAAACCGGTACTCGAGGTTCTTATCTCTGGCCGGCCCAATATTGTGCGTGGCAACGAAGGTCTTAATCGGAGTTGTCTCTTCAGTCGCCACGGCGGAGGCGTCGCTCTCGCCGCCACCAAATGACGGGCTGACCAACGGCTTCGACTTGTTCGCAGCCGTCAGCGTTCTGGTGGGAGTCACGCTGACGGTTACGGATTCAAGCCGGAAAGGCTCGCTGAACCGGTTGAAGCGGGTGAATTCAAAATAGACGTCAATTGTTTTATCGTCGAGATTCATGATCTGCGTTCGCTCGACCCGCAAATTGTGATTGCGCGGCACCAGGGCCACGTTGACCACTCTATCGATCTGCGTGTGCCATTCGCTGGAAGTCGCTGAGTTAAAACCACCGCAGAAGGCTTTTGTTTCGTCGTCTTTCTCTCTCTCGTCGTTGCTCTTATCGGGTTTTTGTCTTTCTTCGACCTGAGAAGCCCGATTAGCGTTATTGCAAAGCAACTCCCGGTCAACGCTTTCGGTTCTTCGTGGCAGTCTGTTTTCGAAACCGGTCGCAAATCCTGATCCCACTATCTTCACCCGGCCAAAACCATTGGCGCGTTGAAGCGAGACAACGTCGACACTCGTGATCGTAAATCCGCCGTCAGCTTTTTTCGATTTCGTGTATGCCACTACCTTGTTGTTTGCGTCGAGCACCGTAACCAGAACGTCTTTCACCTCGAAGTCCTCAGGCGCCAGAAAATCAACAAACATCGTTTGGGGAGTAACGCCTGGCTCCACTGAGATTCTCGATGCTCCCGCCGGGAGAATGGACACTCTAATCAAGTTCGGATCCACAGGAAAGATTGGTTCATCGGTCTTGGTGGTAATCGCGATGGAGTGAAGGTTGGGATTGTCGGTCGCGGCGGTCTCGAAATCGACTTCAAACAATTTTGCTTTGTCGGCTGTCTGAGGGTTCGAGGCCGGCTTGCCCTCGCCGTCGATTTTGACGTGAGCAATAGCGGTTGTGTCTACCGGCTTTCCATTTATCTCAAGTTCGACCCGGCATTCAGTTGAACCATTGTCATTCTTTGGGGCTTCGGCGCGGGCAACAATCTTGGTGTCGGTCGCAACTTTGACCGCAGCTTTACTCTCCAGGTTGGATTCTATGTTGACCAGCGTGACCCGTACTGACTCAGGAGATATGGTTTTCCCAAATCCCTTTCCGTTGATTTCCAGCGTCAGAGGAATCGTCTTTGTCTTGGTCCCTGCGGGCGTGACCAGCCTCTCGTGCTGAATGTCTGTCACGACGGGTTTGACCGTAGTCTTCTTCACCGGCGGTTTTTTGGCTTTGGCTGAGACCGTTGGCGAAACAAATCCTGAAGTTAGACCGAGACAAATCAACCAGACCAGTAGCGGACGCCGGACCTCACGGTTAGCCTGGGCGAGCAAACGGCCTAAGGCATTTTGTATGGAAGTTTTAGGTACAGTCAGCATGTCAGTTGAGCCTCCTTGAAGACTTCGTGTCCAGTTTTCAATATCCCTTCGCGGCGGAACATGCGGCACGTCACCTCTTGGTGTTACCACTCACTTGTTCGCTTTATTCGATCGCTTTAGTCTTTCGATTTCTCTTCGGGACTTTTCTCCTTCGGCTTTACCGTTGAACGAATGACGATGATCTTGTTGAGCATGTCGAACCAGAATGGCGCGCCCAGCGAAATTGCCAGCGCCGTGATTAACCAGCCGATGCCATGCCAATAAAACTGCCACCACCAGCCGCCGTTTTCTGAAAAATGCCAGCCCGGCCAGGTGGTGGTAACGTCTCCGTTACCCGGCCAGCCGAGAGGCAGGCCAAGCGAATCAAGCTGACATTTGCTCCTGGCGGCCTTGCACCTCGGGGAATTCTGGTCACCTTTGCACTCTGTCTCGTAACACTTCCTGGCGGAACATTCATTCTGCTTGACCTTGCACGCGAGAGAACTCTTTTTCTCTTTGTCCTTCGCCGGATCCTGGTCGCTACATTCGCTTGATTCCTTCCAGCATGACCCGTCATCTGTGGGAGCCATCGCTGCGGGGCTGGCTGCTGGACTGGGCGAGGTAGTGGGTGAGGGAGCCGGCGTCGGTGAGACGTCTGCGTTCGCCTTTGCATACTCGATCGCCACGGCGGCAACTGTGTCGCGAACCGCCTTGTCGTTAAAGAGCTTCTTGACGATATTGATCGAGTCTGCGTTCACCGCGATGGCGACGAGCAAACCGATGGTGAAAATGATGAACTGGGCCCGCCGCTTGTACCACCCCGAGGCACGATCCATGGCGCTATCGAACCAGTTTTCGATGTTTTTGCGGACCTGGTTCACGTCATTGCCGGCCGA
This sequence comes from Pyrinomonadaceae bacterium, assembly GCA_044870975.1. Lineage (GTDB taxonomy): Bacteria > Acidobacteriota > Blastocatellia > Pyrinomonadales > Pyrinomonadaceae > UBA11740. The sequence goes on from JBIOZK010000139.1 coordinate 10,612, forward strand.
ATCAATTAGCGGGAGTAACGCCTTGCCAAGTTTTGACTCGGGATCGATGTGCAGATTGTCGATGATCGCTTTGCGCAATTCTTCGACCGAATCAGCCGGTGGTGACGATAAGAGAGCGTTCGGATCCGCCATCGCCCCCGCCGCGCCGGATGACTGTGTCGAGTTCGCCGGCAGCGCCAGGTCCATCAAAGCCAGAGCAAAATTTCGCGAAGGAATGTAAGTCGGAAGCTTGGGAGTGCTCTGCCAGATCCACTGGAATAATCGTCGAAACACTCCCAGAGATCGGTACTTGAGCGCATCCTGATAGGATCCGCGAAAGAGCCCATTGAGTAGCGGGTGAGAGTAAAGCTCAGCAACGTAATCAACGGCTTGCGGTGGCGAACCGGACGCGGGCTTTGTCGCAGGCGTGTCTGCGAGGCCGAGAAGTGCTCTCAGCCGCGGCATGTGTTTCTGTATGAAGCCCTTGAGGCCGCCCACGACCGTTTCATCGGTCACGAGCTCTCGTATGCCGCGCTCCAGATCCGCCGCGCGGTTCCGCATGATCGATTCAATGGCTTCGCCAACGGCCGAACAGATAAGACTCAGCAGCAAATAGACGAAGATGATACCAATCGCAGTGTCGATAATCGCTGAATTGAACATGGGGCCTCTCCGAAAGCTTAACTGGTTATCAAAAGACCGGTGGACGGCACGACGTGAACAATCGTGCCATTTCGAGAACGAGTATTAGTTAACTTACAGTCTCAGAGACAACGGAACTCGCGAGACGACGAGAGTGTTTGGGACACGCGGCTTATACTCCGCCGGCCGCATAGTGTCAATAACTTTTTTAGGTTAAGTCGCATCGCTGATTTAAGAAATTTGGAGTAGCATCGTTTATCGCGAATCATCAAATCAGTTAAGCAAAGTTCTTTCCTTCTATTGCTAACGCACCGTGTTTACCGACAACCTATCAATCTGGACAATCGGACATTCGACCCTGTCGATCGAAGACTTCGTCGCTCGCTTAAGGTCGTTTGCCGTCGAAGCCCTGGCAGACGTGCGCAGCTTCCCGGGTTCGCGCCGTTATCCGCATTTCAATCGAGAGAATCTGAAGCCCTCGCTCGCGGATGCTGGAATTTACTACGAGCACTTTCGCGAATTGGGTGGCCGCAGGCGCCCTCTTTCGGACTCATTAAATATGGCATGGCGGAACGAATCATTTCGCGGCTACGCCGATTACATGGAAACTGAAGAGTTTCGCAGCGGTATTGAGCGACTATTGGACCTGGCCGCCAGACGGCGGGCGGCGGTTATGTGTTCAGAGGCGGTGTGGTGGCGATGTCATCGGAGCTTGATTTCGGACTACTTAAAGGTGAAGGGAATCGACGTAGGGCACATCATGGATGAGGGAAAGTGTGCACCTCATCCCTTCACTTCGGCGGCGCGCGTGGTGAACGGCGAGTTGTCTTATCGGGGCATCTTGAGCGAGTGAGCTCGGTGGCGCTCCGCCTGATGATCGCGACGTGATAAGATTCGTCACCAACAATTATGATCCCTGGAGAGCACGAAAAGACCTATCGGTGCGAGCGTTGCGATCGAGAGACACCGCACGTCATTGAATCGATTGGCGACGATAACCGCTTGCATCATCTCTGTTGGGACTGTGTCGCGCGTCACGAGAAGCGGTTTAATCAAAAGCCCGGTTGGCGTCGGCATCACCGCACGCGCCGCTATGAACCATCTGCCTCGCCTCCGGCGCCTCAAGGTTTGCCCGAACCGCCAAAGATTTCCTGATTATTTCTGGTTTGTGAGTTGAGAGCGCCTGATGTCGTGAGTCACATCCCACGCGCGTCCGTCCGCCGCCAATAAATCGTCAGCCGCCTTCGGACCCCAGGTGCCTGCCGCATAGTTTGGAAATTCCGGAGCCGGGGAATTGGCCCAGGCTTCCTGAATCGGTTTGACGACAGCCCATCCCGCTTCGACCTGATCCGCCCGCTGGAACAGCGTCGCGTCGCCCATCATGCAATCGTGCAGCAGTCGCTCGTAACCGGTGCTGGGCACATCGCCAAAATAGTCCTCGTAATCGAAATTCATATCGACGGTGCCGATCTTGAGGATGGGACCGGGGACTTTCGCGCCAAAGCTCAGCGAGATGCCTTCATCGGGCTGAATGTGAAGCACCAGCCGATTTGGCTTCAATCGATCAACTTCAGTTTCGCGGAAGAGGATGAAAGGCGCACTCTTAAAATTGATGACGATTTCCGTATCGCGCGCGCCGAGACGCTTGCCGGTCCTCAGATAGAAAGGCACACCGCTCCAGCGCCAGTTGTCTACCAGGAGCTTCATCGCCACGAATGTATCGGTGGCTGAATCGGGCGCGACGTTGGGCTCGGCGCGATAAGCCGGCACGGACTTACCGTCCATGGTTCCGGCATCATATTGTCCGCGCACCGTTCTCTGCGCAGCCTCTTCCGGAGTCGGGCACTGAATCGCATGCAGCACCTTCGCTTGCTCGTCGCGTACGGCGTTGGCTTTGAACGAAACGGGCGGTTCCATGGCCGTCAGCGTCAGCAACTGGAGCAGATGATTGGGGACCATGTCGCGCAAAGCGCCAGCCTGTTCGTAATAGCCGCCGCGCTGCTCGACCCCGACCTTCTCAGCGGCCGTGATTTGCACTGAGTCGATGTAGCGCCGGTTCCAGGTCGGCTCAAAAATCCCATTGCTGAAGCGGAACACCAGGATGTTCTGCACTGTCTCTTTGCCGAGATAATGATCGATGCGGTAAATCTGATCTTCCTTCAGTACTTGTTGAATTTCCTTATTAAGCTTCTTCGCGGATTCCAGATCAGAACCGAATGGTTTTTCAATCACGACCCGCCGCCATTGCTCGTCGGTTTCTTCGCTCAGTCCGGCGGCGCCGAGTTTCTCCACCACGGTCGCGAAATACTGAGGGGCCGTGGCTAGATAGAAGCAATAGTTGTCGCCGGTATTTCGCTCACGCTTCACTTTCTCGATCGCGGTCCTCAGGTTCGCGTAAGTCTCGTCGTCGTTGAAGTCTCCCGAAAGATAAAACAGGCGGCTTGATAGCCACTCCCATGCAGCTGCCTCGATCTGCTCGGTCGCGAACTCGTTCATGTCGTCGCGCAGGCGTTGGCGGAACTCTTCATCGGTCATCTCCGCGCGTGCCAGGCCGATGACGGCAAATTCATCAGGTAGGAGATTGTTCTTCCTAAGGTTATAGAGCGCGGGAACTAATTTCCGTTTGGTGAGGTCGCCCGCCGCGCCAAAGATTACGAGGACGCAGGGCGGACTGACGTGTGATTTGGTCTGCTTATCGTTCATGTTGTCGTGTCAGAACCCGGAGCGGTAGCGACGGGATCATGTGACCCTGAGAATTGATCCATTGAGTCATTAATACATTGATTCAATGAACAAATGAATCAATGACTCAATCCAGAAGATCACATGATCCGGTCGCTACCGCTCCCGGTTCTGACACCCTACTTCGGCTCAACGTGCCCACCGAATTTCTTGCGCATCGCCGAGAGTATCTTTTCCGCGAAGGTGTGTTCCTGCCGCGAACGGAATCTGGTGTAAAGCGCCGCGCTCAAAACTTCGGCCGGCACCGCTTCCTCGATCGCAGCCTGAATCGTCCAGCGGCCTTCGCCTGAATCCTGCACAAAGCCGCTGTACCCCTCGAGGTCCGGATCTTCGACCAGTGCCATCGCCGTCAGGTCGAGCAGCCAGGACGAAACGACACTGCCACGGCGCCAGAGTTCAGCGATGTCGGCCATGTTCAGGTCGTAACGAATCTCTTCCGGTAGCTCTTTTGAGGTCGCATTACGAAAAATGTCGAATCCCTCAGCAAAAGCCTGCATCATGCCGTACTCGATGCCGTTGTGAATCATCTTTACGAAGTGCCCGGAGCCTGACGGCCCGCAATACAGATAGCCCTCTTCCGCTGTGCCTTTGATGTTCTCACGGCCGGGCGTGCGTGTGATGCTGCCGCGTCCCGGCGCCAGCGTCTTGAAAATCGGATCGAGATATTCCGCGGTCTCTTTCGGTCCGCCAAACATCATGCAGTAGCCGCGTTCCAGTCCCCACACGCCGCCACTCGTGCCGACGTCCATGTAGTTGATGCTTTTGTTCTGCAGCTCCCGCGCGCGCCGCGCGTCATCTTTGAAATAAGAATTGCCACCATCGATGATGATGTCGCCGGCTTCCAGGCGCGCCGCGAGTTCATTGACCGTCTTTTCCGTTGCTTCGCCCGCCGGGACCATGATCCACACCGCGCGCGGCTTGCTCAGTTTCGCGATGAAGTCGTCAAGCGAATCCGCGCCGATGGCTCCTTCACCTGCAATCGCCATGACGTTTTCAGCACTCAAATCCCAGACGACACATTCGTGTCCGCCGCGCATCAACCGCCGCACCATGTTGGCGCCCATGCGGCCGAGACCAATCATTCCCAGTTGCATCTTTATCAACCTTTCGTATCAGAATCCCGACAAGTCTGGATAGCGACGGGATCAATTGACGTCTCAATGGAACGCGGCCATCCCTGGCCGCATGAGCGCGAAGCGCGAACTACAAACGTCACGCGTTCTGACACTGCTGAATTCCACCTGATTTATGCCAGCGCGTTCTTAATCGCGCCGCCGAGCTGCTGAAATCCTTCATTAACATCTGCGCCCAAATGCACACGCAACGCACGACGACCGCGTTCATTCAGCACTTCAAAATCCCCGCGCGCCTGCGCCGCTTTAACCACGCCGAAAGTATATTTCTGTCCGGGTACAGCCAGGTCATTTTCGTCATCACAAGTGATTTGCAGAAACACGCCGGTGTTAGGTCCGCCCTTGTAAGCCTGTCCGGTTGAGTGTAAAAAGCGCGGACCGAAACCCAGACAGGTCGCCACGCGCTTTGCGTTGGTCACCGCGGCACGCGTTGATTGCAGCGATTGCTCATGAGACTCATTCATCTCGAGATAGGCGAGCAAGGCGAAATAATCGTGTGGTTTGATGCGATCGAGGTGCGCTTTGAGATAACCACTCAAAGACTTTTCCCGCGTCGAACTCTGTAGCGCGGCAGCGTTGTTCTCGTCGGCAAATAACCTGATGCCATCACCTTCGAAGAAAGGCGTCTCGGCAGGCAGCGCGCCGCTGTGCTCGTACTCGTCAGTCAGCTTGCGCGTGGCGATTTTGCTCGCTTCCACGTCCGGCTGATCGAATGGATTGATACCGATAATCGATCCCGCGACGGCCGTCGCAATTTCCCAACGAAAGAATTCCTGTCCCAAATCGTAAACATCTGCGACAGAGATCATGACGAGCGCCTGTCCGGCCTCGATCAAGCGGTTAACGGCGGCGTCCTGCGATTTGTCGGGGGCAGACTCTAAACGCAAATATACGAAGACGCGGTCGTCGCCGTACTCAGCAGGCGCGGCCAACGGCTCGCGATCGACCGGAATTAACCCGCTGCCGTTCTTGCCGGTTGATTCTGCGATCAACTGTTCGAGCCACGCGCCCAAATCGCAAATCCCGGGCGATGCGATGATCGACACTTTGTCGCGATTATTGTTGTGCGCCGTTCCCAAGACAGCGCCGAGAATCACGCCGGGATTGTTCCGCGCCGACGCGTCACCGCAAGCTCGCACCATGGGAATTGTACGCTCGAGAAATTTCGCCACGTCGATGCCCATCGCCGCGGCGGGAGCCAGGCCGAAATCCGAAAGCGCCGAGTATCGTCCTCCGATCGACGACACGCCCAGAAAAATCTTGCGGAAGCTTTCGCTCTCGGCTTCTTCGCGCAATTTAGATCCTGGATCGGTGATGGCGATGAAACGATTTGCGGCCTGCTCGCCGACGGCATCTTTGGCGCGCTCGAAGAAGTACTGTTTGAAAATATTCGGCTCGAGAGTCGTGCCCGACTTACTTGAGACAATGAATAAGGTGCTCGCAGGATCGATTCGATCGGCAAACGATTTCACCTGTGCCGGATCGGTTGAGTCGAGCACGTGAAATTCAGGGAACCCATCCTGCCGGCCGAACGACTTGCTCAAGACCTCGGGGCAAAGACTCGATCCACCCATTCCGAGCAATAGCACGTGTTTGAAACCTGCATCTTTTACTTCGGCTGAAAAGTTCGTGAAGCGCCTGATGGTCTTCAGTTGCTCGTCCGCAATGTGCAGCCAGCCGAGCCACTGGTCTTCGCCTTTATCGGTCCAGAGCGAAGTGTCCCGCGCCCAGAGTCTCGCCACCTTTCGCTGTGCGTCCCAGTTGTCGAGCGCCATCTCGACAGTGGGCAACAACTCGTTCGGCAACGAGAGATTTTGTTGGTTGATTTTGTGTGGAATCGCGGCCTCCGTTGATTACGACGCGTTCGCTGAACGCACCTTAGACAATGTTTGGAGGCTTTCAGTGTAAGGAGCACGGGCGACGCCGCGATCGGTAATGATCGCCGCAATCAATTCATTGGGCGTGACGTCAAACGCGAAGTTATGAACGCCAACTCCATCAGGCGTGAGTTGCTGATCGCGCAGGTGAGTAACTTCCCTGGCATCGCGTTGCTCAATTGGTATGTCGTCGCCGGTCGCGGTCGCCAGATCGACGGTCGATAAAGGCGCGGCGACATAGAACGGAATATTGTGTTGCTTCGCGAGCACCGCGACCATGTAGGTGCCAATTTTGTTGGCCGCGTCGCCGTTGGCGGCGATGCGATCGGCGCCCACCACGACGCAATCAATCTTGCCCTGCTTCATGATATGCCCGGCCATGTTGTCGGTAATCACGGTGACGGGGATGTTGTCTTTCGCGAGTTCCCATGCGGTTAGCCGCGCGCCCTGCAGGAAAGGCCGAGTTTCATCCGCAATGACGGCGACCCGCTTGCCGGCTTTGATTGCTCCGCGCACTACGCCGAGCGCTGTTCCGTAATCGCCCGCAGTCGCCAAAGCGCCCGCGTTGCAATGTGTCAGGACGGTGGCGCCGTCCGGAATCAACTTGCCGCCGAACAATCCGATGGCGCGGTTGGCTTCGATGTCTTCGTTGTAAATTAAGAGCGCTTCTTTTGTCAGCTTTTGCTTTATGTCTTCGACATCGCGGATCTTTTCGGCCTTCGCTTTGGCGATCACGGCGCGCATGCGCTCCACCGCCCAGAAAAGGTTCACCGCCGTCGGCCGGGTCGCTTCCATCACCTTGCACATGAAATCGAAATCATATTCAAGGTCGGCGACCGAGGTCCCGACTGATTGGCTTGCGCCGAGCGCCAGACCCATGGCGGCGGAAACACCAATGGCCGGCGCGCCGCGGACGACCATCTTCTTGATCGCGTCCGCGACCTCTTCATAAGAGCGGAGCATTAAATACTTTTCTTCGTTGGGAAGTATCCGCTGGTCGAGCATGCGAACGCCTTCGTTGGTCCATTCGACTGTTTTGATCATGACGGTGGGTGCATATTACTTGAGCGTCAGGCGCGTCGCAAATAGGTGTTTTGACTTCGGTGACGGTGCGTGATAACTTCCGCGGCAGCGTTGGAACATCAGTTCCGCAGTTCTTTTAAACACGTTCAGGTGCCGCAGTTTTAGCGCAAGATGCCATCTTGCGCCACTTCATGCGGAGAATAGGGAAGCGGGTGAGAATCCCGCGCGGTCGCGCCACTGTGAATGACTTCGCTGAATCTTGAGCGAAGCAAAAGCCAGGAGACCTGCCCGAACGTTGCAGCAGCTTGTGAACGCCCGCGAAAAGGTGTTCAGGCCGCAGTGGGAATTTCCATTCGAGAAACGATCCCGTCGCTTGCCTGTCGCCATTCGCGGCAATGAGGTGACGGGATTTTGATTTTTAAGAAACAAATTTGGAATGCGCCGCCAAAGCGCAGCGATGACGGCGATTTGGATCGTTGCCGCGCTCACATTCGGTCAAATCCAAAGCTGCGTCGGCCCGCCGCACTCCAAATTGGCGTCCTTGCAATTCTTTCGCTGCTGATTGTTACCGCGTGTTCGAGAATCAAAAATAATGGTCCTCAATTAAACGCTGAAACGCGCGTAGTCACCGACGAAGCCGGCCGTCGCGTCATCATCCCGCAGAAAATCGACCGCGTTGTTTCGCTCGCGCCCAACCTCACTGAAATCGTCTACGCCGTCGGCGCCGGCGAGCAACTCGTCGGCGACACGACCTATTGCGACTTTCCCGAACAAGCCAAAAGCGTCGCCAAGATTGGCGACACAATGCAGCCGAGCATTGAACGTATCATCGCGCTCAAGCCACAGATCGTTCTGGTCTCGACCGCCTCTCAGCTCGAAGCCTTCACCAAGCAACTGGATGAACAGCACATCGCCGTCTACGTCACCGACCCCCAGCGTTTCGATGATGCTCTGAAATCAATTCAGACTTTGGGAGATGTGCTTAATCATCACGATTCGGCCGCCAAGTTGGTTGATGAATTGCGCCGTCGTAGTTCGGCGGTCGAAACTGCGGTGAAAGCTTCCCAGCCCGTCAGAGTCTTCTACCAGGTTTCGGGTGAGCCGCTTTACACGATTGGTCGTGAGTCATATTTGACGGATCTGGTGCGCCGCGCCGGCGGCGTCTCAGTTACCGCAGACGTGCCCGGTGCGTTTCCCCGTTTCAGTGATGAAGCGGCGCTGGCCTTGCGGCCTGACGCGGTCATCTTGTCGACGGGTGGCTCAATGGGCGAGGCGAACGCAACGGTCGCGCCGTCGCTCAAGAATTCACCGGCAGTCTTGAATAATCGCATCTACCGCATCAATGGCGATCTGCTTTCGCGTCCCGGCCCCAGACTCGTGGATGGACTGGAAGCGATGGCGCGCGCGCTGCATCCGGAGGCTTTCAGATGAGGCGCGCCCAACTCAGTACCTTCAAGCGGACGATCGGTATCTGCGGTCTGCTGTTACTGGCCCTGCTGGGAATCGTGACGGTCGCGTCCGTCTTCGGCAGTGAACGTCTGCCGCTGCTGAATTCGCTGTGCGCCTTGACCGGCAAAGGCAATTGCGGTTTATCGGCCGAGCAGCTGGCAATCCTTTTTGAAATTCGCTTGCCGCGCGTCTCGCTCGCGGGAGCAGTGGGCATGTGTCTGGCGGCGGCCGGCGCGGGTTATCAGGCCTTGCTGCGAAATCCTTTGGCGGAACCTTATCTGCTCGGCGTTTCGAATGGCGCTGCGGTCGGCACGATGCTGGCGATGGTCTTCTTCGGCGCGCACGAATGGAGCCGGCCGTTGCTGGCTTTCGGCGGCGCGATCATCGCGAGCGCCGTCGTTTATCAACTTGCGCGCGGCCGCGCCGGCGCCACGCCGGATCGCCTGATTCTCGCCGGCGTGATCGTCACCACTTTTCTCTCTTCGGCGATTGTCTTTCTGACGGTATTGATGGATGCCACGCGGATTCGCTCATTCACGTTTTGGCTGTTGGGCGATTTGTCGGGCACGAGCAGCCGTCTGCTGACCATGGCTTTAGCGGGAGTAGTTATTGGCGTCGTCGTGCTGATGTTCACTGCCCGTTCGCTGAATCTGATGATGCTGGGCGAGCGTGATGCTTTCGATCTCGGCGTCGAAGTCGGGCGCATTCGCTTGCTGGTGTTTCTGGCCGCGAGCGTCCTGGTGGGCTCGTCAGTCGCCGCCAGCGGATCGGTTGGTTACGTGGGTCTGGTGGTGCCGCATCTGGTCCGGCTTTCCTTCGGCAGCGACAATCGCATGGTCATTCCGGCTTCGGCGCTGGCGGGCGCAAGTTTTGTCATCGTGGCCGACACCCTGGCCCGCACGGTGATCGCGCCTCGCGAATTGCCGGTCGGGGCGATCACCGCCCTCATCGGCGCCCCGCTTTTCATTTACCTGCTGCGGAGAGGATGAAGCTGATGGCAAAGAAAACACTCTTGAGCTGGAGCAGCGGTAAGGACAGCGCCTGGACATTGCACGTGCTGCGACAGCGATCCGACGTGGAAGTGGTGGGGCTGATGACGACGATGAATCAGGTCTATCAACGCATCGCGATTCATGCAGTGCGCCTTGAACTGCTGCAACTTCAAGCGCAGGCCGCCGGTCTGCCATTGCATCTGATTGATCTTCCGTATCCCTGCACGAACGCTCAATACGAGCAGGCCATGTCTGGTTTCATCCAGCAGTCGCAGCGGGACGGAATTGAATGCATCGCGTTTGGCGATCTCTTTCTGGCCGACATCAGGGCTTATCGAGAAGAGAAATTGGCAAGGACGGGAATTGCGCCGCTGTTTCCGATTTGGCAGACGCCGACGGATGAGTTGGCGCGGGAAATGATCTCGAGCGGATTGCGCGCCGTCGTGACTTGCGTCGATCCGAAACAGCTCCCGGTCGGCTTTGCCGGACGCGAGTTCAACGAACAATTGCTGGCGGACCTTCCCGGCGAAGTCGATCCGTGCGGCGAGCGCGGCGAATTTCACACCTTTGCGTTTGCCGGGCCGATGTTCAATCACCCGGTACCGATTGAGGTCGGAGAGATTGTCGAGCGCGAAGGGTTTGTTTATGCGGACGTGTTGCCGTCAACCAGTTACGAAACTGCGGCTGCTAACTAGAGATGCTGGAAGCACGCAACCTCACGATCAAATTCGAACAGCGAACGGCCGTAGCCGATGTTTCGTTGCGCGCTGAACCGGGGCAGGTGATTGCCATCATCGGTCCGAATGGCGCAGGCAAATCGACATTGCTGCGGGCTTTGAACGGCAGCGTCAGCCTCAGCAGTGGCGAAGTCTGCCTCAATGAAAAACCGATCGCGTCTTATGCGCGACGTGTGGTCGCGCGGCAGGTCGCGGTAGTCGCCCAGGAGTCCGATCTACGATTTCCGGTGACGGTGATGGAATTCGTTCTGGGTGGCCGGTACGCCTGGACAAATGCCTGGGGTTGGGAGACCGAGCGAGATGTTGAAATCGCGCGCGACGTCTTGCGCCAGACCGAGCTGGAGAATTTTGCCGACCGTTTGATGAACAAACTCTCTGGCGGCGAGCGTCAGCGGGTGATCATGGCGCGCACCCTGGTCACGGAAGCAAAGACGTTCCTGCTGGATGAGCCGACCGCGAATCTCGATCTCGCGCACCAGGCGGCCATGCTCAAACTGGTGCGGAACTGTTGCGATCGGGACCACACCGCGGCGGTCGTGGTCACTCATGACGTGAATTTGGCGGCCGAGTTTGCCGACCGCGTAATGCTTTTGAAATCCGGTCGCGCCCTTGCCGTCGGTCGTCCCCAGGAAGTGTTGACGACCGGTTTAATGCAGGAACTTTTTGGATTGCAGATCCTGGTTGATGCTCACCCGATTTCGGGAGCGCCAAGGATCACCCCCGTACACGAAAAACAAGGATGATGGATGAAGGAGGAAGGATGAGGACTATCCTGATTATTCTGGCTGTTTTGGTGATGACAACGAGCGCGCTGGCCCAGAGCGCCACGGACATTCATGGGCGCGTGACTGACCAACGCAAAGCCAATGTGGCCGGAGCTGAAGTTTCGTTGCGCTCGCGTTCGGGCGCAGAATTTGTGGCGCTGACCGATGACAACGGCGAATACAAATTTAAGAGCCTGGTGGCCGGTGACTACGTCATCGAGGCAAAAGCGAAAGGCTTTGCGATCTTCACTTCAAAGGCGCTGCACCTCGAGCGTGGCCAATCAATGTCGAACGACATTGAACTCCTGGTGGAAGCGGTCAACGGCACGGTGGTAGTCACGGCCAGCGGCACGGCGCAAAGCACCGATGAGATCTCGAAGGCCATCAGCGTCCTCAGCAATCAAACCATCGAAGCCAAACACGAATTGACGTTGGCTGAAAGCGTGCGCGGTCTGCCCGGCGTGCGCATTCAACAACAAGGTTCCTACGGGACCGTGACGACGATTCGCCTCCGGGGCCAGCGCATCTGGGATACCTCGGTGCTTTTGGATGGGTTGCGGGTTCGCGATTCGTCCGACATCAACGGCGCGGCCGTTCCTTTCATCTCGGACCTGCTGCCGGTTGATCTTGATCAGGTAGAACTCCTGCGCGGCTCGGGATCGTCAATCTATGGAACGAATGCGATTGGCGGCGTCATCAATCTGGTGCCGAAGACCGGGCAGGGCAAGCCGGCTTTCGAATTTGGATTCGAGGGCGGCAACCTGGGGTTATTTCAGGAACGAATCAAGGGTTCGGGTGGCCTGGGCCGGCGCGCGGGCTTTAGCTTTGGTCTTACCCGCCTGGACGTGCGCAGCGGTGTGGATGGAAACGACGAATACGGCAACACCTCAGGCGCCGGGCGATTTACTTTTGACGTGACGCCGGCCATCAAAATCAGCGCGAATTTCTTTGGCACGACTTCGAACGCGCGGGTTAACGACAGTCCGTTTCCCCTGCCGGCCGCGTTTACCGCCGGCGCTTTTCCGACAGCCATCGCCGGCGTGACTTTTCACCCGGATTTCAATAATCCCGATCAGGGACGGCGCAACCGGATGTGGGTGGGCGCCGTAAAATTGGCTCATGAGGTCAACGACGTGGTTTCATATTCGGTCGCTTATCAGCATGTCGGCACGCGGCGGCGAAACTATAACGGACCCAACTTCGATCCGCAGTTCGCGGCGTTTTATCCATTCGGCGACTTCGCCTTTCAGAGCGTGAATAACGGCGGCACCGATACGTTTGATGCTCGCGCGAACCTTCGACTGGGCCGGCACAACCTGGCCACCGCTGGATTTGAATACGAGCACGAATCGATCTTCCAGTCGTCAACGCCGGCCTTCAGCCCCGTTAATAACACCACGGACAAGCAAGCCACCGTGGCGTTCTTTGGACAGGACCAGATCTTTCTGCTCGAGGATCGCCTGCAGATCTCGTTTGGCGTGCGCGGCCAGTCCTTTCGCATTAGCGCTGCGGACCGGCCGGGTTTCCTGGCGGCGGTCACCCCTGATAATGCCATCACCGGCGACGGTTCGATTGCTTACTTTATTCGCTCAACCAATACCAAGTTGCGCGCGCACGTGGGAAATGGATTCCGCGCGCCGTCGTTGTTCGAGCGGTTCGGGCAGGGAACTTTTGCGTCGGCCGGCTTTGTCCGATTTGGCGATCCGACTCTGAAAGCCGAGCAGTCAATCGGCGTTGACGGCGGTTTCGACCAGTCCGTGGCCAAGGAGCGGGCCCGCTTTGGAGCCACCTATTTCTATACTCACTTGCAGCGCACGATCGGGTTCAAATCTTTCGCTCTCGATCCGTTGGGGCTGGGGCGTTTCAATGGTTACGTCAATCTAGCGGGGGACGTCTCGCGTGGAGTTGAGACCTACGCTGAATTTGTGCCGTGGCGCAATAGCAACGTGCGTACCTCTTACACTTATACCAATAGCGATCGGTTTACGAGTCCCGGCGGTTTGCAACCTGAATATGTGGTGGCGAAAAACGTCTTTGGGTTTGATTTCAGCCAGCGTTACCGGGCCATCCAATTCAACTTCGATTTGAACTATACGGGCGACTACATCACTCAGGCTTTTGAAAACAACTTTCCGTTCCGGGTCGTCGAGATGACTTTTCCCGGTTACACCAAGGCGGATCTGTTTGCCAGTTATGAGCGCAGTCTCTCAGACCGGGTTAGCTTGACTCTGTTCGGTGGAGCCAACAACCTGTTTGACGTTACCTATTATGAGAATGGATTTCGAGCGCCGGGCATTACCGCGCGCGGCGGAGTCAAGCTGAGATTTCGATGAGACTAAGAGGGGCGAATCCCCAGGCGGTCAGTACCATCCGCGTCAGCGGATGGGATCAAATGGCGCTCACGATGCGCCCTGATCCCATTTGCTTACGCAAATGGTACTGACGCGTTGTCCTCTATGTCCTTGATTAATCCCTGCCGCCCAGCAAACCGCCGGCGAGGAAAACTACTCCCAGCAGACAGTGCACGATGTGATCCATCTTGCCGAGTTCCAGCGTTCCCGGAATGACTTTCCACATCTTGCTGTCTTCCATCATCATGCCGGTGATCGTCGAAGCGCCGGGAGCTCCCATCACAAAGCCAACGACACCTAAGAGCAAATAGACAGCGCCAAAGGCCAGACAGAACGTGCGGGCCGCGCTTGGTGATCCGGCGAATCCGAAGTACAGAGCGATAGCGCCGGAAATCAGGTGCACGGCATTGTGCGCGAGACTTAAGTGCGTTCCCAGAAGACCGGGCGCCACAAATCCCGCCACACCCACCAGGACAAACACCACACCGAGAAGCTTACAAACCAATTTAGCCATTGATCGTTTTCCTCCTGCGAAACGTTATGGGGCTATTAATGCAACGACCCGTCTCTACAAAGGACCCGATATTGCCTGCGAGATTCACCGCACTCGCCGACAAAAATCAATGTTCTATATACGTTTTCCCTGGAACGAGCGGATTGTACCCCAAAGTAACAAAATAATGACAAGCTTTTTGGATTAAACATGCTGATCGACGTTTTCTTCTTCAAAGCACGGGAGTATAATGCGCTCCACAATTAGAGAAGCAAGCAAGGGGGTAGCGACCATGAAATACTTCGTCGCGGTCGTACTTGTCCTGACAATGTTCAGCTCGGGGGCTGTTACTTTAGGGCAAAATCCGCCTCGAAGGACGACGGAGAGGTCTGCCCCGAACACGCAGGAGTCCAAGAGCGACACCATTAAGATTTGTCAGGGCGTGCCGATGCCGGATGGTTACGTCGTCGTCGCTTACATGACGTCAGCCGCGTGTCCCCACGGCGCCTACTTACTCAGGAAACAGAATGATTACGAAAGTTCGTTGGCGGTAAACGGAAACCCGCGTCCTGCTGCTGAGCAGACGACGACTGCGGCAAAGACCTCGACGTCAACTGCCAGGTCCAATCCGCAGACATCGCGTAAATCTTCAGGCGCGGTCAAATCGCCATCAAAAACGAACCAGTCCGTTTCGACATCATCCGCTTCGTCCGCGACCCGACCGCGCGTGGTTTCGTCTGGTTCGAACGATTCGACGGCCGCGGCCCCAATCAATTCATCAACGCCGTCGCAAACCATCGCCTCAACTAAAACGCCGTCGGATGATGCCAGCCAGGCGCAAGATGTCACCACGGCGCCGCAAGGACCGCCCTCGCTGATTGGCAATCAGCCGACGCGTCCCCTCGGGCCGCCAACTCTGGGAAATGCCGGCGCCGGCTCGTCCGCTTCGCCCACGAACGCGTCAGATGCGGCCGCGGCTGCAAACGGCCCGGAAGAAGTCAGCGAAGGTGACGTCGTTAAAGTGAACACCTCGGTGGTGACGGTCCCTGTCAGTGTGCTCGATCGTCAGGGCCGCTTTGTGCCGAACCTGAAGCGCGAAGACTTTCGCATTTTTGAGAACGGCGTCGAGCAATCGGTGGCATATTTCGAGCCGGCTGAGAAGCCGTTCACGGTCGCCCTGCTGCTGGATATGTCAGCCTCGACCCATTTCCATGTGCAGGAGATCAGAGAAGCAGCGGTCGCCTTCGCCAAACAATTACGCGCACAGGATCGCGTCCTGGTAGTCACCTTCAACGATGAAGTGTTGCTGCTGACGCCGAACGCTACGAACGATCTCAATTTAGTGCAAACGCTGGTGGAGGAATACGCCAACACCGGCAGCTCGACTCGGCTCTACGACGCGGTGCATCTCACGATTCGCGAGCGCCTTAATCAAATTAAAGGACGCAAAGCAATCGTGCTGTTCACGGATGGCGTAGACACGTCGAGTCAGCAAGCGACATATCAATCGACTTTGCGCGAGGCCGAAGAGTTGGACGCGCTCATCTATCCAATTCAATACGACACGACTGATTACATGCGCTCGATGCAGGGCGCCGGCAATACCGTTACCGTGGTAACGACGAGGCACGGGATATTCGGCAATTCGACTTCGCAGCAGACTTACAAGGTGCCGGCGAACAACGGCCAGCCCATGCCGGGAACGACCAAGGCCGATTACGATCGCGCCGACACGTATCTGCACGCGCTGGCGGACGAGACTGGTGGCCGGATTTATCAGGCGAACGACACTAAGCAGCTCGCTGATTCGTTTTCGAGAATCGCCGAAGAGTTGCGCCGTCAATACAGCCTTGGTTACTACCCGAAGTCCGGCGGTGATGATGAGAATGCGCGGCGAGAAATCAAAGTGCGCGTGAAGCAGCCAAACCTGGCGGTCAAGGCGCGCGACAGTTATACGAAATCATCTACTGCGAATCCGAAGCAGTAGTTTTGTGGCACGGACTTTAGTCTGTGTAGCCGTTATATGAACCACAGACTGAAGTCTGTGCCACTTTCAAGATACGCTGGAGTGCCGCCCGGCTGATCCTGATAACGAAGAGCAGAGGGGAAAATGGGGAGGTTCTATCATGTTTTTACGGCCTGAAATCGCACGCGTGAGTCGCGCGTTGCTTAAACCAGTCGCAATCATCAGTCTCCTCCTGGCGCTCGCGATGACCGCGTCGGCTTACACGCTGGTGCTGCGCGACGGGCGTCGCATCGAAATACCCGCAGAGTTCATCCTGACGCGAAACACCCTGACGTACGAAATTTCTCCGGGATTTAATCAGACCCTGCTGGTTACGCTAATCGATATTGCGGCCACCGAGCGTGCGAACAACGAATCATGGGGCGGCTTTTTCAAACATCGCGAGCAGCCGCAGCAAAACAATGGGTCGAATACAGCACCGGCACGCCCGGCCGTCCGGACGCTCACGAATATGGATCTCGACGCGGTGCGTCAGCGACGCGTTGAAAGCGAGCAGGCATACGAATCGCGCCGCAAGCAATTGGGTCTGCCGACGCTGGAAGAGTCGCGCCGTCGTCAGGACGCCGAATCTGCAGAGATGCGCGAGTTTGCCCGCTCGAAGAATGAATCAGCTACGCGTGACGAAGCCTTCTGGAAAGGGCGCGCGCGTGAATTGCGCAACGAGATTGCGATGGTTGATTCGCAGATCGGTTATTTGCGTGGACGCATCTATGACGCGAACGAAGCGGCCAGTCGCAATCGCAGTTGGGTCACCGGCATCTATCCCACCTGGGGCGGCCTGCCGAATGTCTACCCCGGCAATCGGCCCGCGCGTCCCGGCCTGGGGGGCTTGCCGAACATCTTTGGCAATCCGAACATTTTTGGTTATCCCAACGTCTATGGCTCGCCGAACGTTTATGGTTATCCGGGGCCATACGGATATCCAGGCACCTATGGCTATCCGACACTCGGCTACCCGAACGGTTCCATCAATAATCCTCCCTACACTTCTGATGGAGTTGAACTGAACAGCCGGCTCGACGACTTGCTCGTGAGGCGGCAGGGGCTGGCGATGCAATGGCGGCAGTTGGAAAATGACGCCCGCGATGCGCGTATCCCGCAGGTTTGGCTTGAACCGTAACAAGGTTTCAAGTTTCAGGTCTCAAGTTTCAAGTTTCGCGTTGCATCGATGCGCGAGCTTGAACTAACCTGAAACCTGGAACATGAAACCTGAAACTCATTCCGACTGGGAAACCATCATCGGGCTGGAAGTCCACGCCCAACTAAGCACTGAATCAAAAATCTTCTGCGGTTGTTCGACGCGGTTTGGATCCGAACCCAACGCGAACACGTGTCCGACGTGCCTGGGATTGCCGGGTGCGTTGCCGGTTCTGAATCGACGCGTGATTGAATTGGGTGCCCGCGCGGCGCTGGCGCTGGGCCTGCAAATCAACGAACGTTCAATCTTTGCGCGGAAGAATTATTTCTACCCTGATCTCCCGAAGGGCTACCAGATTTCACAATACGATCAGCCGTTCTCAGCCAACGGTACGCTTGAAATCATGACTGCGGATCGGGACGAAGCGGGTCACGCGCATGAGTGGAAACTGATGACCATTCAGATCACGCGGCTGCATCTCGAAGAAGATGCCGGCAAGAACGTGCATGAAGGATTGCCCGACGTCGATCGTTATTCTTACATCGATCTGAATCGTGCCGGCGTTCCTTTGGCTGAAATCGTGACTGAGCCGGACTTTCGTTCGTCGTGGCAGGCGTACGACTATGTCAATCACGTGCGGCGCGCGCTGCAGTGGGTGGGGGCTTCGGACGCCGATATGGAGAAGGGGAATCTGCGTTGCGAAGCAAACGTCTCGGTGCGGCGCCAGGGCGATGAGAAGTTCGGCACCAAAGTCGAGTTGAAGAATCTGAACTCGGTTCGCTTCATGCAGAAAGCGATCGAGTTCGAAGTCGAACGTCACATCAAGACTCTCGAGGAAGGCGGCCGCCTGGTGCAGGAAACCCGTCTGTGGGACGAACGCTTGAACGAGACGCGAGCGATGCGCTCGAAAGAGGAAGCGCACGATTATCGATATTTCCCGGAGCCGGATTTGCCGCCGCTGATCGTGACCCGTGAATTCATGAATGAGGTGAAGTCGGCGCTCCCGGAACTGCCCGGCCCGCGCGCGAAGCGGTTCAGCGAACAGTTCGGGTTGTCTTACACCGACGCGTCGCAATTAACCGGTGATCGTTCGTTGGCTGACTACTTTGAGGCGGCGGTCATAGCGAGCGGTGGCAACGCCCGCGCGACGACCAACTGGATTCGATCAGAATTATTGCGCGAGCTGGAGAACGCGGGATTGACGGCTGACAAGTCGCCGATTCCGGCGACTGAGCTCGGCGCACTCGTGCGCATGATCGATGAAGAAAAAATCAGCGGCAAGCAGGGCAAAGACGTTCTCGTCGAAATGTTCGCTAGCGGAAAATCCGCGGCGACGATCGTGGAAGAGAAAGGTCTGGTCCAGGTGAGCGACACCGGCGAAATCGATCGCGTCATCGACGAGGTCATCGCCGGAAATCCAAATCAGGTCGGACAGTATCGCGGCGGGAAGGAATCGCTGTTTGGATTCTTTGTGGGTCAGGTGATGAAGGCGTCGAAAGGTAAAGCGAATCCGAAGATCGTGAACGAACGTCTGAAAGCGAAGCTGAACTCGTGAACGGACCGCGGGCATCCCTGCCCGCTAGGCGTGCGCAGCACGCTCAATGTCTAAAACTGACCGAGCAGCTTCGCGTTTGGCGCTCATGCGGGCAGAGATGCCCGCGCTCCTGTAAGGATGAACCTCAAAAACAAAGTCGCCATCGTCACCGGCGGAACAAAGGGAATCGGACGAGCAATCGCGGACGCCCTGTTGCGCGAAGGTGTTTCCGTCTGCGTTTCGGCGCGCCAGGTTGAGTCGATTGGAGCTCGCGACGGTGATTTTAATGAACAGGATAGCGGTCGCGAGCTCATGTTTCCCTGCGACGTTCGCAATTACCAACACGTCAAGGGCCTGATTGAATATACGGTCAAAGAATTGGGTGGCATCGACATTCTCATCAATAACGCCGGCGTCGGAATCTTCGACACCGTCGAAAATACCTCGCCGGAAGATTTTCGCGCAGTGCTGGAAACGAATCTTTTCGGCGTCTTTCACTGTTGCCACGCGGCGATTCCGGAAATGAAGGAGCGCGGCGGCGGTTACATCATCAACATTTCATCTTTGGCCGGCGCGAATCCCCACCCGCGCATGGCGGCCTACAATGCCTCAAAGTTTGGGCTCAATGGTTTCAGCGAGGCGCTGATGCAGGAAGTTCGTCACGACAACATCAAGGTCAGTTACATTATGCCGGGTTCGGTGAATACCGAATTTGGCGGGGACGCGCCTGGCGGTGAAAACAGTTGGCAGTTGACTCCCGGTGATATTGCGCGCGTCGTTATGGATCTACTTCATCACGACGATCGTTCCTTGCCTAGCCGCGTCGAAATCCGACCCAGCAAGCCACCGAAGAAATAATGCGAGCTGTCGTTCAGCGGGTAACCCGCGCCTCCGTCACAATCGACGATGAGCTTGTCGGCGAGATCAGCAACGGCCTGGTCGTGCTTGTGGGTATTGCGCGTGACGATACGAAGGTCGAGGCGGCCTACCTGGTCGATAAGATTTCAAACCTGCGGATCTTTGACGACGA
>JBIOZK010000140.1:0-24091 GCA_044870975.1 Pyrinomonadaceae bacterium
GTCAGCGTGTCGTGCTGCCAGCCGCCACTGAGTTCAATCGCTTCACGACGCCAAATGCCGGCGGTGCCGTTAAAGTTGAAAAAATTTCCGGTGCGATTGCGCGTGGTCTGCTCGATCACAAAATGACCATCGAGCATGATCGTCTGCAGACGCGTCAGCAGATTGTACGAACCATTGATGTGAGCCCAACGCATCTGCGCACAGCCAACGGTGGGATCGGTGAAAAAGTGGACTAGTTTCCGCAGGAAGTCAGACTTCGGAACAAAGTCGGCGTCGAAGATTGCGATTAGCTCGCCCTTCGCGGTTTTCATTCCGTTTTCCAAAGCGCCGGCCTTGAATCCAGTTCGATCACTGCGATGAATGTAATGAATGTCGTAACCCTGCGCCGCATAATTCTCGACGACGGCGCGCGCAATATTCACGGTCTCGTCGGTTGAATCGTCGAGGACTTGAATCTCCACACGGTCGCGTGGGTACTCGATCTCGGTCACAGACTTGACCAGCCGCTCGACCACATACATTTCGTTAAAGAGCGGAAGCTGAACCGTAATTTTTGGGAGCAGGTCTTCGGGAAAAGTCTCCTTCGCTGTTGGTGGAAAACGCGAATACCGCCAAAACTCGATCACCTGCTTAACGCGGTAGACGCCGTAGATCGCCAGCACCGTAAGAATCCCGAAGTAAATGATCAGAACTGTCCAATCAAAAGCGTCGAACACATAAAGCGAACTGATGTTGGTTGAAGTCTTGAAATAGAAATCACAAAACGAGTTACCCGGAAAATCAACACACAGGTCGCCGGTCATCGGCGGCGGGCAATACCAACCGTGCTCGAGGCACTGAACGGGATCCATTGTTGAGGCGAGAAGAGCTAGCACAAGTGAAAATGAGTTCGATCAAAAAATAAACTGGCTTGGCATTCTAACGTAGCGAGACACTTGGCTCAAACTCGTGACCCGACAGGGACCCGCAACAGCCCGGGCGCTGGCCGACTATTCTGTCAATCAGATTGAGAGACCTGACCCGTCAGGCTGACCGTCAAAGAATTTGTCGATTCGAGCAAAATCTCAGACTTTCCTCAAAGAAGCCTAACAATTGATTGCGGAACGGCCATTGCGAATGCCGAGTCGGGTCTTTCCCCCCTGACTCGACCATGACCCGTAGCAGAATTCGACAAATTTACCTCTGGATCGTAATCGCGGCAGGCGCCGCGGCAGCGCTGTTTGCGGCGGCCCACCTTTCAAGAGAGCAACTTGATTATCGCTTCTTCGTGTTAGCCGCGATTACGATTCTCGTCGGTCCCCGACTCAGTATTCCCATCCCGCGCGTCAAGGCGCACATCTCGGTTTCTGATACTTTCATTTTCCTGACGCTATTAATGTTCGGCGCCGAGCCTGCCATCCTGCTGGCGACCGCCGAAGCAGCTTGCGCTTCGTTACGCATCGGCCGGCATACGCTTACCCATTTCTTCAATGCGAGCGCTATGGCGTGTGCGACATTCTTAACTGTGCTGAGCATCCGGTTGCTCTTCGGCGCTTCGCTCAGAGGTGATGATTTCTTCTCGCCAAATTATTTGGCGCTGCTCTCCACGATGGCGGTTGTGCAATACCTGGCCAACTCGATCCTGGTGGCGATCAATTCGGCTCTCAAAATAGAACAGGCCATTTGGCGAACCTGGAGCCGGAACTTTCTGTGGACCTCGATTACTTATCTCGCCGGTGCTTCCGCTGCCGGCATCATCGCCAGATTCATGGGCCACATCGGGTTCTTCGGGCTGGCCGCGACGATTCCGATCATCGCCATTGTCTATTTCACTTATTGGACGTACATGAAGAACGTCGAAGGCGCGGCGGCGCAAGCTGAGCTGGCCCGGCTCCACGTTGAAGAACTGAATCGGCATATCGCCGAGCAAGAGCGCATCAGTAAAGCCCTGCGTGAAACCGAAGAGCACTTTCGTAACGCCTTCGATTACGCCGCCATCGGCATGGCGCTGGTGTCGCCCCAGGGAGCCTGGCTGCGCGTAAATCGGTCACTTTGTAATTTGCTTGGCTATACCGAGCGCGAGATGTTGGATTCAAATTTCCAGGCGGTGACACACCCGGATGACATCGGTAATGACCTGGCGAACTTATACCGGCTCCTGCAAAGCGAGACTCCGACTTCGCAAGTCGAGAAGCGCTATGTGCACCGCGATGGTGAAGTCGTTTGGGCGCTGAACAGCGTCTCGCTGGTGCGCGATGCCGATGAGAATCCGGCCCACTTCATCTTCCAAATTCAGGACATCACCGAACGTAAACGAGCGGAAGCTGCGTTGGAGAGCTTGTCGCTAATCGATGAGTTGACCGGCCTCTATAATCGCCGCGGGTTCCTGGCTGTCACCGAGCAACATGTGGCTGCGATTCGCCGCGACAATAAGATTCCGATCATGCTCTATGCGGACCTGGATGGCTTGAAGGAAATCAATGATTCATTGGGCCACCACGAAGGCGATCGCGCTTTGGCGACTGCGGCCCAGTTACTGAACGAGACATTTCGCAGCTCGGACATTCTCGCGCGGTTGGGTGGTGATGAGTTTGTGGCGCTGGCGGCCATCGAAGAAGACGAAGGCGCTGAGTCATTGACCGAACGGCTGCAGGAACAATTCGATGCCTTTAACGCGACGCGATCGCGTCCTTACAACCTTGCGGTTAGTGTGGGCGTGGCGAATTTTGAAGACGATCGTTACACGATCGAAGACTTGATGGCGCAGGCCGATCGCGCGATGTACGAAGAGAAGCGAAGGAAGCCTTCCCGCTACTCATATCGGGCGCAGTATGCTCGGCCCCGCATCGAGGCCGTCGCGTAATTTCTTACCGAGAATTATTTAATAGCTTCCACGGTCACACGTATTCTGTTACCTAATTCGACTCCCGTCGTCTCCACGATTTCCGAATCAATCAATAGAAAGAATCGCTTTTGCCGCGGCACAATGCTGCTGTCGAACACCAGGCCTTTCAGGCGTACCTTAACCGGAAAACCTCTGCGCCCATGCCACAGTGGCTGCGCCTGGATTTTCCATTCGTCCGCGGGGTTAAAAGGGACTGCCAGCGCGTGCCCTTTGTGACCTGAAAGCAGTTCCGCCGTGAATGACCTCTTCATTGCCGGCGCGAAGTTCCCCGTCGGGAAGGTGTCGGTGACGGCTCCGGTGAAGCAGCGGGCGGCGGCGCCGGCATATCCGCCTTCGCAAATCGCGGCAGCAAATCATCACGCATCGCCAATTGATAGACGGACCAGGCGACGGTGACGGCATCTTTCTTCACGTCGTCTTCCAGGATGCGCTCGTAGGTATCGAAGTTCGTGTGCCAGGTGTGCGAGTTATATTCAATCGGATCCTGGCCCATGCCGATGCCCGGCAGGCCGGCGTTGCTGAACGAGGTGTTATCGCTGCCGCCCAGGTTGCGGCCGCGGCTCGCGACCGCGCCGGCCACGCCATCCTCCTTGAACGGCTCGAGAATCTTGCGCATGATCTCGGCGCCGGCCGGTGGCCCAAACACACTTGCTCCGCGAACGCGGCCGGTTCCCGAATCAATATTGAAATACCCGCCAAACTTTTCGTAGCCAGGCTTGGGGTTTTCGAAACTGCCGAAGTGGGCTTTCACATAAGCCTGCGAACCCAGCAGGCCTTCTTCTTCACCACTCCACAGGGCGACGCGAATCGTTCTGCGCGGCTTCACGCCCAGGGTCTTCAGGATGCGCGCGGCTTCCATCATGATCGCGCAGCCAATGGCGTTATCAGTTGCGCCGGTTGATGAGTGCCATGAATCGAGGTGGCCACCGAGCATGATAACTTCGTCGGCTTTATCGGTACCTGGAATTTCAGCGATCGTGTTGTACGAAGTCTTGCCTTCGGGATAGACGCGATTGACGATGTTGAATTCGAGCGTCACGTCGGTCCCGTCAGCGAGGATGCGGGTGATGCGGCCGTAGTCTTCGTTGCTCATCACCACCGTGGGCAACGCCCTCGTGATGTCGAAGGTGCGATTGTTAAAGGCGCGAATTCGTCGGAATGCAAACGCGGCATCGTTAACGCGCATCAATGCGCCGTTAGCTTTTAAGAAGGCATCGAGTTGTTCGTCGATTTGCCGGTTTGTCAGCGGTCGCGGTGTTCCCGGCACGGGGGTCGGCGTTGGAGACTGTTGCGGAAAGCCCCCACCGGGCCGCGCGTTAGGACCGAAGCGCTGTTGGGCCTGCTCGTCGGTAATACGCTTCGCCGGGGGATTCAAATCGACCGCAATGGCCGTCCATTTTCCGGCCATGACGATCCTGCCGCGCACCTTTGCTTTCTGCGTTTCAAAGTAAGAATTCAACTGATCCTGCGTCGGCCGGTCCGGCAGGATCATTTGATACGCTTTCGCCGTGACCGGTCCGCGCGTGCCTGGTGTCCACGCCAGCACTTCGCACGTCAGGACGTCCTTCACCGGCGAGATGATGTGGCCCGTGAAGCGCTCGTTCAGCCAACCCACATGCCCGAAATCCCACGGCTCGAGATGCGCGTTCTGCATTCCCCACGCCGTCATCTGCTTGATGGCCCACTCAGCCGCAGCCTTGTGATTCGGCGATCCAGTCAAACGCGGGCCGTACACATCCGTAAACATGTGCATGGTCTTCATGATCTGCGAATTAGATTGCTCTTCTTTGCGAATGCGTTCGAGTAGATCCTTGTCGCTCTGACTTTGGGCCAGCAGCGGTAGGCAGAACAGAGTTGCGATTAAGCCGAGGGCGAGCGCGCGGCGATTCAGCATAAGTTGTCTCCGAATTTTCAGGTGGATAAAGCGGCGGGATTATACATGAAATGGGATGAGGGTGTATGGGATGGGATGACAGGGGCGCAGGCATCCTTGCCTGCGGTTCACCGGCATCCCTGCCGGTCTTTCGTGGCGGGCAGGATGCCCGCGACCCGCACGCAGGGATGCGGGCGATCCTACCCGCAGAACTCGGCTACTACTTCGACAAACTTCTGAGGATGTTCAGCAGGCGGCAGGTGACCGCAGTTGCGGAAGACAATCAATTTTGAATTAGGCATCGCGTCACGCAGGCGAAAAGCATTTTCGACTGGAAAATGATCGTCATGGTCACCCCACAGGATCATCGCCGGCTGGCGAATCAATGCAGCTTCTCGCTCGATCCGGTTGGCGCTCCAGGCACGGGCGGTGCGAATCATCGCACGATGCGTATTTGCGGTCGCCAGTAAATGATGCCGCGAAGCAACCATTTTTTCGTTAATTGGCTTGCCCATCCGGCGATACATATTTTCCATTCGTTTCTTCAAAACCCAGCGCGAGCCGAGAAACAGCGGCGTCGCGATGTCGCCAATCAGTGGCATGGCTGAGACGCGCAGCAGCAATTTCTTTTTGGCATCGTCATTTGTGACCGCGCCAATCAGAATCAGTCTATGCACGCGATCGGGATAATCGAGGGCCATCGTCGCCGCTACCGCGCCTCCATACGACGCGCCGACAATGGTGGCCTTCCTAATCCCGAGACGATCCATCAAACCAACCACTGAATTCGCCTGCTCGCTTATCGAATACTTCGCGTCGGCCGGCTTTTCGGAATAACCATAACCCGGCAGGTCAGGCGCGATGACGCGAAAGCCTTTGCGCGCCAACGGCAGCAACACATGGCTCCAAATCAAATTCGAGGAGATGAACCCGTGAATGAGGATTATCGGAGGCGCGTCCTCTGCACCCGCTTCCTGGTAATGAACGCGGACGCCATTGACACCCGTGAACCATGAGTACTCAGGGTTGTAAATGAATTCGAGACTGTCCCGCCAGCTCACATCGCGCGGACGGGTGAGCAGTTTCGTCGCGATTGCGCCGGCAACCACGCCCGTCAGTCCCGCGAATAAATATCTCTTCTTCATTGGCGCGATGTTAACAAGTGAATGGCCGCAGATAAAAGGAAGGCGTGGTCAAATCCCCAACACGACATCCGGATGAATGGTCCGCCGGGTCGCATCATAGATTCCCACCGCAACCAATTCGCCCGCCACGTTTTGCAGCCGCACGCGCTGCCGGTTCTGCTGATCTAAATCAAACTCGAGGTCAAGCCCATTGGTGACCCGGCGAACATCGCTTTCGTTCATTGTGATTGGAGGCAGATGTCCTATGGTAGCGTCGAGAGAAATAATTTCGTCGGTGAGCGAGTTCGCCTTTGCGAGTTCCGTTAGTCGATCAAGAGTAATAGCGGACTCGATTTTGAAACGGCCCGCACGCGTCCGGCGCAACTCGGCCAGATGGGCGCCAAATCCCAGTTGCTTGCCCAAATCTTCGGCCAGCGTTCGCACGTAGGTCCCGGCCGAACAGACGACGTGCACCTTAAGATCCGCGATGCCGTCATCATGCGTAGTCAAAAGTTGGCCGTTCGCTTCGATCGCATGAAATTCAATGATGGATACTTTGGTTGGTTCTCGCTCGACGTGCTCACCGCGACGCGCGAGTTCATAGAGCTTCTGCCCCTTAACTTTCTTTGCCGAATACATGGGCGGTACCTGGGTGATCTCACCGCGCAACGAAGCCATTGCCGTTTCAATGTCGGCTTCGCCTAAACGGCGCGCGGCTTGGATGTCCGCGTCTGCCTCCAGCCGCTGTCCAGTCAAATCGCCAGTGTCGGTCGCGTAACCGAATCGGATCACGGCTTCATATTCTTTTTCAGCGCCGTTCAGGAATTGCAGCAAGCGCGTTGCTTTCCCCACGAGTATCACAAGCACGCCCGTCGCGAATGGATCCAGTGTTCCAGTATGACCGACGCGTCGCTCGCCGATAATCTTTCGCACGCGCGCTACCACATCGTGCGAAGTCAAACCCGCCGGCTTGTCCATGATCAGCGTTCCGTTCATTCCGGCGATTGTATCTTCTGTTTTCCTCCGTGTCCTCTGTGGTTAAATACGGAATCATTTACCGCAGAGGATACAGAGGAAAGCCAAAACCCAACGAGGAGGAGACCGTCCCTCTCGATCCGGTGAAAGCGCGCGAACGCGTCTTTCAGCGAGCCGCCAAATTACTCGCCGCGAAGCAACGTTCGGTTGAAGAATTGCGCGAGCGTCTGGCGGGAACCCGGGGCGCGACGAAGGCAAATGTCGATGAAGTCATCGCCCGTCTGCGTGAATACGGCTATTTGGACGACGCAAAGTTTGCGCAGAGCTATGCGTCGATTCGTCTGCGCGAGCGGCCCATTGGCAGGCGCCGACTGGAACGCGATCTGTCGCTGAAAAAGGTTGATAAGCAAACAACTCGTACGGCCTTGGACGAAGTTTTCGAGGCAACGCCGGAAGCCGAACTAATAGAACGCGCTATTGCCAAGCGCATTCGCCTGCGCGGCAAACCCAAATCCCGCGAGGACGCGAAGAAGCTCTTCGATTATCTGCTGCGCCAGGGTTTCGAATTCGAATTGGTTTCGGAAAGAGTCCGTGCCCTACGGCAGAACCGCGATGATTCGGCGGACTAACGTGTTTTTGATCGCCGTGCGCGCAATCTCCTGACAGCCAAACCTCCGAGTCCCGTAGTCAACAGGATAATCGTCCCAGGTTCCGGGACCGCTGTCGGTTGGAAATCATATCTGGCCGCACCAATTGTAAATCCCACCGGGTTACCAGCCGGACGTTGCAGAGTCAGGGTCGCGATTCCGCTGCCGGTAATCGTCGTGCTGAAGATAACCGGGCCAGGGTCGTTCGCAGCATGGACCATTATCGTGCCGACCATGTCAAAAGGCATCGTCAACGTTATTAGTTGATCCGTCGTCGAAGGAATTACCACCCCTGGACCAGTGAACTGTAGAAAGCTGTCCTGGGCCGCCCACGTAACGGGCACGGTCGTGCCGTTGAAAGTGACGAACGTAGGAGAACCGGCTTCAGCACTAAGTGTGACGAGCGCATTCGGAAAAATAAGATCTCCTGGCTGGCAGAGTGTCGGGGACGTGAGACATGGCGACGAATATTGATGGACCGAAGCCGGAGCGTGAGAGTCGACGCCACTGGCGGACAAATCGTCGCCTGAAAAATTGAAAGATATTATGTCGCGGATGTTGCTGGTTACACCCACAAAGCCAGTCGTGATTCCGACCGGCTCCGCGTGGGCCGCTTTTGGAACCGTGAGAAGTGACAGCAACACCATGCCGAGGACGCCGAAGAATTTCGCTCTGATTGAGAGCATAGTGCGAGCCTCCCTTTTGAGAGTTTGGGGCTGAATTAGGGTTCTGGAAGAATTAAACCGGTAATAGCGGCGGAATTTCAGAACACCAGGCGAGCGGCGGGCGGGTTTGGATTCACTTCTCGATCCAGGCAATTGGGACTACGGGAATCGAGTCGGTATTAGAGGAGTCAGCGGGCTTGTCCAACAGCGAGACGATCGCCCCACTTTCCGTATCGACGAGGAACAGGTTCCCTGCGTCTCCGACGACCATCAACTTCGCGGATGATTTGATCAGCATTTTGGCGTTCGCGGAAAAGCTACGATTGACCGTGGCCGGTTTCTGCTTCTGCCAGTTGGTGGGATTCAGATAGAACACGTCGGTGGCCGTGCTCGACGTCTGTTCGCTGAAGAAAGGTGTGCAGCTCTGCGCCGCGTAACCGATGAAAAGACATTCCGAGCACGGCGCCGGCGTCGGATCGATTGTCTCGAAGTGATCGATGTTCTTGGCGATTAGCAGCTTGCTTTGATCCGCCGAACGCAGAAATCCGTTGTTGTTTTTCGTACAGACGCTTTCGACGATCCACTTGCGCGGCGTGTCCTTGAGTTTCACCGAATCGCCAACGGTGGCCACCGTCGTGGTGTTGGGCTTGAGCTGCTCATTATTCTTTTTCTGCGCCGCGCCGACAAAACGATCGAACACGATGCGGTCGTTCGAGATCCATTGCGCACACTGCTTGGCGGGGTTCGGATAATCGAGAATCAGTTTGGCGTTTCCATTCGTGTCCGAGGCAAACAGCTTGAGCGTATCTCCGGTTTTCGGAAAGTAGCTGAAATGGTTGCCGTCAGGCGCCCACGCGATGCATGCCTGCTCGCCTTTGATTAGCGATTTCACCGCGCCGGTGCCGAAATCGCGCAGCATGATTCCATCTTTGGTTGTGTAAAGCAGCTTGGTTTGATCGGGACTCACCGTGGCTTCCAGGATTCCGCTGGTCACCACTTGATAATTATTTTTTGAACCAGCCGGCGCGGCTTGAAGCTCAGCGAGGTCAGCCCCCTTGACCAAATCGCCTGAGAGAAAGAATAGCCGGCCGCTAAATGTCGGACCGGCGGGTTTGGATTCCTGGGTGCAAGCTGCCGCGATCAGATATGCAATCAGGCCAGCGGTAATGAAGGATTTCGTCCGGCTCATCTGGTTAATCAATAGCTCAAGCGGGAAGGAATCTCAACCAGCCGCGGAGCGGCGGCAGAGTGTAGCCCCGGGGTGTAGCGAGCGTAGCGAGCGGAACCCTGGGTACAGATCCCAAAGAGTTCAAAGCCCGCGTTAGCGGGCGACAGACTGACGTTTGGTCTGTCGCCCGCTGACGCGGGCTAACTGATTGAAGAACGACTCTACCCCGGGCTTACGCCCGGGGCTACACTCTGCCGCCATCTTCGATGGCTGGTTGTCTGATTTTCATCGACTAGAATGAAGCTAACCTTCATTCGTCCTTTTTCGCGTGCTAAACTGGCCTTATAGGCTAGCCTATAACTCATGACTGGTAACGAAATTCGCGAAAAATTCCTCGAGTACTTCGAGCGGCACGGCCATACGCGTGTGCGCTCGTCACCGCTTTTGCCCGCCAATGATCCGACGCTGCTGTTCACCAACGCGGGCATGAATCAATTCAAAGACACGTTCCTCGGAAACGAGAAACGCGATTATATCCGCGCCTGCTCGTCGCAGAAATGCCTGCGCGCCGGCGGCAAGCACAACGACCTTGACGAAGTCGGCAAGACCGCGCGCCACCAGACCTTCTTCGAGATGCTGGGGAATTTCAGCTTCGGCGATTACTTCAAGGAAGACGCGATCAAGTTCGCGTGGGACCTGCTGGTCAATGAATACAAACTCGATCCCGCGCGCATGTGGTTCTCAGTTTTCGAAGGCGACGACGAAGTTGGCCCGGACGAAGATGCCGAGAAATTTTGGGAAGCCGTCGGCGCGCCGCGAGAACGCATCCTGCGCTTCGGTCGCAAAGATAATTTCTGGCAGATGGGCGAGACCGGACCGTGCGGCCCATGCAGCGAAGTCCATTACTACATGGGCGACGATCCAAGCGATGCCGAAAACTGCGCCGCCAACGTCAACGGGCCGGGCGACACGATCACCGAGATCTGGAACCTCGTCTTCATGCAATTCGTCCGCAGCGAAGTTGCTGAGGACGCCGACCGGGGCAGTAGCCCGACCGTCAGGGAGGGCGCAAAGGAATACCAGCTAACCCCGCTCCCCGCCCCCTCAGTTGACACCGGCATGGGCCTCGAACGCCTCTGCGTCGTGCTGCAAGGCGTGAAGTCGAATTACGAAACCGATCTGCTCAAGAACATCGTCGAGTTCGTCGCCAAACTTTCCGGCCGCAAGTACGAAGCGGCGACCCAGGAAGGTTTCGCCATGCGCGTGATCGCAGACCACGCCCGCGCGACTGCGTTCTCAATTGCCGACGGAATTCTACCGAGCAATGAAGGCCGCAATTACGTGATCCGCAAAATCATGCGGCGGGCGATTTATCAGGGACGACACGCGCTCGGCTTCGAGGGTCTGTTCTTTCATAAAGTCACCAACTTTGTAATCGATGAGATGGGTGAAGCCTATCCCGAACTCGAAGCTCACAGAGATTTCATCGACAAGATGGTGCGGCTGGAAGAAGAGCGGTTTGGCTCGACGTTGACTGTTGGTTTGCAGAAGCTAGACGAGGCATTTGCCAAGGCCAAGGGCGGTGGAGCGCCCGAATACAAAGACCTTGCGCGACTCTACGATACGTTTGGAACGCCGCGCGACCTGATTCGCGTGAGTTTGGAACAGCGAGGCGTCGCAGTCACCGAGGAAGAATTTACGTCGCAGTTTGATGCTGCGCTCCAACAGCTTCAGCAAACCGGCACCGCTGAGAAAGGTGAAGCGAAAGCCAAATCGCAACCGGTTTATGCGAGCGTCGCGAGTCGTGTGCAGAGTCTGTTCCGCGGCTACGAAACCACCCGGATCGATGACGCAAAAGTCCTGGCCCTGATCGCCGGTGATGAAGAAGTCACGGATTTGAGCGAGGGCAAAGAAGGCGAAGTGATCCTCAACGAGTCGCCCTTCTATGCAGAGTCCGGCGGACAAGTTGGGGACCTGGGCACGCTGATTGGTGCGTCGGCGCCAGCCTCGGGGGTTTCCCTCGTGGCGCGCGTGCTGGACACGCATTCACCGGCGCAAGGCCTGATAGTTCACAAAGTCAAAATCGACAAAGGCTCAATCAAGGTCGGTGATACAGTCACCGCCGAGATCGATGTGGTAACGCGCGACGCCACGCGGCGTAATCATACGGCGACGCACCTCGTGCATGCGGCCTTGCGTGAGGTGCTCGGCGCTCACGTGAAGCAGGCAGGCTCGATCGTGGCGCCGAATTATCTGCGGTTTGATTTCACGCATTATCAGCCGATGACCGAAGACGAAGTGAAGGAAGTCGAGCGGCTGGTGAATGAACAGGTCCTGCGCAACGTGAAGGTCGATACCGACGTCATGCCGGTTGAAGACGCGATGCGTTCAGGCGCGATGGCTCTGTTTGGCGAAAAATATTCGGGCATGATGCGCGTGTTGACGGTGCCGGGATTCTCGAAAGAGTTGTGCGGCGGGACGCACGTGCGCGCGACGGGAGACATCGGCGTCTTCAAGATTACCAGCGATGAATCGATTGCTTCCGGCGTGCGCCGTATTCGCGCAATCACCGGCATCGATGCTTACGAACGTTTTCGCGAAGCTGAAATGCTGATTGAGGAAGCAGCGGCAAACCTGCGTACCTCGCGCGCGGAACTTCCGCACGTGATTGGCAAGCTGCAGGATGAATTAAAGAAAGCGCGTCGCGAAGCTGAAGAATTGAAATTGAAGATCGCCAGCGGCGCGATTGGCACCTCATCTTCAAACGGCGACGAAGCGCGCGACGTTGCGGGCGTTAAGGTGTTGGCGAAAGAAGCCAGCGGCCTCGACGCCGCCGGCATGCGCCAGCTTTCCGACACGTTGCTCGATCGAATCAAATCTGGCGTGGTGGTGATCGGGCGCGCGAACGACGGCAAGGTCTCGCTCATCGTGCGCACCTCCGACGATCTCACGAAGAAGGTCCCGGCCGGTCAGGTCATCAAAGAACTCGCGCCCATCATCGGCGGCCGCGGGGGCGGCAAAGCCGACATGGCCGAAGGCGGCGGCTCGCAGCCTGAGAAGCTCAGTGAGGCTCTGCAAGCGAGTTACGGCGTGATTGAGAGAATGCTGACTTGATCGTTGGATGGGCATGATAGACTGCCGTCGTGCCGACGGTCCTTCGCATTGGTTCTTTCAGGTTTCATTTCTACTCAGATGAGCGCCAAGAGCCGGCACACATTCACGTCCGCACGCCTGATGGTGAGTGCCAGTTCTGGCTCGAGCCCGCGGTACTGCTGGCGCGAAATCGTGGAGTAAGGCCGCGGGACGTTCGGCGAATTGAGAAATTAGTCTTCGAGAATTTCGACCTTTTCAAGAAAGCATTCGATGAGCACCATAATTGATGAACTAAAAGTTCCTGTCGAACCGACTGCCGTCCGCGCCTGGGCTGAAGGACGGACTGTTTACATCGAACTTCACGACGGACGAGTGCTCGGTTTTCCGGCAGATAGGTTCAGTCGCCTGTCGACGGCAACCGAAGAGCAGTTAGCAAAAGTGAAGGTGGAAGTGAACGGCTATGCTTTGCGTTGGGACGATCTCGATGAGGACATCACCGTTCCTGGCGTAATGGCCGGTCGCTTTGAGTTGCCGCTCAATTAACAGTCACCCAAACCGCCGGAAGATACTCATTCTGGAGTGGGTTACCAAGGCAGGAAACTAAAGAACTCCCAAAAAGAAGATGCATCTTGTGGCGTTCGATACGGTGGCGGCGGATTCAAGACATCTGGAGTCCTCACATGCTCGGGCCGCACGCCAATCCCAATCAATCGCGCCGGAATTCTTCTTAACACCGGAAACTTTTTGAATAGTCGCAGGAACCACGGCGGTCTCACCTGCTGTTGCGATCCGAGGACGGCGCTGAGAATTCGCTCCTGCACTTGTACCTGTCCCCACTGGGTCGCCTTCGTGGGAAACTCACGACGCAGTTGCACTCTCTGCAAATGACTCAACGAAACGTAATTTTCGGACAACGGATGCGCGAGGATGTTCGCGGTCGCGACCGCATCCTGAATCGCGAGATTGATCCCGACGCCGCCGACGGGTGACATGGCGTGCGCGGCGTCGCCGATGCACAACAAGCCGGGGCGATACCACTTCCTTAAACGATCGACCAGCACCGTTAACAGTTTGATTTGATCCCAGTCATTAATCTCGCGCACACGATCTCCGAGGAAGGGCGCGATGGATTTGACGTCGTTGCGAAATGCTTCGATGCCGCGATTCTTGATTTCTGCAAATGCGCCTTTGCGAATGACGAAGGCGCATTGCCAGTACTCTTCACGATTCAGCATCACGAGGATTTTGGCCAGAGCGAAGCGGCCCAGCACCTGACCGGGATCGCTCGGCTGGCGCGAGATGCGAAACCAGAGCACATCGATGGGCGCGCCCAGGCTTTCGACTTGCAAGCCGGCGCGCTCCCGCACTGTCGAGGAACGGCCATCACAACCGACGGTTAACGTCGCGCGCACTTCTATTTCACCTGTAGGCGTATTTGCCCTCACGCCGACGACGTTGTTGCCTTCGATAATCAAGTCAGTGACCTCGGCCTCCATCAGCAGATGGAACTGCGGATACTTTTTGCCCCGGTCAGAGAAGAAATCCAGGAAATCCCATTGCGGCATGAAACCCAGAAACTTGCAGTGCGTGGGCAAGTGGGTGAGGTCCGCCAGGGGAATTGACTCGTCGCCGAACATGCCGGCGAATTCCCTGATCTCCTGATGAGGCAGGTTCAGGAACTCTTCAATCAACCCTAGTTCGTAAACCACTTCCAGCGTCGAAGGATGAATAGTGTCGCCGCGAAAGTCGCGAAAGAAGTCCGCGTGCTTTTCCAGAATTACGACATCGACACCGGCGCGCGCGAGTAAGTAGCCCAGCACGATCCCGGCGGGACCGCCCCCGGCAATGCAGCAACGCGTTTCGATTGTGCCGTTGTTAATCTTCAAAAATTTGTCAGACGGTAAGATTGATTCGCGATGCGGTCAAGCCGCTGTGTTAGAACCGGGAGCGTGTAGCGACCGGATCAAGTGACGAGTGACAAGTGACGAGTGACGAGTGCAAGAAAGAAAACATGCCAGAAGCTTGTAGCTTGACCCGAGGCCGAGCGACCAGTGACAGGAAAAGAAAACATGGCAAAATTCACAATCGCTGATCATTCTTCACTGCTTACTGCTCACTGCTTACTGCTTACTGCTTACTGCTCACTGCTCACTGGTCACGTGATGGTTGCTGCCGCTCCCGGTTGTGACACGCCTGTAGTTTGAAACCGGGCCCATGCCCTCTGCGTAGACTCAAATGCCCAACTGGCATTAGCGGAATGAAAAATGTAAAGTCTTGCTTCAACCCGGCCAGTCAAAAAATCAAAACTCAGGAGAAATCATGAAAGGTTTTAAAGGAATAGTTTCTTTGTTGCTCTTAGCAACTTTCAGTATCAGCACCATCGCCCAATCGGCCCATTTCGATACCGCGGGCATGGACACGAAGACTCAGGCCTGCGCGGATTTCTATCAATACGCCAATGGCGGATGGCTGGCGGCCAATCCGATTCCAGCAGCTTATTCGGCTTGGGGCGTCGCGAATATCTTGAATGAAAAAACACGCGACACGCTGCACGAGATTCTGGAAGCCGCGGCGAAGAATACGGCGGCCAAAAAAGGCAGCAACGAGCAGAAGGTCGGCGATTACTACGCGAGCTGCATGGACGAAGCGAAGATCGAAGCGGAAGGACTGAAGCCGATTCAGGCCGAACTCGATCTGATCAATAAGATTTCGGATCAGAAATCGTTGCAGACGGCCATCGCCCACATGCACAGCTACGGCTATAACGTACTGTTTGGGTCGGGGTCGAATCGCGATTTCAAGAATGCTTCCGAAACGATCATCGGCATTAGCCAGGGTGGCCTGGGTTTGCCGACGCGCGACTATTACTTCAAGGACGATGCGCGCTCGAAGACGATTCGCGACGAGTACGTCAAGCACGTCGCCAAGATGTTTGAGCTGATGGGTGACGATGCGGCCAAAGCAGCAGCTGAAGCTCAGGCCGTGATGACTTTGGAGACCAAACTGGCCCAAGGGTCGAAAGCTCCGGTTGAGTTGCGTGATCCGGAAAAGCTTTATCACCGCATGGCGATGACCGCAGTCAAAGATGTCGCGCCGGGTTTTGATTGGGTCGCTTATTTCCAGACCGTGGGAAATTCCAAGGCGGACGTAAATGTGTCCACGCCAGACTTTTTCAAGGTAATGAATACCGAACTTACGGCTACTTCAATTGCCGATTGGCAGACTTACCTGCGCTGGAATTTGATTAATCGCGCCGCCTCCGGCTTGTCCGCGAAATTTGTCGATGAGGACTTCCACTTCAAAGGAACAGTTCTGCAAGGCACCAGGGAGAACCTGCCGCGTTGGAAGCGTTGCGTGTCCGCCACCGACGGCGCGTTAGGTGAAGCATTGGGCGCGGTCTACGTGCAGAAGGCTTTCACCCCGGCCGCCAAACAGCGCGCGCTCATGATGGTGCGAAATCTGGAAGCTGCACTGACGAGCGATATCTCAACGCTTAGTTGGATGAGCGATGCGACGCGGCAGAAGGCCATCGCTAAACTGGAAGCCTTTATGAACAAGATTGGCTACCCCGACAAGTGGCGCGACTACTCCACCTTGACGGTTGATCGCAGCGCCTATCAGACCAATCGCTTCCGCGTCAGCAAGTTCAACGAAGCGCGCGATTGGGCCAAGATTGGGAAGCCGGTCGACAGAGCCGAATGGGCGATGTCGCCGCCGACGCTAAATGCCTACTACAATCCGCAGAACAACGAAATCGTTTTCCCGGCGGGCATCCTGCAGCCGCCCTACTTTGATCCGAATGCTGACGATGCTTTGAACTACGGAGGCATCGGTTCAGTCATCGGTCACGAAATGACGCATGGCTTTGACGATCAGGGAGCGAGGTTCGATCCGACGGGAAACCTGGCGAACTGGTGGAGCGACGCGGACCTGAAGGCATTCAAGGAACGCGCCGGCTGCATCGTCAATCAGTTTAATGCCTTTGAGGTTGAGAAGGGCTTGAACATGAATGGTTCCCTGGTGCAGGGCGAGTCGATTGCCGACCTCGGCGGCCTGGTCGTCGCTTATGCTGCGTTCCAGAAGTCGATGGAAGGCAAACCCCGTCCGGCCAACATCGACGGCTTCACGCCGGAACAGCGGTTCTTCCTCGGGTTCGCCCGCGGCTGGGCCACCAACATGCGGCCGGAAATTGCCCGGTTGATCGCTTTGCAGGATCCACATCCGTTGTCGAAATTCCGCGTCAACGGGCCGCTGTCGAACATGCCGCAATTCGCGGCGGCGTTCGCGTGCAAGGAAGGCGATCCGATGGTACGACCTGAGAAAGACCGCTGCGTGATCTGGTAGTCCTTTGGAGTGCGGCGGCTTGACGCCGCTTTGGATTCGCAAGCAACGCGAACTCAACAGATCCAAAGCGCCGTCGCCGCTTCGCTCTGCCGGCGCACTCCAAAGCTTCGCGGATGATGATGTTCAGTCTTCCAAATCAAAGAAGCGCAGGGATACTCCTTGCGCTTCTTTTGGTTTTAGCTTTGCTCGCATCGTGCCAGCGACGGCCGCCGAAGACGCAAGTTGATCCAAATGCTTACGCCCAAGAAATCGCGCAATGGCACCAGGAACGCTGGAAGGAACTCAACAGCGAAAGCGGATGGCTGACGCTCGTCGGACTATTTTGGTTGAAGGATGGCAGAAACATGGTGGGCAGCGATCCGAAAATGGATGTGGTCTTACCGAACGACAAGGTTCCAGCAGAACTCGGCAATTTCATTGCCATTCAGGGGAGCGTCCGTTTTGTTCCTCTGACTGACGGGTTCACTGTCGGAGGAACTCCCTTGCTAGTGCGCTCAGAAGAGATGGTGACGTTGAAATCTGACGCCGAAGCTCAGCCGACAATCCTGAGTTTTCGTTCGCTCACATTTCAGATCATCAAACGGGGCGACAAATTAGGTTTGCGCGTGAAGGATTCACAGAATCCCGATCGCCTCAACTTCAAAGGCACGGAGTTCTATCCCACGGATGTAAACTGGCGTATCGACGCTCAGTTTGAACCTTACAATCCGCCGAAGCCGATGCCGATCACGAACGTACTCGGCATGGAGAGTGCCGAGACTTCACCTGGCGCGGTGAAGTTCGAAGTCGATGGCCAGGAATATCGGCTCGATGCCGTCACTGAAAAGAACGAACCGCGTCTCTTCATGATCATTGCTGACCAGACGAGCGGGAAAAACACTTATCCCGCTGGACGTTACCTTTACGTCGATCCACCAGATGCGTCAGGTCATTTGATCATCGATTTCAACAAGGCCTTCAGCCCGCCGTGTGCATTTACTAAGTTTGCTACCTGCCCGCTACCGCCACGACAGAATCGTCTGCCTATCGCCATCGAAGCTGGTGAGAAATACACGTCTCATTCAGCGCCGGAAGTGTCAGAAGCCC
This sequence comes from Pyrinomonadaceae bacterium, assembly GCA_044870975.1. Classification (GTDB taxonomy): domain Bacteria; phylum Acidobacteriota; class Blastocatellia; order Pyrinomonadales; family Pyrinomonadaceae; genus UBA11740. The sequence goes on from JBIOZK010000140.1 coordinate 17,860, forward strand.
GACCGTAAGGGAGGGCCGGATTAGGCTCCGACTTTCTCTAAGAAATCGAGTCACTTCGAGTTGCCCTCCCTGACGGGCGGGCTGCTGATACCTTTGTAAAAAGTTGTGAAATCAACCTCCGGGCAGAACTTATTCCGCTGACACCGCGTTATAATTCGCGCTCACATTTCTGCACGGAGGTTCCAAAAAATGATTTCAGCTAAACGAATTTCTCTGGTCACATTTTCTGTTCTGATCACGCTGGCAATTGCCTCGTCGGCATCTGCGCAACAGCCGGCAAAGGTGCGCTTGCCGCAAGCCAGTCCGGCCGCGACTGTCTCGCAGACAATCGGCATAACTGATGTCTCGATCACGTATCATCGTCCGTCAGTTAAAGGCCGCTCGCTCTGGGGAGATATTTCGAGCGAGAAAGTAGCCGCCTTGATCAAAGCGAATGCAGTCGGGCCGGCCGCGGAAGGCGAAGGCACAGTCGATGGCGCGCCCGGCGGTGGCAAAGATTTTCCCATGGTGCCGAACGGTCACGTGTGGCGTGCCGGCGCAAACGAAGCGACCAGGATTACGATTGCTGATGATGTTCTGGTGAATGGCCAAAAACTGGCCGCCGGCGCTTACAGCATCCACATGATTCCCGGCAAAGAGGAATTCACAGTCATCTTCAGCAAGAACGCGGATCAATTTGGCAGCTTTCGTTACGACGCAAAACAGGATGCCTTGCGCGTAAAAACGAAGCCGACGTGGACTAATGATTCGCAGGAGCAATTGTCTTACAGCATCCCGGCAATGAGTCCGAATTCCGCGCAGGTGATTTTGCGCTGGGAAAAGATTGCGGTGCCGTTCACCATTGAAGTGCCCAACCAGGATTCGCTGGTGCGTGCGAAGATTGACGCCGCCGTCGCCGCCAGTCCGACCGACCCGGCGGTAACGCTGGCGGTCGCTAATGCCTATTTCAATGACGACAAGCTGGAAGATGCGATGATGTGGGTCGAGAAATCGATCAAAATCAAAGAGACCTTCGCGAACCTGCGCACCAAGGTGAACCTGCTTTTGAATATGAACAAGAAGGCAGAAGCGCTCACCCTGGCGGAGCACGCCGTGGTCGTAGGTAAGGCCGAGGGCGCAGATACCGCCCGCTTCGAAAAGGCGATTGCGGATTTAAAAGCCAAGATGTAGGAATCGTTTAGGGGCAGTAGCCCGACGGTGAGGAGGGCTACGCGGGCAAGCGCGTGAGTCCGGCGTGCCAGCCGGGCTACTGCCCCATTCGCGCAGCTTGCTGCTTGCCCGTGTCGCGTTACATAATGCGCCCGAAATTTCACACCTAAGGAGTGCCACCAATGAAATCGCTCAAACGAATTCCGTTTCTGAATCTGATAATTCTCCTGGGAGCCGGTTGCTGGGGCCATGCGTTGGCGCAGACGCCGCCGCTCGCGATCAAGCCTCTTCGTCCCAGTCAGAAGGCCAGCGTGATGCAGACGATCGGCGTAACCGACATCACCATCACCTACAGCCGTCCGCCGGTGAAGGGCCGTCCGATCTTCGCGCAGGCGCCGGCTGATATGGAGGCGCGTCATCCCGGCGAGGCCACCCTGGATAATCAGAACGAGCGCAAGCCGGGCGAGCCCCTGGTCCCTTACAATCACGTGTGGCGCGCCGGTGCTAACGAAGCAACCATGTTCCAGATCACTGATGACGTGCTCGTTAACGGTCAGCCATTGAAGGCCGGCACCTACAGCATGCACACCATTCCCGGCAAAGATGAATGGACGATCATCTTTAACAGCGACGCCGGCCAGTGGGGCAGCTTCACCTATGATAATAAGAAGGACGTCTTGCGGGTAAAGACGAAAGCCCAGTCAGCGAGCGATAACCAGGAATGGCTGACGTACACCTTCGATCCGGTCACTGATAATTCCGCGACCATCAATCTGCGTTGGGAGAAAGTGCGCGTGCCGTTCACCGTCGAAGTGAAGGACGTGAAGGCTTCGTGGCTGAAACGCGCTGATGAGATGATTGCCGCAAATCCAACCGCCGGGCAGCTGCCAACGCAGGTTGCCTCAACCTTATGGAACCGCTTCAAGGACAACGAGCTGGCGCTGAAATATGTTGAGCAGGCAATCAAGGTCAAAGAAACCTTCGGCAACCTGTCATTGAAGTCGAACATACTTTGGGATATGGGCAAGAAGGATGAAGCGAACACCGTCGCTGATGCGGCCATCGCGAAAGGCAAAGCTGACAAGGCCAACACCGCGGCCTTTGAGAAGCGAGTTGCTGACCGGACCGCCGCCAAGACGCCGTAGTCGTTTGACCCGCTGAGGTCGCCATGACAATTGAATCACGCAGTCGCAGGCTGAGGCTCTTTCTTCAGAGTCTCAGCCTGTTTTGTCCTGGCGGGGCTGCAGCGCAAGTTGTTAACTTGCGATCTTGTTTCCGCGGCAGCGCAAGTTAACAACTTGCGCTACACCATTACTTCTTCTTCGCTTCGCCTCGCGCTTTCCTGATTTCGTCGACGATTCTTTCCGCCAGCATGGGCGCTGCGGCATTTCCGTCCCAGGCGTTGACCTTTCCGGTCGCCAGCACGATGCCGGTTCGTTGATTGGTGATCTTGTAAGTGAAGGTGAAAGTAAATAGCGGCCGATCGATTTCTATTTCGGTGTCCGAGACGGCCCGCTTGTCCCAATCATCTATCAGCGCAATTTGCCATGAATCGATTTCGCTGCGTTTGAACAGCGCATTCTGCAATTGCACGGCTTCGAAATATTCAGTGTTCGACCGGATGTAGAGTATGCGCGCGTGGCTGAGCATCGCTTTCGGACTGGTCGCTTCTATTTTGGCGGCTTCTTCGGCGGCGCGTTTTTCTTCAGCGGCCTTGCGCAGGTCCTTCTCCTTCATTTCGTTCGCCACTTTTTCTTCCACGGTCGTCGTTGGCAGCATTCGGACATTGACCGTTTGCTCCGTAGTCTGCGCTGAGCCCACTGCAAGTGCGCCGCACACGATGCCGGCTGCCATCAATACTCTGATCGGGTGATTCACATTCATCTCTGTAACTCCTTCATATAGAATGACGCTCCGGTCGCTTCGGCAAGGTTCATGCCGCAACGGCACATGCCGGCGAATAGCTGATATGCACTCGATCGACGTCAGCGCCCGCGCGCAGAACCGATAGAAACTGCGGCCGGTTGAACGATTTTTCCTGCACTCTAAAGTTGACTGACAGAAGCCGATCACTCATGAGAAAAATGAATACGAAACGTCGCCCTTTCAACGCTTTGCTGCTGCTGATTTCGCTGGTGCTGCCGCTTTGCGCGCAACAGCCCAGGTCTCAGACGCCTGCGAAGCCGTTCGAGCTTACCGTCGACAGCATCATGCGCGGCCCCCGCCTGGTTGGTTATCCGCCCACCGGGCTCTATTGGTCGCAGGATAGCCAGCGCGTCTACTTTCGTTGGAAGCAAGCTGATGAACCGCGCCTGAAAGAGATGAGCCTGTACGTGGTCAATCGCGATGGCACAGGCTTGAGACGATTGACGGAAGAAGAATCAAAGCAAGCGCCGCCGCCCAACGGCGAATTGTCGAAGGACAAATCGATGACGGTGTTCACCGATGAGGGCGACGTCTTCATCTATGATCATGCGAAGCAGGCGCGCCGGCAGGTCACACGCACGGTCGATGCTGAAACAAATGCGCACTTCACATTCGATCAAAAACATATTTACTTCACGCGTCTGAATAATCTCTACGTGATGTCGCTGGACGGCGGATCGCTCGAACAGTTGACTGACATTCGGGCCGGCGGTGGACCGGGCGCTACGGCGACCGCGAGCACATCGCCGCAGAAAGGGACCGACAGCCAGGAGGCTCTGAAGAAAGAAGAGCGCGGGTTGCTCGATGCAGTGCGCGAGCGCGCTGAACAACGCGAAGAGCAGGACAAGCGACGCAAGGAACGCGAGAAGCGGAAACCCTTCAATGTCCCCGGTGGGCAGAATGTAATCAACCTGAATCTCTCGCCCGACGGCAAGTACGTGATCGCGATCGTAACCGAGCCTGCGACCGGAGCGAAGAACACGATCGTACCGAATTACGTGACTGAATCCGGATATACCGAAGACATTCCCGGAAGGTCAAAAGTAGGCGATACACAAAACCGCGCCCGGCTGGTCGTTATCAACACTGAAACTGGCGATACCAAGAATGTCGATCACGGCCAGCGTTTGCCGGCGACTCCTCCTCCGCAGCGCACCGAGATGAACCCGACTGAGCAACTACGGGTCAGTATCCCGACGAGTCGGGATAGCGACCGGGTCGACTCGCAAAGCAGAAACGCGCCGGCGCCAAAAGATCGCGACGTACAACTGTCGCAACTCCAATGGTCCGAGGATGGCAAGAACGCCGTCCTGATGGGACGCGCTGCCGACAACAAAGATCGCTGGGTGCTGCTGCTCGATGCGGCCACGGGCAAGACAAAGATCCTCGCGACCGTGCATGACGATGCCTGGGTTGACGGACCGGGCGCCTTCACGCTTGGTTGGCTGCCGGATAACAGCCACGTCTATTTCGAATCTGAGCGCGACGGCTGGTCACATCTCTATTCGGTTTCAATCGATGGCAGCGAGCCGAAGCAACTAACTTCGGGACCATTCGAAGTCTCTGACGTTCGCCTATCAAAAGACAAAGCGAAGTTCTATTTCACTTCAAGTGAGGGCAGCCCGTTCGAGCGGAATCTTTATTCGATGTCCATCGATGGCGGCGAGCGGCAGCGTCTCACCGGATTGGCGGGCAACAATCAGGTAGACATTTCGCCGGATGAAACGATGCAGGCGGATGTGCGCTCGTATAGCAACAAACCGCCCGAACTTTATCTCCTCAGTAATCAGCCTTACTTCGCCGGCAAGACCATGGTCTCGGACAAGCCGGTGACGACTTCGCCCATACCTGAGTTCTCCACTTACAACTGGATCGATCCTCCGATCGCCAGCTTCAAGGCGCACGACGGGGCGACCGTCTATGGTCGCATCTACACGCCGCCGAATTGGAAACCAGGTGGCGCGGCGGTCATCTTCGTGCACGGTGCTGGTTATTTGCAGAACGTACACCGGTGGTGGAGTTCATATTATCGCGAGTACATGTTTCATCATCTGCTGATGGAGCGGGGCTTCATTGTTTTCGATATCGATTATCGTGGAAGCGCCGGTTACGGCCGCGATTGGCGCACCGGGATTTACCGTCACATGGGCGGCAAAGATCTAACCGATCACGTCGATGCGGTGAATTACCTGGTAAAGGACCACGGCGTCGATCCGAAACGCGTCGGTTTGTATGGCGGAAGCTACGGTGGCTTCATCACTTTGATGGCGATGTTCACCCAGCCGGATGTATTTGCGGCGGGTGCGGCCTTGCGGCCGGTGACTGACTGGGCGCATTACAACAACGGCTACACCGGGAACATTCTTAATCTGCCGCAGAACGACGCGGAGGCGTACAAGCGGAGTTCGCCAATCTATTTCGCCAACGGATTGAAAGGTGCGCTGCTGATTTGTCATGGCATGGTTGATGTCAACGTGAATTTCCAGGATACCGTGCGCCTGGTCGAAAAGCTGATCGAACTTCGCAAAACGAATTGGGAAGTTGCGCCCTATCCCGTCGAGGATCACGGCTTCGAGCGTGAAGAAAGTTGGGCCGATCAATACAAGCGGATCCTGAAATTATTCAATGAGAATCTGAAGCCTGAGGTGCGTACCGGTAACGGGCGCCAGCGAACCAAATGAGCGGTTAATCCGCTCTAACCGACATATATGTTTCGTCATTTGCGCCCGCCGTTTTTCCTAGCAGCCGCGGCGATACTGTGTTCTATCGCTACCTCGCCCGCGTTCGCGCAAACGAAATGTCTGACCGCGGACGAGGTCAAAAAAATTACGACGCAGGTCGAAGCGAGCGCCGCCAGCCAGTTCAACAAGAAACTCAGTGAACAACTAAACAAGCTGGCCAACAAGCAACAGGAAAAAGTGCAGAACAATGTCGCCGATAATAAGAACGGGGACGCAATTCTCAAGACCTTGCAGACCGCCCGCGAGACGAACACCTCGGAGTTGTGTGCGATCCTGAAGCAACATGGCTGGCCCACGCGCGCTCTGGTTGGCGAGGACGGCGAGCGTTCGATGTTTTACCTGCTGCGCAATAGCGCCACCTTCGACTTACAACGCGATCTTTTGCCGGTAATCATAGCCGCGGTGAAGAAAGGCGA
>JBIOZK010000141.1:0-12746 GCA_044870975.1 Pyrinomonadaceae bacterium
GAGCGGCATCATTTCGTGCCAATCGGCTCGAACGGCTTCTATCGGCGGAACGGAAAGCGTGCGCGTTTCGATCAACAGCCGGTCGAGGCCCAGGCCACAGTATCCGCCTGCCTCGAAGCATACCGAATCACCAAAGACAAAGGCTGGCGCGTTGAAGCCGGTCGCGCCTTCGACTGGTTCAGCGGGCGCAATGATTTGAATCTACCCGTTTACGATCCGACCACCGGTGGTTGTCGCGACGGCTTGCATCCCGACCGGGCCAACGAGAATCAGGGAGCCGAATCCACGCTTGCCTATCTTCATGCGTTATTGGAGCTGCGCCTGGCCGAACACTCGCTCCCCTCTGCGGAGACCCCTACTCAATGACCAATCCACCGACCGAACTTTTTCACCGCCACGAACAAAACCCCATCCTGAGCGCCGCCAATTGGCCCTATGCGATCAATAGCGTGTTCAATCCCGGCGCCACCTTGTTAAGTGACGGCACCACTTTGCTCTTGTGCCGGGTTGAGGATCGGCGCGGACACTCACATTTGTGTGCGGCGCGCTCTGCCAATGGGATCGATAATTGGCAGATTGATCAGCAGCCCACGATGATGGCTGAGCCCGAAAAGTTTCCGGAAGAGCTTTGGGGAATTGAAGATCCGCGCATCACGTTCGTCCCGGAGTTGAGCGCGTACGCGGTGGTCTACACCGCATACACTCGCGACGGTCCGGGCGTAGCGCTGGCGATGACGAAAGACTTTCGCAGCTTTGAACGATATGGCGTCATCATGTCGCCCGAGGATAAGGATGCCGCACTCTTGCCGCATAGAATCAACGGCTGTTGGGCTTTGATCCATCGCCCGGTCAGCGCACCTCGCGCTCACGTGTGGATTTCTTATTCGCCTGACCTGCGCTTTTGGGGCGGCCACAAACTGATGCTGGAAGCGCGACGGGGCTCGTGGTGGGACGCTAATAAGATTGGGCTGTCGCCCCCGCTGATTGAAACTCCGCAGGGTTGGCTGATGATTTATCACGGAGTACGACAGACTGCGGCAGGAGCGATCTATCGGCTGGGGCTGGCTTTGTTTGATCTGCAGTCGCCCGAGCTTTGCTTAAAGCGGGGCGACGACTGGATCTTCGGACCTCAGGAACCCTATGAATTGCACGGCGATGTAGACAATGTCGTCTTTCCCTGTGGGTACACTATTGCGGCCGACGGCGACACTATCAGGATCTATTACGGAGCGGCAGATACAAGCATCGGCCTGGCCACGGGCAGCGTGCGCGCACTTCTGCAGTCGGTAATGAAGACGTAAAGCTTGGTTGAGGCAGATTTAGTGATCGCTGTCGTCTGTCTTGTCTTTCTGATCCTTCAAGAAGGCGTACAAAAACCTCATTACGAGAACTCGTTCACTTATTTTCCAACAAACCCGCCGCTAAAGCAGGGGAACGACCGCAGGCAAAGAGTCAACCCGACCAAGTAGCCAGCTTCCCCTCCCCTTCCCTGAAACGAGCACCTCAGGCCTTCCGCAATTCACACGAGGGGCCGCCGTGAGTAGACGACGCCGCTTAGGATTTGTAAGGTTGATGCGTCATAGATTCTTAAGCTATTCGATCTCTCTGGCGAACGAGGAAAATCGTGATGAAACATCATGCGTTGATTGCGCTCTCACTGATATTCATTTCTGTCCTGGCATGTAAGACGGGCAAGACGACTAATGGAAACAATTCATCCAACAGTTCATCGGGCACGACAAGGACAAGTACCACCGAAACCGGTGTGGAAAAGGTCAAGCCCGCGCCGGGCACGGGAAACGTCCAGGGCAAGGTGCTTTACAACAGCAAACCCGCGGAAAATATTGAGGTGACTTTGTGCGAGAAGTTTAATCAGTTCCTCGGCGGGTGCGATGGCACCAAATACGTCGCCCGCACAGATGCGAATGGCGAATATGTAATCACCGATGTGCCGCCGGCGACGTACCCGGCCTTAACTGCGCGCGTCTTCGACACCAAGTTTTATGTTTTTGCGACCACCGGGATCGCCGGACTTTCGTCAGCGAAGTACGACGTCGTTGCCGACAAAACGTTGTTTGTGCCGCCGACGAATCTTTTCAAGAGCGATCTCAAAACCGTCAATCCCAAGGCCGGAGAAAAGGTGAGCGCCGAGAACCTCGAACTGCGTTGGGCCGCTTATCCCGACGCGGCTTATTACAAGTTCAGCATCTATCCGGAAGATTCGAGTGTGACCTCTCCCTACATCAACGAAAAGGTGGAAGCGACCTCGTTTGCCATCGACAAGCCACTACAAAAAGGCACTTACCGCTGGCGGGTGGAAGCCTACAACGATGATAAGGTGAAGCTTGCCGAAAGCGACCGCGACACCAAATTCACGATCAATTAAATGTGGAGACCGCGCAGGCTGAATCTGGCTAAGATCGACGAAGATTTTGTTCGGCTCAATGTAAGAGGCGATTTCCGAAACCGATTTGATAGACGGTGAACGCGCCTAAACCCAAACTGGCGGCTCCGGCAATTCCTCTGAAGAGGAGATTCAGTTTGCTAAATCGTTGCGCGCTCAATTTTGAGGGCAAGGCAAACAGCGCGCTCATTATCGCCATACCGCCAACCGAGCCAACCCCGAAGATCGCGATATACAACAGGCCAACCACCGTCGAGGGAATTGTCGAGAGCACCAGTAACGTTAACGCGGCGCTGCCGGCCACGCCATGAATCATGCCAATCAGCAGCGGTCTCGCTCCCAGTTTTAAGCCATGGTGGGTATGCGGCGCGTCCAGCTTCTGCTGCACGTGTACGTGTGGATGGACATGCCAGTGACCGTCGTGTTCATGCGCGTGCATGTGCACCTTTCCGCCACCAATCAGTTTGCGCAAGGCATTCACACCCAAAATGATCAGCATGATGCCGACGCAAAACTCGAGCGCTCTTTCAGTATTCGGTCCAATCTGCACATGCAGCAGCATGACCAACATGCCGGCGACTAAAAGCGAAAGGGTGTGTCCCAGCCCCCACCACATGCCGATTAAAGATGAGCCGAGCAGAGAGCGTTTCTCAGTCGCGATGGTTGATACGGCCGCGAGATGATCGGCATCGAGTGCGTGCTTCAGCCCCAGTACGAATCCAAGCGCCAGAAGTGAAAGTATCTGGAAAGTCATGTGATCAGCAGCGAATCAGATTGGGCAGTTACTTCAGCACCTCGAAGAATTTAGTGAGGCTGCCGACTTTGCCTGAGTTGTTATCGCGCACGGCTACGCTAATCCGGTAAAAACCGGGCTTGGCCGCGCTGACCTCGAACTGTGAGGCAAAGCCCTGGGCGCGCGTCGTTTCAAGCTCGCCTGGTTTGACGTCAAATGAGATTTCACGATCGGCCTTATCAAGCAAACGGCCGTCGGGGCCGGTGATGCGGACCGAGAGACTAAGGGAAAACTTGTGCACCTCGGAATCCGATTTTGACTCGACGTTCTCGAGACCGATGTGGCAGGCGGTGAGAATCCTGCGACCCGGGCCTTCATTTGAGAGCATCGGCGACAGCAAGACCTTGATCTCCTCCAACGCGAATGGAAAGTTGAGCGCGCCCGCGGCAGTCGTAATGAAGCGGGGCGTTGCTTCCGATGCGAATGCCTGAGTGCGCGCCAGAACCTTCAATCCCGGACGCTTCACTCGAACCTGCAACTGATGCGGACGTCCCGCCGCTTCAGCGCCTGGATTGTATGCCAGCAGATAATAACCGCGGTTCTCTTCCATGACGTCGGCGAACCCGACGCGCAAATCATTTGTATTGTAGATGGCGCGGCCACCGGTATCGCGTGCGATGCTGATTAAGCGATCGTTGCCCTGATTGCCGCCGGCGGGATTTAGATCGCGCAACTGCAAAGTGTAGATGGCAATCTTCGCGCGATTCGCCGTCGCGATTAATTTGTCGACGCGTTCACGCAGTACCTCTGCGTATGGCAGACGCGGATTGTAGAGCATGCCGCGCGAGAGAAAGGTGACTACCTTGCGTCCGGGCAGTTTTTCAACCTGCCCGATAACGTTCTCCAAAGTCTGAATCATGCGCAGGTGCTGCTTGATCAAAGGCTGAAGCGTGACATCGCCGCCTGCGGCCATGATGCGAATCGGCGGAGCATTAAGCGGATCCTTTTTGACTTCGCTGATCGCCGCATGCAGCACGGCGCGATCGTTGGTGAAGCTCGAGAGGACGCCGAGGTCTACTTCCGTATCGGCAATCGCCACCAGATCGCTGTCTGTCAATTGCTTGTCGACGAACCAGGTCAACACCGATTGCGCGCTCTGCGCGGCCCTTTGAGCGACTGCATGGGAGTTGAATGAACGCGCAAAGGTCGGCCCGCCGTTGCCTCCGGGCATGCTAACGCCTAATTCAATGACCGGATTCGAGACTACAAAAACGAATACGCGGCGAACGTCATGTGCGTTGGGTTGTCTGGCAGTTGGATTTCCGGCGCCGGCGGCTTCGAGCGGCACATACGAAAAATACTGGGGCGCGACAGTGCGGCTGCCTTCAACTATCTCAAAATCATTCGCGGTTAGATCCGCAACATGCTTGCCCTGTTTATCAGTGACGACAGCATCGACCTGAACGAGATTAGTAGTGGTTTTTAGAACTTCGAGATCAGAAGGCTCGGAAGGAGTCGGCGAAGGCTGCGGCCGCTTGCTTTCAGTCTGGCGCGATTGAGCTTGAGATAGCGCTGAGATTGAAATCAACGCCAGCAGAATGAAACCGAGAGCAACTTTCCAGTTTTGCGCCATCGGGGGAATTCCGCTGGTTAGCGTTCTGCAATGGGAACGTAGGGGACGTTGCGCGGCCCGACGTACTCAGCGCGCGGACGAATCAGTTTATTGTCCGCGTATTGTTCGAGAATGTGGGCCGTCCATCCGCTGATGCGGCTGATCGCAAATATTGGCGTGTACTGATCGAGCGGAATGCCCATCATGTAATAAGTCGAAGCTGAGTAGGCATCGACATTCGGCAACAGGTTTTTCTCGCGCTTCATGATGGCTTCGAGTTTGGCGGTGATGTCGTACCACTTGGTGTCGCCTTTGCGCTCACCCATTTCTTTCGAGAAGCGGCGCAGATGCGTTGCGCGCGGGTCCTCGGTCTTGTAGACCGCGTGGCCGAAACCCATGATCTTCTTCTTCTTCGAGAGCGCGTCCTTCACATAATCTTCCACGCGATCGATCTCACCAATCTCCAGCAGGATCTTCATGATTGCCGTGTTGGCGCCGCCGTGCAGTGGCCCCGACAAGGCGCCCAGGGCCGCGGTTACTGCGCTGTACATATCAGCCAGCGTTCCGGCAACCACCCGGGCCGTGAAGGTCGAAGCGTTTAATTCGTGATCCGCCTGGAGAATTAAAGCCACGTCGAGGACATGCGCGTCAAACTCGTCCGGCATTTCGCCCTTCAGCATGTAAAGGAAATTAGTAGCGATATTCAGTTCGGGTTTGGGCTGAATAATTTCCTGACCATTGCGGGAGCGCTCGATGGCGGCCACGATGGTTGGAAAGCGAGCGGTCAGACGCGTCGCGACCCGGATGCTTGCCGCGCGCGACAGGTCGCGCGCCTCGTCATCAAACATCGCCAGCGCCGAGACGACCGTGCGCAGCCGATCCATCGGGTCGGCGCTTTGGGGGACCCGGGCAGCCATTCCCTTAACCACTTCAATTATCTCGGGAGGTAGTTCATATGACGCGGCCAGGCTCTGCTTTAATTCATCCAGCTCTGCCTGCTTCGGCAAACGGCCGTTCCACAACAGGAACACGACTTCTTCAAAAGTTGATTTCGTGGCGAGGTCATGAATGTTGATGCCCTGGTAAATCAGTTCGCCCTTTTCGCCGTTGACGTCGCCTATCGATGAGGAAGCGGCGACCACGCCGCGGAGTCCCGTTGACACTGCGCTGCCCGCAGATCCTTGCTTACCGTTTTCCATTACTGATGTCCTTCAAGTGTTTTGTGAGTCGAAGATAGCAGAGCAAAACAGGGGTGACAAGCGAACATTCAGGCGCGGGTTAACCCACGCGCGGCGCGACCTCCGTGAGCGGACTCGCGGTAAAAATGACCGTCTGTCCGCGCTGCGCGTTGAGAAGTTTCGCGGCCGACGCGTTGCGCACGCTGATCTCCAGGAAGCCCGCGCTGCCCGTGGTGCAAAATATCTCGTGGCTGTCTGCTTGCGCAAAGAATGAATGGAAGGAGTTGATCTCCTGGCCATTCAAGCTGATTCTCCAGGCCGCTGGCTCGCCGCGCGCGGCCAGCATCTGGTTTGTCAGATTGGTGATGCAGTTGCCAAACCGATCGATATGAATGATGCGGCCGTGGATGGTCCGATCGTCAGGTATATTTGGTTCGAGCGGTTCCAGATGGACGATGTCGGTGACGGCCGGCCCAAACTCGTGAGGTTCCTGTCCTAATGACAGCGCCGCCGCCACCGGCGCAAAGATGTCGCGGCCGTGAAATGTATTACTAACTGTCCGGCGAAAAAACCGCTTCTCGGTGAGGCTGAATGCGCGCCACTTCCCTTCCCGATCACAAATCCAACTGAATAGACCATTGTCTGGTCCGACGAACAATCTTCCGCCGCAGTCGATCACCAGCGCCTGGCGATCTGAACCTACCCCCGGATCTACCACTGCCACATGAATTGTGCCGGGCGGAAAATCTCGGTACATCGACACCAGATTAAAGGCGCCTGCCTGAATATCCTGCGGCGGAATCTCGTGAGTGATATCAACGATCTGCGCGTTCCAATTCCGGGAAAGGATCACGCCTTTCATAGCCCCCACGAAATAGTCTTGCGTACCGAAATCGGTTAGGAGAGTGATGATCGGAGGTTTCAAGTTTCAAGTTTCAGGTTTCAAGTTTCGGCGGCGTCAGAGTTACCAGTCCGTGGACGACGAGCCTGGAACTTGATACCTGAAACTTGAAACCCCTTATTGAATTTCGGAATCGGTGTTGGTGCGAATACGCAGGTGTTGGCCTTGATTCAGGTAGATGTCCTTGCCGCGCTGCGTCAACACGCCGGCTGTTCCCACGCCGGCCCCAATACTTGCGCCGACCGCTGCACCCATACCGCCGCCAAAGATTGCGCCCAGCGCCGCGCCGATGCCCGTTGCGATGCCTACTTTCTTCACGTCGCTCTTGGTTGAATCGCTGCCGTTCACGCCGCCTTCAGAATCGACTTTGCCGACGCTCGAATCGCCCCCGTTCTTAACGACTTCGATCACCTGAGCCACGAGCTTCGCCGATCGATTGTTCAGGGTGATCTTGTCGAAGGCGAGTTGCAATTCTGCCACGCCTTTCGTTTTACCGGGCCGCTTCACCTGCTGAAGATGGCCATCGAGGATTGCTCCCTGGTATTGACCTGGTTCGAGTACCCGCGCGCGAAACGGATCGCCCTGAAACGAGGTTTCGGTCGAAATATTATTCAACAACTCAACGCGCAGGATGGTGTCCTTTGGCAGCACCATCGGTCCATTCCCAGTGTTATCCGACGGCGTCGTCTGGTTATTCGTTTGGTTGTTAGGATCTACCGTCTGCTTATTGGAATCGCCCGGTTGTTTGTTCGGATCGATGGGATACTGAACCGTTGTGTCTTCAGTTTTCCGTGTCAGGTTGGGCGGAATACTCGAATCAAAGGCCTTGTGATCGTAAGCCGCGTTGTAGCCGGCTTCGTAACCCTGACGATAGCCGTCACGATACTCTTCAGCGGCACCCCAGGCGGGGTTGAATGCGCGATCCGCTTTGTCATAATCACTCTTGTTGCGAAACTCGCGGTTGGCGTTTCGGCCAACGTCGGCTACGCCCTCCTGATAGCCATCGGAGTAGCCGGTGCGATAGCCGCGCATCAGCGCGGTCGCCTGGTTTTGTTCCTGCGACGTTTGCGCCCGCACCGCCAGGGGCGAAAGGGACACAAAGCAAATCGAGAAAATTGTGAGAATAGCGAGGGCGACTTTTGTTCTTATCATCTTCAACCTTTCCGTCGTTCAAATTGTATCACTGTAGTCGGAACGACCCGTGAAAGGGAGAGTTCAATTCGCGAAGCCAACTTGCTGACTCCGCATCGTAGCGTCAGAATGCTAACACAAGCAGCAATGGGCGCGATACGGCCATCGCGTTCTCTGATGCATGGGAGCGGTGGTCAGTTGTCGGCTTTCAGTGGCCGGAATTATCTATTTCCAATTAGAAGGAATGGAAGGAATCGTAGCTGACCACTGACCACCAGCCACTGACCACTGACGGCATGCGAGTTTATCTGGATCACAGCGCTACCACGCCCATCGACCCGCGGGTATTCGACGCGATGCTCCCCTATTTGCGCGACAAGTTCGGCAACGCTTCGAGCATTCATCAGTTCGGCCAGGATGCGCGCGCTGCGGTTGATAAAGCTCGCCGGCAAGTGGCCTCGCTCATAAACGCGCGCGCCAATGAAGTCGTGTTTACCTCAGGCGGCACTGAGGCGAACAATCTCGCCATCCGCGGAATCTGCGATGCTGCCCAACCTGTTGGGCGGCACATTATCACCTCGGCGATCGAACATCCTTCGGTTCGCGGCCTTGTTGACCATGTGGAAAAACAGGGCTGGAGCGTCACGCGCTTGCCCGTTTACGAAAGCGGCATCGTGTGTGTGGATGATGTGCGAGGCGCACTGCGCGAGGATACTGTGCTGATTAGTATCATGATGGCAAACAATGAAATCGGCACGATTCAACCGGTAAGTGAGATTGCCGCGCTGGTTCGCGCGCAGCGTGCGAACGGCCGAAAACATTTGTGGCTCCACACCGATGCGGTCCAAGCTGCAGGTAGGATTCCTGTCGACGTCGAATCAATTGGCTGCGATCTGCTGTCGCTGTCGGCGCATAAGATGTACGCGCCGAAGGGCACCGGTGCTTTGTTCATTCGTCGCGGTGTCCGGCTGTCCCCACAACAAATCGGCGGGCACCAGGAGCGTGAGCGTCGCGCCGGGACTGAAGCGGTGGCAAACATTGTCGCCTTCGGCGCAGCGGCTCAGCTGGCACGAACGGAAATGTCCGCACGGAACGAACACACGAAATCGCTTCGCGATCGATTTGAAAAGCAAGTCGAGATGCGAATAAACGAAATCGTTTTCAACGGCGATCGTGATCAGCGCCTGACGCACCTCTCGAACATTTCATTTCGTTTTGTCGAGGGCGAAGGTCTGTTGATTCATCTCGACATGCAAGGGGTCGCCGTTTCGACCGGCTCGGCGTGTTCGTCGGGAACACTCGAACCATCACCGGTCATCAAGGCGCTCGGCCGCGATGAAGAGCTTGCCCGAGGCGCGATTCGTTTCAGCTTCGGTAAAGACAACACCGAAGCGGACGTTGATTACGCGGTCGGAGCGTTGGGGCGGTCGGTCGGGAACCTGCGCGCCATATCACCGTTAGCGCTCGATCTGGAATCAGTACCATAGCTCATGCAAATGGTTCTGACTTTTCTTATGGCTTATTCAGGCGTCTTTAAGGATCATCTAGCGAAGCCTCGCAATGTCGGTGAATTGGTCGATGCCAGTGCAGTCGCCGAAGAAAGCAACCCGATCTGCGGTGACCGCCTGCGATTGAGTCTACGCGTAAACAATGGCCGGATTGAGGCAGTTCGTTTTTTGGCTTATGGCTGCCCACCGACCCTGGTTTGCGGCTCGGCAATGACCGAGATGGTGGATGGACTGAGTCTCGAAGCCGCGCAGGCTGTCACCCGTCAACAAATCGTCGATGCGATTGGTGGATTATCGAGCCAGAAACGACACGCGGCAGCCCTCGCAATCGAAACTCTTCATACGGCGATTGCGAAGCTACCAAAGTAACAGCCCAAAATCTCAAGGTTTCTTCTTGTGATACTCAGGCCCGCAATACTTCCGCGGTTCCTGCCCGATAATGTAGGTCTTGGTCCTGATGACCGGACAACTATCAACCGCGATTAGTCCTGTCGTCGGATCTATGTCAAGCGTGATCGTGCCCTGCAACTTGTCGATAGTTGCCGGTTCGTAGCTGTCGGCGTCGTGCGGTTTGTTCTTCGCGTCCTTATCGCTTTTCGGCGTTGGTGTCGCCTTCAGTTTAGGGAGCTCAGGCGGCAGGCTGGCCGGTTCGATTTGCGGTTCTTCATCGCTCGATCCCGACTCTTCCGCCATGTCCTCAGATTCGCCGTTCTGGCCGGGCGAGGTTCCATTGATGAAGTATTCGGGGCGCCTGGTGGTTGAATCGGTGCCGGCAACATCGCCGGTAGCCGGATCGATTTCCGCCTGCTGGACGCCGTCGGGCATGTTCCAGTCACCCGTCCATTCAGGATGAGTCGTCAACGCTGCACTCATGAAATCGCCCCAGATGGGCAACGCTGACGCTGCTCCGGTCAATCCCAGTTGCGACCCGTCGTCGAATCCCACCCAAACCACGCAGACCAGGTCGGGTGTGTAACCGGCAAACCAGCCGTCGCGCGATGTTCCGGTCTTTCCCGCCACGTTGTATTTGAAGCCGCGTGCGCGCAGCGGTGCGCCCGTGCCGCGATTCACCACGTCCTTCATAAATGAAGTCATCACATACGCGGTCGCGGGACGCAACACTTCATTTTTTTGAGCGGCCGGTTGCGCGATCGTCATGCCGCTGCCGGTGGTGATGCGGGTAATTGAAATCGGCGTCGTGCGCATCCCGTTGTTGGCAAACGCGGTATAGGCCGACGCAATCTGCAAGGGAGTTGCTTCAGAAGTGCCCAGAGCCATCGCCGGATAAGCGCGCGATACGCGTGGCAGTCCGGCCTTGGCTGCCAGATTCATCACCCGTCCGATCGTCACGTCCATTGCCACTTCGACGGTGACGACGTTGAGGCTGTGCACCATCGCATCGCGCAAGGTCACCGGCTGCATTGAATACTTGTCGCCCATGTTTCCCGGCGAGTATTCCTGGTTGTCGTAGGTGAAGGTCTTGGGCTCGTCCTTGAACATGCTGGCGGGAGTGATAATTCGCGGCACGGGATCGTAGGCTGTGTTGAGTGCGGTGGCGTAAACGAAGGGCTTGAATACAGAGCCGGGTTGTCGCAGCGCTTCCGCACGATTGAGTTGGCTCTTGGAATAATCGCGCCCGCCGACCATGGCCACGATTTCGCCGGTGTGCGCATTCATCGCGACCAGCGCGGCCTGCACCGTTCCTTCGGGGGCGCGTTTCGTTTCGATTTTGTCCAGCGCCGCCAGTTGTTTGGTCACCGCCGTGTACGCCGCGCGCTGCAAATCCATATCGATTGACGTGTAAATCCGCAGGTGGTCGGCGCCTTCACCGCTGACTAAATCGCCAAGTTGATTTTGAGCATAATCGGCGAAATAGGGGGCGTCGGAGATGTCGATGCGGCCTTTCGCCGGCGCCAGTTTTAGCTCCGTCGCCTCCGCTTCCTTCGCCTGCGCGTCGGTGATCACGCCGGTTTCGGCCATCGACTCGAGCACCTGGTTGCGGCGGGAACGGGCGGTTTCAAGATCGTGAAAGGGATTGTAGCGATTGGGACTGCGAATGATGCCGGCGAGAAACGCAGACTCAGACAAGCTCAGATTCGTCACGTCCTTATTGAAGTAAGCACTCGATGCTTCGCCGAAACCATTAATTCCAAATCCAGCCTGCTGTCCGAGATAAACCTGATT
Organism: Pyrinomonadaceae bacterium; assembly: GCA_044870975.1. Lineage (GTDB taxonomy): Bacteria > Acidobacteriota > Blastocatellia > Pyrinomonadales > Pyrinomonadaceae > UBA11740. The sequence goes on from JBIOZK010000141.1 coordinate 11,652, forward strand.
GCAGTAGAGGGCAAAAATCTCCTGCTTCGAGAGTCGCGTCTCGAGAATCACCGACATATAAGCTTCCGAGACCTTGCGCTTCAGACTGTACTCGGGCGAGAGCAGGAGGTTCTTGACGAGCTGTTGCGTGATGCTCGAGCCACCTTGCCGCGCTATGGGCGAATTGGGATCGGAATCATAACGTCTGAGCAAGGCGCGAATGATGCCGCGAAGGTTTACGCCGTGATGCTCGAAGAAGGATCGGTCCTCAGTCACGACGATGGCGTTGCGCAAATTCTCGGGAACATCGTTGAAGCCGATGACGCGTCGCTTCGCGCGCTCGCGCCCAGTGACGGAACTGATTAACTCAGGTTCCATCTGCGCCTTATCGAGATGGGCGCCGTTCGAACGATCAGTTAGATATCGGATCGCTTTCCCTCCTCGATCGAATTCGACGCGGAGTTGCGGAAACGGTCGCGAGCCGTCAACCATCGAATCGATGCCCGGATCTACGTCCACGGTTTGACCATTCATGCTGTAACGGCCCCGTGCGCTGTCCGCCTGCTGGTTGCGCTCAACATACCCGGTGCGCTTCAGGTATCCGACAAAATCATCTTCAGAAATCGATTGATTGACGCGAATCGTTTTCGGCGCGGCGTAAATTCCCGCCGAGCGCGTGAACACATCGCCGCGCAGCAGATTGTCGATCCGCCCTGAGAAGATCACCCAGTAATACGCAAGCAACGCAATGACGAGACCGCTTACCAACACTACCGGGACAATGATGTACGGCTTGAAGAGGAAGCGCAGAAGCCGGCGGCCAAAACTGCGCGGCGGTTCTTCGTAGCGAACCACGCGCGGTGCCTCGCCACGTTGGCGACGAATTACCGGAGGTACGTTGTTATCAGGTGGATGCCGAATTGCCATGAAGAACTATACGCTTTCGGCCTCTGGGGGGCTCCGACATTTTTGATGCTAAACCGTTAGGCCGTGGCTGTCTACTATTCATTGACACCGCTTTGTCCTTTGGTTAACTTAGCGGCGATTCCCCGACAATCGTCCGGCATTCAGCTTCTAAAGTTAGGAAATGAAAGGATCCCCCTCAATGAAGTTCAG
>JBIOZK010000142.1:0-16997 GCA_044870975.1 Pyrinomonadaceae bacterium
AATCGCGTGTTGCTCGGCGAGAATGATCTCCTTCTCAGCCGCGATAATGCCGCGCAGTTCGGCCGGCTTCAGGTCGGTATCCTTGCCACCCTTCGTTTGGGCTTTGAACCGATCCATGACGCGCTCAAATTTCTCATGCGCGACGTCGAGCACGATCTCGCCAAACAGCGAAGCGAAGCGACGATAAGCATCGAGCGCGAATCTTAGATCGCCGGTTTGTTCTGCCAATCCCTGAACGGTCTCTTCATTCAATCCGAGGTTGAGGACCGTATCCATCATGCCCGGCATTGAAAACGCCGCGCCTGAACGCACCGAGACGAGCAACGGGTTCGTTGAATCGCCGAACTTCTTACCGACCTTCTTTTCGATCTCAGCCAGCGCTTCGACGACCTGCTCCCACATGCCTTCGGGAAATTGCTTGTTGTTGTCGTAGTAGGCGTTGCAGGCTTCAGTTGTCACAATCAGGCCCGGCGGGACCGGCAGACCGGCGCGAGTCATTTCGCATAGCCCGGCGCCTTTGCCGCCGAAGAGGGATTTGTTCTCGCCATTGCCCTCTTCGAAAACGTAAACCCACTTATGTTGTTGCTCAGGTTCTTGATTATCCGCAGTTTCTGCGGGGGCTTCCAGAGTTGCTTCAGTCACTGTGTCTTGTTACCTCGTGCAGGGATAAAGGCCGCCTAATCATACACCGAGATCGGCAGGGACGCAGCCGAGTGTTTACCAGAAAAGGCGGCGGAAGTGATCGGGGTCACTAATTACCATTCCGGGATTGCGACCGTGAGCGTTAGCGGCGGCGATCCCTTGTCAGAAAACCAGGTCACCCCTTCCTGCACCACGTCAATCACCAGCAGGTAATTTCCGGCGAGGTGCGGAGCTGCGATCGGCAAAGTAATGCCCGCGACATCGCCTGGTTCCAACCCATAAAAGATTGGTGCCGATTCGCTGTTAGTACTCAGGATCGTGCCGTCGGGCTTGAGCCAGCGGCTGCGTACTGTCATTACATATTTCCCGTCGTCAGCGCCTACGGACGGCCAACTTACGCTGCTGACATTCTTCACCAAGACGGTCACCTTGTTCTTTGAGTCATGCGTGAAGTTGGGAAGATTGTTGGCCAGCTTGATCTCAGCGCGAAAGCCTTCGTCCGGCAGCGGGGCATAACGCGCCTGAAGCTCGGAAGGCAACGGCGTGTAGACAATGTAGTCCAGGTGCTTCGCGAGTAGTCGACAGTTCGCGCATTTCTCTTCAGTGCTGATCACAACTGAACCGGCGGGCGGCGGCACCTCGTTCGGCAAGCGAACGAAGCGTGAAGGATCGATGCCACCAAGCCGGCCATGCCAGTAACTCTGAACATAACCTGACCTGCCCGGTGGATCGAAGATGTAGATTGGCGACCGCAGAGTCGCGAGCGCCACTGAAAGAATCTTCCGCGGGAATTTCTCGTCACAGACATAACCACGTTGCGGCGCTTGTTTGTGGAACTGCACCTGGAAATAGACTCCCTGCGCCACAGTTAAAAGTATCGTTGCGCCCAGAATTACCGCGGCGCGATTTATTCGTTGAGTCTTGTCGAAAAGGAACTTCCAGGCAGGAATTGCCAGAACGTTTATCAGCACCGGCAATACAATGAGGCGAATCTGCGGAAACACGCTCACGGTCAGCGCCGCCGGAACCACCGAGACCATGAACGAATAGATCACAAACCACCACCAGCGCTCCTGGCGTTGCTGACGCAGAATCAGGGACAAACCAAAGATCGCCAGCAGGAAAGTTGCGATGAGAATACATCCGGTTCCCGCCAGGTGATCGCGCGGATTGTCTTCGCCGGTAAACAACAGGCGAATGGGACTGAGGTCGCCGGCATAATGCCAAATGAATTGCCGGGCGATCTCGGCCGTGCTCCCGGAATGTATGTAAGTCAATCCTTCGAAGCGGCCGCTGAGCGCGCCGGGATGACTGCGGCTGAACACAAATAGCGGAATCAGCGTGGCGCCGTATCCGAGCCAGGTGAAGAGGATTTCTCGGTAACGATGGCGCCGAGCAAAGAGGATCAATCCAAAAGCGAACAACGGGGCAAGCAATCTGCCGATCGAATAGGAGTAGGTCAGGAACGCGAGCGTCACCGCTATTGACGCGATATCAATTACCGACCATCGATCGCGGCGTGAGGCGCGAAACACGGCAAAGAGGAAAAGCGTCACCAGCGCTGGATACAGAGCGACCTCAAAAACGAGCCGGCTGTTTTCATAAAGCCATGGAGTCAGCGCGGCGGACAAACCGACTGCGATTCCCACATCGTCACGGGCGCTGATTTTGGCGGCCAGGTAGCCAATTAACAGAACGCCAATTATTCCCAGCACGGCACTGAGCAAGCGCGCGACTGCAATGCTCGGCCCCGTGAATTTGAACAACAGCGCCAGCAGGTAAATGTAGGTCGGGTTTTTGTACTCGCCGAAGGCGCGGAAAAAAAGCGGCCACGCTTCTTTGTATTCATCGTGGCCGGTCGTGGCGATGAGGTGCGCGTTGTAAGCGATCGACGATTCGTCGAGGCAAAACCCGGGCGGGGTGCGCGGCACGCCGATCAGGTAGATCAGAAAGACGAGTACCGCGGAGATGAAGAAAACACGCAGGTACCAACGCCGCGTTCCAATCGCACGTGTTTGGTGAGCTGGTTCCGTATTCCTCGTTTAGAGGCGGGCCACTGCCCGCCCTTCCTTTCAGAAGTAAGACCGGCGGGCAGTAGCCCGCCCTCTAAACGAACTGCTTAATATTTCGGAACGCTGGGATCGACTTCGTCAGACCAGGCCGTAATGCCGCCTTTTAAATTTGCCAGCTTGCCCGGAAAACCCGAGCGTTGCAGTGCATCGATGGCCTTGGCGCTGCGGCCGCCCATCTTGCAGTGCACGACTGTTTCTCGATCCGGATCGATTTCGTTCATGCGGTTCAGAATTTGGCCAAGTGGAATCAGTTTAGAATTTGGAATTTGGCCGATTTCATATTCATGCGGCTCGCGCACGTCGATGATTTGCAGGTCGTCACCTTTGTCGAGCCGTCGCTTCAGTTCAGTGGCAGTGATTTCTTCCATAGTTGATTTCGTTTCTGCTTGCGTAGTAATGCCGCAAAATTGTTCGTAGTCGATTAGTTTCGTGACGGTCGGATTTTCTCCACAGACCGGACACTCGGGGTTCTTGCGCAGCTTCAGTTCGCGGAAGCGCATGCGCCACGCATCGAACAGAAGCAGCCGGTTAACCATGATGTCCGGCGCGCCGAGAATAATCTTAATGGCTTCATTGGCTTGAATGGCGCCGATGATTCCCGGCAGCACGCCGAGGACGCCGCCTTCTGCACACGAAGGAACCAGACCCGGTGGCGGCGGTTCAGGATAAAGACAGCGATAGCATGGCCCGCGTTCCGCCCAGAACACACTCGCCTGTCCTTCGAAACGAAAGATTGAGCCGTAGACGTTCGGCTTGCCGGTGAGCACGCAGGCGTCGTTGACGAGATAACGCGTGGGAAAATTATCTGTGCCGTCCACAATCACGTCGTAATTAACGAACAGGCGCAGCGCGTTTTCGCTGGTGAGCCTGGTTTCGTGGGTTTCGATCTCGACGTGAGGATTGATGTCCTGAATGCGATCGCGCGCCGAAGCGATCTTTGGTCGCCCGACGTCCTTCGTGCCGTGAATGATCTGGCGTTGCAGATTTGAAGCATCAACCACGTCAAAATCCACCAACCCCATGCGCCCTACGCCGGCGGCGGCCAGATACATCCCGACCGGCGCGCCCAAACCGCCGGTGCCAATCATCAGCACGCTCGCGGCCTTTAATTTCCGCTGACCCGTCATCCCGACTTCCGGCATGATCAGGTGTCGGCTGTAACGAGCGACTTCTTCGTTGGAAAGCATCGGGAGCTCGGGGTAGCGCAAATTGCCAATTTGCGGCTCCTCGACGATTGAAACGGACGACGGACGCAAGTTATCAACTTGCGCTACGTTGCCGCCCGCAATCGAAGGCACAATCAAAATCGTGTCGCCATCTTTGACCGGCGTATCGGGTCCGTTCACGTGACGAATGTCTTCGTCGTTGACGTAGACGTTGACAAAATTTCGCAGGGCGTTCTGATCGTTAAATAGATGACGTCGCAATTCGCTGTGCGTCGCAGTCAGCTGATTCAGAGCCTCGCCGGCAGTTTGCGCGTCAACCTGAACTTCAGATTGGCCTGAGGCGAACTGCCGCAATGGTGTCGGTATAGTTATGGTGACAGACATGATTACTTACCTCGGTGTCAGAAGCCCGACCGTCCAGGGAGGGCAACTTTGATGACCCAGATCGTGAATGCTAACGCGGCCCGCCCTCACGGCCGGGCTTCTGACACAATCTCTTCCTCGTTAAATCGCGATCGATCGTTTTCCATTTCCCAGGATCGCAAAGCCGCAGTCCGGCCTTTTTCAACGGCCATCACAATGTATGAATAGGTCGGCCACGCATGCTCAAGGTCGTACTGCGAAGGCACCGCGACGTCGTCCGGATGCGAATGATAAAAGCCGACCACGTCGAGTCCTTGGTCGCGCGCGTACTGCTCGCCACGCAGCAATTCCTCGGGGCGAATAAGAAAGCGGTTTCTTTTCGCTTCTTCTTCGCGAGCGTTCGAGATGGGATAAATCTCAAGAACCTGTTTGCTGCCGTTGACGAACCGGCCGAGCATCAGTCCGCAGCACTCGTACGGATAATCGCGCTCGCCGTGCTCCCGTATCTGCGCCAGTTGATCGTTCTTTGCTTCGATCATCCACTTGATCCGGTCGCTATCGCCCCTGGTACTGACACCGCAGCCAGCGCCTGATCGATATCGGCGATGATGTCTCTCACGCTTTCAATGCCCACCGAGATGCGGATTAGGCCCTCGGTAATTCCCAATTCACGTCGGCGCGCGGGCGATAAGTCCCGGTGCGAAGCGCTGGCCGGATGCAACGCGCTGGTAAATACATCACCCAGGCTGGTAGAACGCACCACGAGCCTCAAGCTGTCCATGAAACGAAACGCCCCCTCGCGCGAGTTGTCCCGCAACTCAATCGAAACCAGGGCGCCAAATTGTTCATTGCGCAAGACCCGGGCGGCAATCGCCTTTTCGCTTTCAATGAGCGAAGGGAAATACACACGTCCGATTCTGGGATCGTTCCGCAGATGTGCCGCCAAAGTTTTCGCGTTTTCGCAGTGCCGTTCCATCCGGACGCCCAGCGTCTTCATGCCTCGAAGAATCTGATGAGCTTCCCATGGACTCAGGACTCCGCCGACCAGCTTCATGACACCGGTCAAAGCCGGGTTGTCGAATTCATCTCGAGAGATTGCGACGCCGCCCATCGCGTCGGCATGTCCATTCAAAAACTTCGTCGCACTGTGAACGACAATATCTGCTCCGTGCAACAAAGGCTGGCATAGATACGGCGAAGCGAAAGTGTTGTCGACAATCAAACGGGCTCCGGCCTGGTGGGCAATCTCGGCGCAGGCTTCGATGTCGCAAAGCTTCAGCAGGGGATTTGAAATCGTCTCGGCAATCAGCACGCGTGGCTTCAATTCATCGACCTTTGCCCGCATCGCTTCGATATCACTGAAATCAACAAAGACGCTTTTGATACCGAACGTCCCAAAGATAGTGAGCAACAGGTTCGTGGTTGCGCCGTAGAGATCCTGCGAGGCCAGCACGGTTGCGCCCGGTGACAATTCGCAAGCGAAGAGCGCCGCATGCAGCGCCGCCATGCCGGTGCCGTAGGCGCGCGCGACCGCGCCGCACTCGATCAAACGCATCGCGTCTTCCAAAGCCGAGACCGTCGGATTCCCGTGACGCGTGTAGACGTATCCCTCACGCTCGCCGGCAAACACCTTGTCCATCTCGTCCATCGACTCGTAGGTGTAGGTAGCCGCCGCGTAAATCGGAGTCGAGGTTGGGTGCCCGGATGGCCATCCTCTTTCACCGGGACCCTGGACAAGCTGAGTTAGAATATCGAGGTCGCTTTTTTCGTCGCTCATAAAATTCGGAGCTTGATTCTATATTTTTCGCCTCAACAAAGGCTACCAGCGCGCAAGGTAGTCGCGGAGCGTGTCGTACATCGAATCAAACGAATCGGCGCAGAAGAGCACAGGTTGGAACCGGGTCGGATCGTACTTCTCGGCAGCGGCGGTATCCAAATCAAAGGGCCTCAGCTCCGCCTTGTGCATCTCGGCCATCTCACCCGCGGATGAGAGCAGACCCGTTCCATATGCTTTTACCTCGCCGTTCTCGCGGAGCACCCCGAACTCGATGGTGAACCAATAAACTCGGGAAAGCTCTTCCAGGGCAGCAGCCGACTGCGTGCGCTTCACCGCTTTGCCAAAAAGGCGATTCAGCTCCGCCAGTCGCTCGCTCGCGAGCGTCACTCCATGCCCGATAATTTCGTGAACCACGTCAGGCTCCGGAGTATAAAGCGGCGTTGAATGATGACGGATGTATTGGGTGCAGAGAAATACACCGTCGGCGAGGTTCTCCAGAAAGACGCGCGGCTGAACTAATCCAGCGACTGGTTCGAGACGAAAGCCGCTAATCGCGTGCACCTTCTCATTCACTTGGCGCAACTGCGGAATTCGATCGGGTTCGAAGTTCAAACGGGTCAGGCATTCGCGATACTCAGCACAGGCGTGCTTTTGGTGTGCAGGTTGCAGCGCCTTCCAGATCGTCGCCCAAACCTGATGCTCCTCTTGAGTGTAGGGAGCATCGGGAATGGGATCGCCTGGGTGATACTGCAAAGCGATTTGCGCGATCTGATTGCGGCGGCGGCGATATTCGGCGTCGCGAAATCCCGGATGATCGGGATCGAGCTGCACAATGGTGTTGCGATCGATAATGGCCTCGTCGAGTTCGCCCGTGACCGGCCGCATATCGACGTGATCGAGAAGGATATTTGATTGTTGTTCAGACATTTGAGCCTCAGCGTGATTTAGAAGTTAGAGGTTAGAGGTTGGAGATTAGAGATCAGAATGATGTTTTTGTGAAAAGGACTTCACTTCGTTGCTAGCAATAAGTTGCTAAGCAATGAATTGTGAGCTCTCGCCTTGCCCCAAGTCTTTACCTTAGGCTTTGGTTGTCCTCATCTTTGAATTCATCATTGAGGAGCCGGATGATTTACGGCATTCACCATGATTCAACCGCGTCACCATGATTCAAAGGCATGACGATGATTCAACGACACCACGATGATTCAACCGCACATCATGATTACTGGCTATAACTAACCTCTGATCTCAAACCTCAAACCTCTAACCTGAAAACTAAACCGGCCACCGATCCTCTCATTGGAGGACCGGTGGCCGGTTTGGAAATCTGTCTTCGGAACCTAGTCGGTCTCGCGACAGCCCATCGCCCAGCCGTCCCTCCGCGCGGAGAGCGGACCGTAATACCAATAATAGCGATAGCTGACGTGACCGATCATTGCAGGCCCCAGAGTACGCATGCGGCCCCGGACAGTCAAGCTATGAAAGCAGCCGGTCGACGGAGCGCGGGCATCCTTGCCCGCATGAGCGCGCAGCGCGAAAAAACTTGCGCGGGCTGCGCGCGCTTTGCGGGCGGTGCTGCCCGCGCACCGCTCACGCCAGCTACTTTGAAACCGTAGTCCGGGTATGCTTTGATCTGCCCATGCCGATTCTGAAGAAGAAGGATCATCAAACCGAGTCACGATTGCTGCTCGAGTCTGACGAGCCTATCGAGTTGCCGCCGGCCGAGATCGCAGACAATGCGGTACTGATGCAATTCGACAAGTTCAAAGAGTTCATTCCCGAGTTGCTTGAACAACTCAGGACCGGAACCACTGCTGAGCCCGTGCCGGTGATGAACGACGGGTCGACCTTCGCGATTCACGGTGAGACGCGGACATTTTGGGTGAAACTTTGGCACGCGGCCGGAACTGAGCATACGAAGATTGAACGCGCCCAGGTGATTAGTTGTCTGCCTTCGACCCGCGGCACCACCATCGTGATCGGCGAGGATCAATTTGACGACGATCTGGATGCAGAAGAGTAGTCCCATTTCATTCCCAGACTGATCTTGCTTACAGGCGGGCGTGGCCCGCCTTTATACTAATTACGAGTGGAAATTCCGCAGGACATCCTTAACCTGGCGACGTGGATTCGCGACCTGGGCGGCCGTGCGCTGCTGGTCGGTGGCTGTGTGCGCGATGAGTTGATGGGCAAGCAGCCGAAAGATTGGGACCTCGAGGTCTACGGAATCGAACCCGGGCAACTGCGGCAGACACTCGACCAGTTTGGCGAAGTGAATGTCGTCGGCGAAGCGTTCACGGTCTACAAGCTGGGTTCGCACCTTGACGTTTCCATCCCCCGGCGCGAGCGCAAGTCTGGACGCGGTCATCGCGCCTTTGTCATTGAAGGCGATCCGGCGATGACGATTGAAGAGGCGACGCGCCGCCGAGACTTTACAATCAATGCGATTCTGCAAGATCCCCTGACCGGCCACACCAGCGATCCTTTTCACGGACATGAGGATCTCGCTGCCGGAATCCTGCGTGCCGTATCGCCTGACACTTTTTCTGAGGACAGCCTGCGCGTGCTAAGAGCCGCACAGTTCGCGGCCCGGTTCGAATTTGATATTCATCCTGAGACCGTGGCGCTTTGTCGCTCGATCGCGCTCGACGACTTGCCAGCCGAACGAGTTTGGGGAGAGATGGAAAAGCTGTTAATGCGCGCGCAGCGTCCATCGATCGGACTCGACTGGCTGGGAAAGCTGGGTGCGGTTCGGCAATTATTTCCTGAGCTGGAGTCGCTGATCGATGTGCCCCAGGACGCGGAATGGCATCCCGAAGGTGATGTTTGGATCCACACGCTGCTGACCGTCGATCGGGCGCGCGAATCCATCGAAGACCTCGACTATCCGCGACAGATAACGGTGATGCTGGCCGCGCTGTGTCATGACTTTGGTAAGCCGGCGACGACGGCCTTCGTCGACGGTCGCATTCGTTCACGCGAGCATGAAGAAGGTGGCGTGCAGCCGACGATTGATTTTCTCGACAGACTGAACATTCACACGCTTGATGGCTACGACGTGCGTGCGCAGGTGATCGCGCTGGTGCGCAATCATTTAAAGCCGGGCGAGTTTTATAAAAAACGGGATGAAGTGGGCGACGGCGCCTTCCGCCGGCTGGCGCGTAAATGCGAGCTCGATCTTTTATACCGCGTGGCGAAGGCCGATTCGTTGGGCCGTAATGCCGATTGGGTCCCGCGTGAGAACTGGTACACGGCCGAGGCGCAGGAATGGTTCATCGAACGCGCGCGTGAGCTTGAAGTGACTTCGCAAGCGCCGGCGCCGATTCTGCTCGGACGTCACCTCTTAGAGTTGGGAATGGAACCTGGACCAGCCATCGGCGAAATCACCAGGGCAGTTTACGAGATGCAGTTGGATGGCCGGGTGAAAACGCTTGACGACGCCAGGAGCGCAGTCAAAGAGCTGCTGGAAATGAGTTAGCCGGTTCCGCCAGCACTCTAACTCTTAATTTTTCACCCGCGAAAATCCTTGACAAGCCCGCCGCCCAGGCCTAGGCTGTGCGCGCCCCGCATCAATCCAGGCAAGTAACAAGTAATCCGGGGCGTGCGCGCTCGCAAGGAGTAACCTCATGAAACGAACCTACAAATTGAAATCAGTCTGCCTGACGATCTGTTTTTGTCTGCTGATGATGTTTCCCGCGCGTGCGCTGGCGTGGGGCGGCGGCGGTCACCGGATCGTGGCCCAGTTGGCGATGCGACAGTTGGCGCGTGAAGGCCTCACCGATCCGAAAGCCAAGAAAGCCCGAGATAGGATTTTCCAGATTCTGCATGACGGCCACACGTCGCTGGAAACCGCATCCGTCTGGCCCGACACCGTGCGTCGCACAGCTCCATACACGTATGCCGACAATTGGCATTTTGTCAGCATCCCACGGAATGAAACGAAGTACAGCGCGACAACGCAATGCCTGGTTACGGCTACCGCGCCGCAAGGCGATTGCGCGATTGGCGGGCTCGCCCATTTCAAAAACGTATTCATGAATTCGAGCAGCAATGCGAAGCAGCGTCTCGACGCCTTACGTTTCATCATTCACATCGTCGGGGACGTGCATCAGCCTTTACATACTTCTGAAGATCTAAATTTCATCCATAACAATAAGCCTGGCGATCGCGGCGGCAACTATCGTTATGTATGTTTCCTCGCCGTCAATCTGAACGCTTGCACCGAGGAGTATCAGGGTAATCGAAGCAACAGAACGCTGCACGGCACATGGGACAAGTACATGATTCTGACGCTGCACTCGGATGAGTTGAGCTACATCGAAGACCTCGACAACAAAATCAAATCAATGTCAGCGTCGGACCGCGCGGCCCTCATGGCGGGAACGCCCATCGATTGGGTGGAAGGCTCCCACGCCGTAGCGACTGCCGCGGCTTATGAGGTGGGAAAAGTAAGTAGTCTGAGCTTCGCTCACGACACTACCTACGACCAATTCTTCTTCGTTGACAAAAATTATACGAAGTCGAACATGCAGCGATCCGAGGATCAGTTAATCAAGGCCGGTCTCAGGTTGGCAGCTTACTTGAAACAAATGTTCTAAACGTAAGCCGGACTCTCCCGCCCAGATGCCCGGCGTTAAAGAGTGCGCCTGCGTTCGCTCGCCTCACCTTTTGTCTTCATGAATCGCTATTGTAGTATCTCTGCGCAATAAATCTTCAAAACTAACCCGCAATTTAAGCCACGCGAGCGCGCTGAGGGAGTGCGACGCAAAGGATGATTTCGAATGATTGAACTTCAACTTACCGACGACCACGAGGCGCTGGTCCAGACTGTGCGCGAGTTTGCGCAGAAGGAAGTTGCGCCCTACATCAAAGAATGGGACGAGAAGCAGGAAGCGCATCCCGAGATTTTCAAGCAGATGGCCGAGTTGAACCTCCTCGGTGTCTGCATCCCGGAACAGTACGGAGGCGCGGGCTTTGATTACATATCTCTCGGCCTGGTCTGTGAAGAACTCGAAGCAGTCGATACGGCGCTGCGCGTCGCAATGTCCGTGCATACGGGTCTGAATTCCCTGACGCTTTATACCTGGGGCACGGAAGAGCAGAAGCAAAAATATCTGGTGCCGCAAGCAAAGGGTGAAAAGTTGGCGACCTATGGTTTGACTGAGCCGGGCGCCGGATCTGATGTGGTAGCCGCACGCTCGACGGCGCGACGCGATGGCGACGACTACATTCTGAATGGCGAGAAAATGTGGATCAGCCTGGCCGACTTTGCCGACAACTTTCTTTTCTTCTGCTGGACTGACGAAGAGAAAAGAAGGAAACGCGATCACACCGGCATGTCCTGCTTCATCGTGGAACGTTCGATGAAAGGGTTCACCTCGGGAACCATCCACGGAAAGATGGGCATTCGCGCAGGCAACACTGGCTACTTTTCGTTGCAGGACGTGCGCGTGCCAAAAGAGAACCTGGTGGGCGAAGAGGGCGAAGGTTTTAAGATTGCGATGTTCGCGTTGGAGCAGGGCAGATACACCGTCGCCTCGGGAGCGACCGGCGTCATCCGCGCTTCGCGCGATGCTTCGGTGGCTTACGCGCTGGAGCGCGAAACCTTCGGCACCAAGATCGCAAATCATCAGCTGGTCAAACAAAAGATTGCTGACATGGAAGCCGACTATTGGATGTGCCACTTGCTCTGGGCGCGCGCCGGTTGGTTGAAGAATGAGGGGCGTCCGAGCGGCCGGGCGACGTCACTCGCCAAATGGCAGGCGACCGTGCGCAGCGAAAAGGCGGCGTCGATGGCCATCGAAGTTCACGGCGCCAACGGGTATTCCAACGACTATCCGGTCGAACGCTACCTGCGAAATTGCAAAGCAGCCGTTATCTATGAAGGCACCCGCGACATTCACACCCTGATGCAGGCAGATTGGGCCTTGGGGCTGAAGCAGGAGAAGCCGGCGCGTAGGACTCTACCCGCCTGGAAGGCGCCTGACTCGCGAGCGGCGGCGCTTTAGCGGTAAGAAGCCCGGCCGTCAGGGAGGGCGCCGACCGCAGAAAACCCCGACCACTGCGAGTTCGAGCTCAGGCAAGATTCCATGCGCGACCAGCGTTCATCCCGCGTCACGTGTTGTGTGACCAGCCCTCCCTGACGGTCGGGCTTCTGACACTGCGCAATCCTCTGATAGTATGACGCCGCTTTCTTTCAGTCTTATAAATTCAAGCTCGAACTAATTCCGTTAGCATTCTGCGCGTAGGAGAAAAATTATGGCGCCAGAAGTAAGAACAGAACGTGAACTGTCTTTGGACTTTTTGCGTGTGACCGAGGCGGCAGCGATTGCAGCCGCCCGCACGATGGGCCAGGGCGATCGCAAGTATTCCGATCAAGTCGCGGTCGAGGCGATGCGCGAAGTCATGGATTCGGTGCCGATGCGTGGACGCGTCGTGATCGGCGAAGGCGAACGTGACGAAGCCCCGATGCTTTATATCGGTGAAGAAGTCGGCGGCGGCTTCGGTGTCGGCGACGAGATGGCTTCCTCGTGTCCGGAAGTCGACATCGCAGTCGATCCTCTGGAAGGAACTAACCTCTGCGCTCTCGGCGCGAACAACGCCATCGCGGTGCTGGCCGCGGCTGAACGCGGCGGTTTGCTGCACGCGCCGGACATCTATATGGACAAGATTGTCGTGGGGCCGTCTTCGCGCGGCGTCATCGATATCGACGCCCCGGTGAAGGACAACCTGAAGAATATCGCGCGGCGATTGGGCCGCGACATTGAAGACTTGACCGTGATTGTGCTCGATCGGCCGCGCCACAAGAAAATCATTCAGGATGTGCGCGAGGCGGGCGCGCGCATTCGGCTGATTTCCGACGGTGATCTTTCGGCGGGCATTTCGGCCGCGGTGGCGGGCACCAACATTCATGCGTGTATCGGCATTGGCGGTGCGCCTGAGGGCGTGCTGACTGCCGCCGCGATCAAGTGTCTAAACGGCGAGATTCAGACGCGCCTGGTCTGGGATCCGGAAAGGCTGGGTGTGGACAAGGACAAGGTGCCGAAGGAGAAAGAGGTCCTGGAGAGACTGCAGTCGATGGGCATCACCGATCCACACAAAGTTTACGACACGGACGATATGGCGCCCGGCAAGAAAATTATTTTTGCGGCGACCGGCGTCACTGATGGCGCCTTAATGCGTGGGGTGCGCTTCTTCGGCTCGGGCAAACGTACCCACAGCCTGGTCATGACCAGTGAATCGAAACACATTCGCTTCGTCGATAGCATTCATATCGAAGGCGGCCCGGACACGGTCATCAGGTTTTAGCGGCAAGTAGCGCAGTTGTTAACTTGCGTGGTTCGATCGTTAAATCGCAATCCCGATTATTCGGGAACGCGCTACAAAATGAAGCGCCTTCTTTTGATTGCCGTGGTCTTCACCGCCGCGCTGGCCACCGCCGCCAATCCCCAGAAAAAACCGTCGCCGCGCGTTCAGCCGTTTCGCGTCGAGGAGGCAACCATTGCGCAGATTCACGCCGCGTTGCGTGCTCGCCGAGTAACCTGCCGAGGTCTCGTCGAGACGTACCTCGCCCGCATCGACGCCTACGACAAGAAAGGCCCTTCGCTCAACACCGTCGTACTGCTCAACCCTGAGGCGTTGAAAACCGCCGATGCACTCGATGCGCGGATAAAAAGCGGCGCGGCGATGCGAGCTCTGGAATGTATTCCGGTCGTCGTTAAGGACAACTACGAGACCAAGGGTCTGCGAACGACCGACGGTTCTCAGTCGCTGGCACAATTCATTCCAACCCGGGACGCCTTCGTCGTTCAGAAGATTAAGGACGCCGGCGCCATCGTGCTGTTCAAGTCGAACATGGCGGAATTCGCTTTCACGCCACTGGAAACGGTGGGTTCAATTCTGCCCGGCTATACGTTCAATCCCTACGCACTGAATCACACCACGGCGGGATCGAGCGGCGGCACGGCGGCGGCGATCGCGGCAAACTTCGGCGCCGTGGGCTTGGGCACGGACACCGGTAACTCGATTCGTGGGCCATCATCGCACCAGAGCCTGGTCGGCATGCGCTCGACGATGGGGTTGGTCAGCCGCACCGGTGTCGCACCGCTCAATTTGCTCGCGGACATCGCGGGTCCGATGACCCGCACCGTCGAAGACGCGGCCGCGGTGCTACAGGTGATTGCCGGGCCCGATCCGAACGATCCGGTCACACTGTCAGGCCAGGGACATGTTCCTGCAAGCTACGTCTCATTTCTGAAGAAGGACGCGCTCAAAGGCGTGCGTCTCGGGGTGCTGCATGACGCGTATGACCGGCCCGGCGCCGACACGGAAGTGATGGCGACGTTTAAGAAAGCGTTGGATGAATTGAAGGCCGCAGGCGCGGAGATTGTCGATCCGGCAGCAGTGGAGGGATTGCCGCAGCGCCAACAGAATCCGCTACCGTGTCGTGGCTTCAAGTACGATCTTGAACGCTATCTCGCGGAAGCCGGGGCACCGGTCAAGACGCTCGACGAAATCATCAAGAGCGGAAATTTTCATCCGACGATTCGCCGCCGGCTCGAGAGCTCGCAAACGTCCGAGGTCGCGGGCGACGACAGTCCCGCATGTCAGGCCAACCGGGAGTATCGCAAGAAATTCGGTGACGCGGTGCTGGTGACGATGTCGAAGTTGAAGCTGGATGCGTTCGTCTATCCGACCTGGAGCAATCCGCCGGCGATCATCGGCGACGTGCGTTTCAATCTGGCCGGCGACAATAGCCAGGTCTATGCGCCGACGACCGGTTTCCCGGCGATTACCGTGCCGATGGGCTTTACTCGCGGGGGCACGCTCCCGGCGGGGCTGACGATCTTTGGCCGACCCTGGGACGAAGGCCGCTTGTTTGCGTTCGCATATGCCTACGAACAAGCCACGCATCATCGAAAGCCTCCGCCAACGACGCCACCGCTAAAGTGAACATGTGGCGCAAGTCGCTAACTTGCTTGTTCGCAATTCAACAATTTGCGCTACATTGAGTCAAAGTTTGAGATTAAGGTTGGTCACCCAAGTGTCCGCAGTCACAGCTAAGGACCGAGACATAGCGTCGAACACGCAAGCTGTTGATTCTTCCTTTGCCGCTTCCGCCGTGTGGGCCATCAGCGCGACGCTGGCGATCGCGATTCTCGCAGCGGTCATAGGCGCTCCGCTGATTCAATCCAGCGGTCATCCTACCTTCGCCCTCAAGATTTATAGCGCCTTCAGTTTAGTCTGCCATCAAATTCCTGACCGTTCGTTTCATCTCTACGGAAGTAAGTTCGCTGCCTGCTCCCGCTGCACTGGAATCTATGCAGGCATCGCGCTGGCTACGCTCGCTTATCCATTAACTCGCCCGCTGAGACGCACCGATACGCCCAGGCTGGTTTGGCTTTTTCTGGCCGCCGCGCCGCTCGCGATTGACTGGGCACTGGGATACTTTTCGATCTGGGAGAACAATCATGCTTCGAGATTCGCGACCGGGTTTCTGCTTGGAGCGGTTGCGATCTTCTACATCTTGCCGGGGTTGATTGAGTTGAGTTCGAGGTTGGTGTCGCGTCGTGCGAGAGGTCATTCATAAAAACAAAAGGCGGCGCTGGTGCGCCGCCCTTCGGTCTCATCGTCTGGTAATTACTATTACTTGACTCCGGCCGCCTGCAGCTTGGTCGCAGCCTCGACGACGCTGCTGGAAGTCCCCACCTTTGTCTCAGCTTTGAAACCGTTGTTGCCGACCTTGGCTTCGTCGCGCACGTAAGTAAGCCAATCGCCGGGCGCCTTACGCTCGCCGGAAGTGATTTCGAAGAACATCTTTTGAATCTTTTCAGTGATCGTGCCGCGCTTGCCGTCACCGATGGTGATGCGATCGACGGAACGGATTGGCGTAATCTCAGCCGCGGTGCCACTGAAGAAAATCTCATCAGCGACATACAACGCTGCGCGCTGAATACTTCGTTCCTTAGTCGTCAGACCCAACTCGTTACAGATTTGGATCACGCTGTCGCGGGTGATGCCGGGCAGCACGGAAGACGAAAGCGGCGGCGTATTAACGACACCGCCACTGACGACGAAGATGTTTTCGCCGGAACCTTCGGACACGTAACCGCGATCGTCGAGCGCGATGCCTTCAGCGAACCCATTTACCAGCGCCTCCATTTTGATGAGCTGCGAGTTCATGTAATTCGCGCCGCTCTTGGCCATGGCCGGCAGCGAATTCGGCGTCAGCCGGGTCCAGCTAGACACGCAAACATCCACGCCTTTTTCAATCGCTTCATCGCCAAGGTATTTGCCCCAATCCCAGGCGCCGATGTAGCAGGCCAGCGGGTTGGGAAATGGATTTACTCCGAACGCCGGGTGCTCTTCGTCAAGACTGCGGAAAAGGATCGGGCGGATGTAGCACTGATCCAATTCGCTGCGTCGAACCAATTCCACGGATGCATCGCAGAAGTCATCGATCTTCCACTCGTGATCCATCCGGTAAACCTTCGCGGAATTCAAAAACCGCTGCATGTGCTCGCGTAGACGGAAGATGGCCGGGCCGCGTTTCGTTTTGTAACAACGGATGCCTTCGAAAACGCTGGAGCCATAATGGAGAACGTGCGACATCACGTGCACGCGCGCATCATCCCATTTGATGAACTCGCCGTTGTGCCACACTTCATCGCAAATGCGCATCTTGGCCGCATCTTTTGCAGTTCCGCTAGGTGAAAACATATTTGGAGTCTCCTTTGGAGATAAGCTAACGTGGGATCGTAACCAGGTGAATTAACAATGCACGATACTCTAAGCTCCGCACCTTTTGCAACACCACATTCAGGTCGAATGTAACGCGCGTCACAGGCCTAATACGCCACCTCAGCCTTCGATGTTTTGAAACGTTCATTAAACGAAATCTGCCACTAATAATTTGTGGGTAACTTGATTCAGCCGCAAACCCTTCGTACGATTTGATTGTGTCAGAAGCCCGACCGT
>JBIOZK010000143.1:0-22981 GCA_044870975.1 Pyrinomonadaceae bacterium
TGATGATCCGCTACTACCCCGTTGTCGCCGCGCGATCAACGGAGGCGGATTCACTCTCCACCATCTGCTCCAACGCCGTCTCAGTCTGCAGCCTATTCTGAAACGCCGCATGCACGAACGAAGCGAAGAGCGGGTGCGGCGCTAACGGTTTCGATTTGAATTCGGGGTGGAATTGGCAGCCGAGGAACCAGGGGTGTTCGTCGCGGCTCAGTTCTACGATTTCGACGAACTTGCCATCCGTTGAGATGCCGCTGAAGACCAGGCCCCCCTTCTCCAGCTTGTCGCGATACGCGGGGTTGAATTCGTAGCGGTGGCGGTGGCGTTCGCTTATTTCATTCGCGCCGCCGTAGACGTTTTGCGCGAGTGAGCCGTCGGACAATTTACAGATCCAGGCGCCGAGGCGCATCGTGCCGCCCATCTCCTCCACATTCACCAGGTCGCGCAGCTTGAAGATGATGGGGTGCGGAGTCTCGACGCTGAATTCGGTTGAGTCGGCGTCTTTCAGGTCGCAGGCGTTGCGCGCGAACTCGATGCACGCGGTCTGCATGCCGAGGCAGATGCCGAAGTATGGCGTGCGCGTGCGGCGCGCGTAAGAGATTGCGCGAATCATGCCTTCGACGCCGCGCTTGCCAAATCCGCCGGGCACCAGGATGGCGTCAAAGTCACGCAGGCGCGTCTCGTAGTTTGCATCGTCCATCAAGTCTTCCGACTCGATCCACTTGATGTTCACGCGCAGGTTGTTGGCGACGCCGCCGTGCGTCAAAGCTTCGCGCAGCGACTTGTAGGAATCTTCCAGCTCGACGTACTTGCCGACGATGGCGATGGAAGTTTCGCCGGCGGAAGGTTGGCGAATGGTATCGACCAGCTTCCGCCACGCGATTAAATCGGTCGACGGAGCGGTTTCATTCAAATTAAGTAAAGCCACAATCCGTTCGTCCAGGCTCTGTTCGTGAAAGGCGAGCGGCACATCGTAAATCGTATCGACGTCGAGCGCGGTGATGACGTCGCGCTCCTGCACGTTACAGAAGAGCGCAATCTTCGAACGCAGGTCATGTGATAAAGCGCGATCGGATCGACAGAGGAGGATGTCCGGTTGAATACCGATTTCGCGCAGCTCGCGGACGGAGTGCTGTGTCGGCTTGGTCTTCAATTCACCGGACGCGGCGATGTAAGGGACGAGCGTGACGTGAATGAAGAGCGCGTTTTCCCTGCCCTCTTCGTTGGCCATCTGGCGGATGGCTTCAAGGAACGGCAACGACTCGATGTCGCCGACGGTACCGCCGATTTCGACGATTACCACGTCGGCCTCGCCGTTGGCGGTGACCTTACGCACGGCTTCCTTGATTTCGTTGGTGACTTGCGGAATGACCTGGATCGTCTTGCCCAAATAATCTCCGCGGCGCTCTTTCTCGATCACCGAAAGATAAATGCGGCCCGAGGTCCAGTTGTTCGCCTGGGAAAGGTGCGCGTGCGTGAAACGCTCGTAATGGCCGAGGTCGAGATCAGTTTCGGCGCCGTCGTCGGTGACGAAGACTTCGCCGTGCTGGAACGGCGACATCGTCCCCGGATCAACGTTGAGATACGGGTCGAGTTTGATGAGCGTCACGTGCAGCCCGCGCGCCTCGAGCAATGCGCCGATTGAAGACGCAGCCAGGCCTTTGCCGAGACCGGAAACTACGCCACCGGTTACGAAGATGTATTTAGGCATGTGAGTTCACTCCGATTCGTTGGGAGCCCTCCCTCAATGGTACGTGACTCCATTATTACGACGCCCTCCCTTACGGTTGGGCTACTGCCCCGATTTCTCTCGGCCGTCGGATCCCGCTTCGGGCGGATCGTCGGGCTCTTCCTCGTCGTCATAGATTCCGCGCCGCAGGTCCTGCTGCACTTCAACTGATTTCTTAGCAGCCGGATCCAGAATCTGTTGCAGGCCCATCAAACCCGCCGTGCGCGCGCCCATCTGTTTTCGCTTCTGGAACTCCTCTTCCGTTCTCACGTCGTACGGCTTGGTGATTTGATTGAGCAGGAGCAGCCCGCCGATGATCACCACCGCGATTATTCCCAAGCCAATCCATTCAGTCGCATGCATGCTTGTCGCGGCGTCGAAAGAATTCAACGCCCTCCCTCACGGTCGGGCTACTGCCCCGCTCGCTGCGTCGCGGCG
The DNA here is from genome assembly GCA_044870975.1 of Pyrinomonadaceae bacterium. Taxonomy (GTDB): domain Bacteria; phylum Acidobacteriota; class Blastocatellia; order Pyrinomonadales; family Pyrinomonadaceae; genus UBA11740. Next base: position 2,165 of record JBIOZK010000143.1, read on the forward strand.
CTCAATGATCGCGCGTACGTGCTCCAGATCTTCCATCGTATCGACACCTATGGATGGCGAGGCCGCTTCCACAACCCTAATCTTCACACCTCGATCCAGCGCGCGTAGTTGTTCCAATGATTCTTTTCGTTCGTTTTCTGATTGCGGCCAGCGCGTGAACTCGAGCAGGAAGTCGCGCCGATACGCGTACAGCCCGGTGTGCTTCTTAAAATTAAAAAGCAGCGCCGGCTCCTGCCTTAGCGCTGCTTCCAGAGAGCCGTGTTTCTCTACGGCCTGATTAGGAAACGGAATCGGATTCCGCGAAAAGTTCGTGGCGTATTGGTGCTTATCAAATGCGACTTTCACGACTGACGAATTCAGCACATCCGCAGCGCTCTCGATTGCTTCATAAGTCGTGGACATTTGGGCCGTGTCATCCTCGAGCAACGCGTTCACGGCGCGGTCGATCGTGGCGGGATCGATTAAAGGCTCGTCCCCTTGCACATTCACGATGACGTCTGCGCGCAGGTTATGGGCAACCTCAGCAATGCGATCGGTCCCGGTCTGATGATCGGCGCGGGTCATCACCACATCGAAGCCAGCCGATGAGGCGGCATCAGCAATGCGCGTGTCGTCCGTGGCCACGATCGTCCGTGAGACCGTCGACGCAGCTCGCGCCCGCTCAGCGACGCACACAATCAGCGGTTTTCCGCCTATTTCCAGCAAAGGCTTACCCGGAAGACGAGTAGAACTGTAGCGAGCGGGGATTACGGCAACGACTTTTGGTTGGGATGGAGAACCCGCGTGAATCACGGGATTACACAGTAGCGCGACCTTAATAGCCTGTCAATACCGAGGCGGTCGCTGGTGCTGTTTGGCATTCGGTCTCATTCACACCGCTGCTCTAGCGCGGTGATTGTCAATGGAGACGAACGTCGGAAACCGTTTAAACGGTACTGATGCATTTCACGAGTCCCTGATGCGCCCTGCGTGAACGTCGAAGGCATTCGCAAATCCCAGCCCAGGGCAACGCCCTGGGAAACGCGAAGGCAAACGCAGGTGAACTCTGAAAGAGTTCGCGAATATACGAATCGTTCGAGCGTAGATCTTTCCGCAACCCTTTCAGGGTTGGCCGGTCTTTGCCTTAATGACCTCATCAATCTATTTGAAGGGCCGAACTATTCAAGTCGACGAGCAACTTCTCCAGGGCCGCCAGGTCGATCGGCTTAACCAGGTGAAGATTGAAGCCTGCCTCTTTGGTTCGGCGTCTGTCCTCGTCTTGCCCCCAGCCCGTGACGGCGACCAGTAAAACGTCCTTGCCCGAAGTCTGTTGTCGAATGTGACGCGCGGCGTCATAGCCATCGAGCTTTGGCATGCCGAGATCCAGCAGCGCCACCTCCGGTCTCAGTTTCTCAACCATATCGATCGCGGCGACGCCGTCATGTGCAGTCGAAACCTCATGGCCCAGCAGTCGCAACATCATGGCCATGCTCTCGGCTGCATCAACGTTATCGTCAACCACGAGGATGCGTCTGGCGGGTAAATATCGCTTGGCGTAATCGCCAATCCCCGGCTGTTGCTCATCCGCTAACGACTTGGTCACGGCGAACGGCAAACGCACCAGGAACTCGCTGCCCCTGCCCAGACCTTCGCTGCGCGCTTCAACGGTGCCTCCGTGCATTTCAATCAACCGTTTCACCAGCGTCAGGCCGATACCGAGTCCACCCTGCGACCGTTCGGTTGAATGATCCATCTGCACAAACATGTCGAAGATGTGCGGCAATTCTTCCGACCGAATTCCAATTCCCTGATCGCGGATGCTCAACACGACCTCATCGCCCTGGCGCTCAGCGCTCATCATAATCTGGCCGCCGCGTTCGCTGTATTTCGCGGCGTTATTCAGCAGATTTGAGAACGCCTGAGCTAAGCGCACCGGATCGGCATTGAGCAAAATTGGTTTACTTGGCAGTGAAACTTGCAGCTGATGGCCCCCGGTTTCGATCAGTGGCCGGCTGGTTTCCAGAGCATTGCGAATGATCGAATCGAGATCAATTAACTCCCGGCGCAATTCGATCTTGTTACGGCTGATGCGGGCCACGTCCATCAGGTCGTCCACTAAACGGACCATGTGATGCACCTGTCGATCCATGATGGCGCGCGCCTGCTCCAAAGTCGCCGCGTCACTAAGCCCCAGTTTCATCAGATATAGTCCGTTACGAATCGGCGCCAGCGGATTGCGCAGTTCGTGCGCCAGTGTCGCCAAAAACTCATCCTTCCGCCGATCCTGCTCCCGCAGTCGTTCCTCGCTGGCACGTAATGCTTTTTGACTCTCACGGCGAATATTAACTGTCTTAATATGCGCATCGACGGTGGCCAAAAGCTCCCGCGCACTGAATGGCTTAACGAGATAGTCGTCGGCCGCGGCTTCCAATCCTTCTATGCGGGCCTCTTCGCCGGCCCTGGCTGAGAGCAGCACGACCGGGATTTCTCTGGTGCGAGCGTCCGTGCGAATCCGATGCAGCAACTCAAATCCATCGAGCACCGGCATCATCACGTCTGAGAGAAACAGGTCAGGAAGATCCTGCTGAAGCGCATTCCACGCCGCTTCTCCGTCGCCGACAGCGATGACCTCGTAACGATCGGCAAGCAAACGCGACACGTAATCGCGCATATCTGCGTTGTCGTCGGCGAGCAATATGCGGAATTGTTTTGCGGCCTTTTCGCGCACCGCCGGCGCGAACCCATTGTCCAAAGCCGGCTGGCCCAGGTCAGAAGATTTCGGCAGCCATCGCAGCGCTTCGTTAACGAAAGGCGCGGCGCCGAGAGCGGTGCTGGTCATAGTTTGGCCAGCGTTGATGTGATCTTGCGGCAAAAGGTCTTTTCCCCGGGGGAGCGACACCGTGAAGACCGTGCCCTCGCCGAGAGTGCTTTCAACGCTGACTGTGCCTCCGTGTAACTTGACCAACTCTCGCACGAGCGCGAGGCCGATTCCCGAGCCTTCCTGGGTCCGGCCCTGCGACAATCGCACGCGATGAAAGCGCTCGAACAATTTCGGCAAGTCTTCCGCCGGCACTCCAACGCCCGTGTCGCGGACCGAGAGGGCAACGTGACCGTCCGCCGGCCGGAGAGCGACTTCGATGCTTCCGTTCAGAGTGAACTTAAAGGCGTTGGAAACGAGGTTGAGGACGATCTTCTCCCACATGTCTTGATCGACATAGATGGGTTCCGGCAACGGCGGGCAGTCGACGATCAGATCCAGTCCCGCCTTTTCGCACGCTGAGCGAAAGTTGCTAACCAGGTCTGCCGTTACCGAAGCCAGGTCGGTGGGCACGAATGAGGCTTGCACCCGTCCAGCCTCGATCCGTGAAAAATCGAGCAGCGTATTGACGAGCTTCTGTAAACGCAGGCCGTTACGATGCGCGATCTCCAGCCGCTCGCGTTGCGCGGACGGCAGAGTATCATCCGTCTCAGCAAGCAGGTCGGCGACTGGCCCCAGCATCAGGGTTAAAGGCGTGCGGAATTCATGACTGACGTTCGAGAAGAACGCGGTCTTGGCGCGATCCAGTTCCGCGAGAGCTTCGGCGCGTCGTCGCTCTTCTTCATGAGCGCTCGCATTCGCAATCGTGGTTGCGATTTGCGTCGAGAGCAGATCGAAGAAGCCCCGATATTGATCGTCCAGCGGACGCCGCGGTGAAACCCCGACGACGAGAAACCCGGCAGCACGATCCTGGCCAGACGCACTGATGGGCATGACCATCGCCGTGTGGGTCGGTTCGGGCCAGACTCCGCCCGGCAATTCGCCGCAACGCTCAATCACATCCGTGATCTCGACCGGCCAATTTGTCTGCATTACTTCATAGAACGGCCAGCACGAATCGGCTGATGGCGAGATATTGACGGACATCGGCGCGGCGCGCGTTCCCACATCCAGACCGGACGTCCCTAACAAGCGCGCTGTCTGTCCAGCTTTGTCGAGCAGGTAAATGAGCGCAAAGGGAATATCGTATTGATTGCGCGAGAGCAATTCAGCAACGGTCCGGCACGAATGTTCGACGGACCTGGCCTCTGCGGTCCCGGAGAGGGAGAGATCGCGGAGCGTCCTCAGCCGGCGCTCGCCAATCACTCGAGCAGTCGTCTCAGTGACAATGCAGAAGAGGCCGCCGACGTTGCCCGTCTCGTCGCGAATCGGATCGTAAGAGACGTCAAAGAAGGTCTCTTCCGGAAAACCGAACCGCTCCATGTAGAAGTATCGATCGCTGGCCCAGAAAGCCTCACCGGTTTGCAAGACACTTTCAAATAGAGGTTTGAGATCGTCCCAGAGTTCACTCCAGGCTTCGCGCGCCGGCATCCCCAGCGCGCTCGGGTGCTTTCTTCCAAAGACTGGACGATAAGCATCGTTGTAGAGCGCAATCAGATCCGGCCCCCAGAACATTACGATCTGGGCTTTGGAAGGAAGCAGGATGCTAACCGCGCTGCGCAGACTCTGCGGCCAGGATTCTAATGGTCCGAGCGGGGTCCTGGCCCAATCGAACGTACGAATCAACTCGCCCATCTCACCGCCGCCCGAAACCCATGCGGCGGCTCGCGGCTGACGGGAAAGATCCGCTTCGGAGGAATTCATTATGGTTGCGCTTGCCTTATGTCCCAACGGTAATAAAAAGGAGATATGAACCGAATCAACCGCGGTCGCAGATGATTTGGCCTGCAAATGGGGGTATTCAAAAACTAATGGGGGTGCGTTGAATCTTACACATTCTGCGCGACTTATTCCAGTTTCTTTTGCAGCGGGGCGTGGCGCAGTTTAGCCAAAGATTGCAAAAGCACGCACGCAGTAAAAGTGCACATTTCGCCCTTACTTCGCGCGGGCTTCCGCATGATAACTTCACTGCATTACTACCTGCGGCGGGGAGTGGCGCAATTGGCTCGTCTAGCGTCAGCTCTTCTCACTAATCACAAACGTCGGCACCATTCCGCCGCCCGCAGTGACGTTGGCCAGTTCATTCGACGACAAGCGGGTGAAGGCTGCGCCAACCCTGCCGTTGAAGAGCAACGGATCGAGATCGACCAACTGCTCGACAAACTGAATTGTGTCGTCGGGCGTGAGAGCCGGAAAGGTTTCACGCGCAGTCGGAACGCGCTCTTGCACCAGGTAATCGCCGTTCGCCAGCGCGTTATGAATCGCTTCGTCCCACCCAATCTCATCGATGTTCCAGCCGATATAGATGCCATGGCCGCCGTAATCATCGTTGGGTTTAAGCACTAAGCGGTCGCGGCGCTCGGCGATAAACTCCAAAAGATCGATCTCCTTGCCGAAGTAGTCGCTTTTTCCGGAGCGCACACCTCGCGTCCAGGGAACGTGACCCTTGATCATCTCCTGCTCGTCTGAGGTGAACAGCGATTTGTAGCGCGCGTCGGTCAGCACGGCGAACAGGGCTTTCTTATGAATTATCTTTGAGCGAAAGCCGTTGACCATGCAGACTGCGCGCGCGCGATAGGCGTCGAGGAGCGCCGGCTGCTCCTTCATGATTGGCAAGTACTCGTTCACCAGCAGACGCTTGTAAACAATATCAATCTCAAAGTCGCCGGCGCGCAGCCGGTTGTTGGAAAATTCAAGCTCGTCGGGCGAAGCGATGATCGCGGGATAGCCCTGCGCTTCGAAATACTCGCGGAACAATTCGAATTCTTTCTGCGTCGGCATACCCTTGAGATCGATGATGGCGATGTGCGGCGGGCGCTCAGGCTTGCGGCCGAGAAACTCTTCATAGCACTCGACCAGGACTTTCAGCATGAGGGGACGGCCATGGAACCGGCGCACGTGGTAGCGTTCTGCGAACCGCTTCATCACCGGGAGCTGTGCGAATATTTCGAAGGCGGCGTCTGCATAAGCGATGCCCGCCGGACTTTCGCCGTTCAACTCGACAAAGCTGTAAGCCTCATCGGTAAGAAATGAATCGAGGCGGGCCGTCGGCGAGACCGCGCGATAGCCGGGATCGATTTTCGCCAACTCGCGCTCAATTGACGTCAGTCCCAACTCGTCCAGCAGAGACTCATCGGCGACGGCTGCGTCCTTAACTTTCTCAATCGCGCTCCAGACGGTTTCGCAGATTTGCACTACGCGCGCGAAATCGTCCTCGGTGACGAAGTGCGGGCGCAGGTATGGACACAAGCGACGGCCTCCAAAGATAAGCTTGGCCCGTTCGAAACCTTCGTCGAGCAACGTCAGCGACTCTTGCGCGAGGTCTGGATCGCTCAGCAGTTCGTGATAGTGAGTTACAGCGTCGTTCAGCATTCTAAAATCGAACATCGTTTACGAGCGGGCTACCGCCCTTCCAGTCGGGCATTAGCCCGTCTGAAAACGAACGATTCCTTAAGGTTTGCGCGGAACATTCAGGTTCAGGATGATTACGACCCCATCCTTGATCAGGTCGTCGGCCTTTCCGGGATACACGAGGCCAAAGTCCTTGCGGTTGATGCTGAACGCGGCGTTGACCGCAACGGATACCGGTGTCACCTGGATACTCGCCGGAAAACTGATCGACTTCTTAATGCCGTGAAGGTCGAAGTTTCCGGTAATCGTATACGTGGCGCCATTCGCGCTGGGGTTGGGATCTATCTTCGTCGAGACAAAATTCGCTTTCGGATATTTCGCCACGTCGAAGAAGTCCGGCGTCTGCAAATGCTTCGTCAGGTCAGGTTCATCGGTCTCCACTGAGGGAGTATCGATCGTTACTGAGACCACGCTCTGCAAAGGATCGCTATTCAGCAAATCGATCGTGCCGGTGAACTGCTTGAACGAACCCTTGTGGGTACGCGTCACTTTGGCGGCCTCGAAATCAATTTTTGAATTCGCCGGTGAAATTGTCAGCGACTCGCCGCCTGGTTTTGGCGCAGTCTTTTCTGTGGTTGCCTCGCCCACCGACGCTTTGGGTTTGTTTGCAGCCGGGTCGGCGCAAGCGTAGCAGAGTAGCGCACACAGAAAAATTGCGACTGACAGCGTGTAGAACCGCATCGGAGAATCCCCTTTTCGTTTTGGATGTTAGCGGCACGAGATTAACATAAATTCGCGCCGCCGAAGGACTGCGGCTTACAGGTACGAGAGCCACCAATCGCGCCGCCGTGCTTTGACGCCGGCGAACCACTTGCAGAGCGGATAAATCAGCAGCACGCCGCCAATCCAGCAGAGATAGACGACCCAAAGCGGAAAACCAATTCCCGTCAGCGGGGGCTGGGTGAACCTGGTTATGGGACTCGCCCACTGCCAGGCGACCGTCTGGCCTGCGATCAGTCCGATCACGATCGCCAACCCGTGCGCCACGTACCATTGCAGGAAGTAGAAGAAAAGCGGTACCCGACCAAACGTGACGAATGGATTACGCAATGGTCCCGGCAGGTTAATGTCCGATTCAAACAACGCCAGCAGGAGCATCGCCGGTCCCAAAGTCATCAAAAGGAAAAGCAGCGAGGGTGGATATTTCGTGGTATTGATGAACGAGAGAACCGTGAAGACCGCATTCTTTTGGCCGGACCATCGCGCCGGATCGCCGTAGATATTGATTGCCCTGAGCGCGATGAACAGCACCGTCGCCGCGCCACCCATCGCCACCAACCACCGCCGGCGACGCGCCGCATCGAACTGGTAGATGCGGCCGAAGGCATAACCGGCAGCCATCACGCCGAGCCAGGGAATCAGGTTGTACACGACGGCTACCACCGGACTCATAACCGGCAGGACCGGGAAAACCGAGAATGGTTGATGCAGCACCATCCAGAGTTTTGCTAACGAACTCGGCATGGGACTTTCCGGTCCCCGCCATCCCTGCACCTGAAAGCGATCGAGCAGGTTGTGAAGAAAGATCATCAACACGCCAAACGCTCCCACCACCCGCAGCGGCAGATGAATCAGCGCCGCCATGATGATCATCGAGAGCCCGATAACCCAGATCACCTGAAGGAATCCGAAGAAGCGATAGTCAAGATTGAAGAAGACCCCGAAGCGAACCACCGTTAGCTCGAGGAAGATCAACCAAAGGCCGCGAGTCAGCAGGAACTTTGATAACTCCCGTTTGCTCTTGCCACGCGCGAATTGCAGATAGGCGCCAGTGCCGGCCAGAAAAACAAATATCGGCGCACAGTAGTGTGTAATCCAGCGCGTCAGGAAGATCGCCGTAGTAGTTTTGGTGAGATCAGTCGGATCGAACTGGAAGCCGCCCGAATGCACAAAGTCGCGCGTGTGATCCAGCATCATGATCACCATCACGATGCCGCGCAGGAGATCGATGGAATCAATTCGCCGGCGCTGTTGTATCGGACCGGGATCAACCGGACCGGAACCCAGCGGTACAGCGCTTTGAGATGATCGGGATTCGTTCATGTCTGGCTTGAGAAAGCTGCGGGAGTTTATCGCAGCCAGGGCCTTGAATCGAGTCTCAAATGTAAAAAGTTGTGAAGATGTCTAGAGTTCGATCTGTTGAGCTGTCAGGACACCTTCGGAATTGCGCAGCGAGTTGATCGTTTCCTCGTCCAGCCGCGCATCAACTTCAATGACGGCCATCGCTTCCCCGCCCCTTTCGCGGCGGCCGAGATGAAAAGCACTGATATTGATTCCGGCTTCACCGAGAATGGTTCCAACTCGTCCAATCACACCCGGGACATCGCGGTTGTGCAATACGAGCATGAAGCCGCGCGGCACTGCTTCAATGCGAAAACCGTTGATGCGCGTGATGCGGCCTTCGCGATAGCCTTCGGCAGTCGTGAAAACCGATCCGGACGCGGTTTGTTCGCCCGCACTGGAGATGACCGCCGTTCTAATCGCGGATGCCGCATTCGATCCACGTGTGTATGAACTCGTGACCTTTATTCCGCGCTCGTCGGCAATCAGGAAAGCATTGACGGCGTTGACCCGCGCGCTGACGTTGCGCAGCAGGCCCGAGACAAATGCGCGCGTTACCGGAGCGGCGTCGATATCGACCAACTCACCGGCAAACTCGAGACGGATTTCGCGAATGGCGCTGTCGGTCAGTTGCGCATGAAATCGGCCGAGACTTTCAGCCAGCGATAGATACGGCTGCAGGATCGTCAACTGTTTTGGATCGACGGCCGGCAGGTTAACCGCGCCGCGCAATGCGCCGGTGAGGAAGAAGTCGCGCATCTGCTCAGCCACCGTCAAAGCCACTCCTTCTTGAGCCTCAGTCGTGGAAGCGCCCAGATGCGGCGTCGCGATCACTTCATCCATTTGCAGTAGCGGATGATCGTTTGGTGGCGGCTCGCGCTCAAAAACATCCAGCGCCGCGCCCGCAACCTTGCCATCCTTAATCGCCCGGTAAAGCTCGTTTTCATCAATCAAACCACCCCGAGCGCAGTTAATAATGCGAACACCTCGCTTCATCTTTGCGAATGCAGCTTCTCCGATGATGCCGCGGGTTTCGGCGGTCAACGGCGTGTGCACGGTCAGAAAGTCAGCTCGAGCCAGCACGTCGTCCATCAAACACAATTCAATTTCGGCGTCGCGGGCTGAGTCGGCCACGACAAACGGATCGAAAGCGACGACCTTCATGCCCAAACCGAGCGCGCGTTTGGCGACTACGCGACCAATTCGCCCGAGGCCGATAACTCCCAATGTCTTGCCCTGCAGCTCGGTACCGATGAAGGTCTTTCTTTCCCATTTGCCTGCTTTCAGACTTTGGTTGGCCTGCGGGACGCGACGCGCTAACGCGACCAGCAACGCAATGGTATGCTCCGCGGTTGTGATCGTGTTGCCGTCCGGCGCATTCATCACGACAATGCCACGTGCGGTCGCTGCCGGCACGTCGATGTTGTCAACGCCAACCCCCGCGCGGCCAATCACCCGCAGGTTCTTGGCAGCATCCATTAGCGCGGCGGTGACCTTAGTTTCGCTGCGGACGATCAGACCGTCGTAGCTCGTCAGCACCTGGGAAAGCTCGTCGGGATTCAAGCCCGTCCGCTTATCAATTTCGAATGCGGCCGAGCGCAGCGGCTCGAGTCCGCTTTCGCTGACATCATCAGAGATAAATATTTTTATGGGCATTCAGAGGTACTTGATGCTTGCCTGGTGAAAGGTCGATATGGTAACAGTCTCACGAATTTGCGTCGAGTCAAGCCTGGTGTAGGAGAACGAATGGAGATAATCGTCTATCGCGAAGGCGCCGAAAAAATTGAAACAGGATTTACGGTCGAGCAACTCCCTGAATTACTTAAAGATCAAAAAGCGGTCATTTGGGTCGACATGGACAAGCCGACTGACGCCGACGACCAAACGCTGCTGAACGTCTTTCATTTTCACCCGCTGACAGTCGAAGACTGTCGTGAGACACGCAACTATCCTAAGGTTGAAGAATTTCCCGGTTATCTTTACTTCATCGTCCATGGAGTACAGGCCGATACCAGCCCTGATCACTTTAATACCATTGAACTGGACGCGTTTCTTGGTGCCAACTACGTGATCACTTATCACCACGACGTGTTTCGCAGCATCAACAATGTGAGGAAGCTGCTCAGCACCAGCCCGGTGGTTTGCCAGCGGGGCGCCGCGTTCCTGCTGCATCAGATTCTCGATCAAATTGTTGATTACTACTCGCCGGTGCTGGACGATTTTGATGAGCGCATCGCCCAGCTTGAAGACGATATCTTTACGATGAGCCGGCCGAACAAGGCCATCCTGGAACAGATTATGGATTTGAAACGCGGCGTGCTGCGCCTGCGACGCATCACGGGCCGCCAACGCGAGGTGATTCTGCGAACGAGCCGCGGCGAATTCTCATTGATTCCGGCGGCGCTGCTGCCGTTCTACCGCGACATCTACGATCACATCATGCGCGTCACCGACATGGCTGAGAGCTATCGCGATCTGCTGAGCGGAGCGTTGGATGCGTACATGTCGGTCGTCGGCAATCGCATGAACGAAATCATGAAGGTGCTGACGATCTTCTCAGCAGTGATGCTGCCTTTGACGTTCATCGCCGGCGTCTACGGCATGAACTTCGAATACATGCCCGAGCTGAAAAAAGAATACGGCTATTTTGCGGCGTGGGGCATTATGGTAACCGTGGCCGTGGTGATGCTGGGGCTATTCTGGCGGGCGGGCTGGATCGGTTCAGGAAAAACCAAGGAGCCGCCGCGTGGCGACTCGGCAGACGCTTCCTGAGATCGAACGTCGCGACTCTATACGACTCCATCAACATTGGAATCGCCGTCCCGCCCTCCGCCCTCATCAGGGTCGGGTGCGGGCGCGTCGATGTCAGTGTCGGCGACGTTCTCGTCCTGCTCAATCTCATCCAAAGTAGCGTCATCGGTCGCGTCGTCCTGGCGATCCTGCAAATCTTTTTCTTTATCCATGTGTGTTTCCTGAATACTAACGACCCGCGGTTAAGAGCAAGTATCCTGAAATCAAAAGTGAGTTCACCACGAGGGCGTAAACACCGGCGACGAGGTCGTCGGCCATGATGCCTAATCCCGATTCAAGCGCTTCGAAGCGGCGAATCGGATAAGGCTTCCAAATATCAAACAGTCGAAAGAGAATGAATGCCGTTAAGATACTCCACCACGTCGGCAGCCAGAACGGACCGCTGAGCAAAGCGATCATCTGTCCCGCCACTTCATCAATCACCACCACCGAAGGGTCCTTCTTCTGCAGCAGCTTTTCCGCGCGGGTCGATGCCCAGGTGCCGGCGATGCTCACGAGGAATATCAGCAGTAGCATCGCAGCCATGAGGGGCGTGAAAATGTAAAGCAGATTGAGATGGCCGCGAACCGCATTGAGCTCCAACAGTTGATAGAGTCTGCCCCAGATCGCCAGGTAGAGCCCGACGCCGACCAGCGCTCCGAGCGTCCCTGGCGCAATCGGGAAATAACCGACGCCGCAAGTAGCGACCGCCAGCGCGACATAATCAGCGAAACCTCGCTTACGCGTCGGCGGTGGAATCTTACTCGCGGGCATATCGATCGCCGGATTCAACTCATCGCTTGATTCTTTAATAGCTGCCATGGCCGGCTGAAGATTCGCCAATTAATAAAGGTTGAAGTTGTATTGCAGCTCCATCCACATCGATACTGGCAGTCCGTCTTTTGTGGCCGGAGTGAATCGAATGCTACGCCCTGCGTCGATCGCTCTTTGCGTCAGACCGTGCGGGAGTTTGCGCATCACGTGCAGGTTGGTTACTTCTCCGTTCTTGGAAAATACGCACCGGATCACAACGGTTCCCGTAACGCCGAACATTCGCGCGCTTTCGGTATAGGTTGGTTCAGGCTTTTCCAACACACGCACTTTTGAAGTAACTTCGCGGCCGCTGAAGATCTGGTCGTCAGCGGCAGTGCCGGCGCCAGCCGCGGAAACGGCGCTGAAATCGTTTGAGGGCTTAATGGGAGAACTTGGCGACGTTATTGAAGTGGCTCGGAAGGACGTAAAGAACCGTTCGCTTGGGCAATCGCGCCCCGGATGTTGCATCACCAGCATGATGTACATGTGCTCGCGCGCAACAAAGAGTCTGGTGGTGCCAATGTCGAGGCCCATGATGAGCGAGTACTCACGTCCCGGAAGCCCCTCCGGCGGCAGCTCTTTGATATACCACATACGCGCCAACTGACGATCTTTGTCGTTCAGCTTTTCGCGCTCAGGCAACAGCAATTTCTTCCAAAGGTATTCAGCCGTCGTGTCAAGGTACGCATCTGTATCCTGGTCGGATTTATAGTCCGGGTTCTTTATCGACCAGAGTGTGTAAGTGGCGGCGCCCGTGAGCGCGGTATATCGGTTACTGCTGAGGGCACTCACACTATCGATATCGATCCTGGGCTGGTTCGGCATCTCGAGGCGGAACGATTCACCGGCGGGCGAGAGTTCGATCCAATCGGGATTTTGCTCTTGCGCCCGAGTCCGGGACGCAAACGCTCCCAGCAGACAGAGAGTGAATCCAATTGTGAACAATCGTCTTGTCATCGGTCTTTGGTCAGGCAACGACGCGGCCTAGCATATCGTAATCGAGTGCTTCTGTAATCAGGACGTTAACCACGTCGCCGGGGGCGGGAGCGAAACCGTCAGGTGCGTCATTGATCAAAACGCAGCCGTCGATGTCGGGCGCCTGCGTTTCCATCCGTCCCTGCCAGAGCAATTCGCTTTCGTTCGATTCACCTTCAAACAGAACCCGGACGGTTTTACCGATCAGCTGTTGATGCTTTCGTTTCGCGATCTTCGCCTGCAGCTTCATTAATCGATCGCGACGACGACGGGCAATTTTTGGATCGACCTTGTTCGGCAGGTCGAAAGCCGGCGTGCCCTCTTCATCGGAATAGGTGAAGACGCCAACGCGATCGAATTCTACATTCTTCACAAACTCAACAAGTTCGTTGAAGTCTGCTTCAGTCTCACCCGGAAACCCGGTAATAAAGGTCGTGCGCACCGCGATTCCCGGCACGCGTTCACGTACGCGAGCAATCAATCGTTCAAGCGAAGCACGATTACCGCCGCGCTTCATGAGCTTCAAAACATTCTGAGACGCGTGCTGCAAAGGCATGTCGAGATACTTCACCGCCCTTGGTTCTTCCGCCAGCACGTCGAGAAAACCATCGCTGATGTGCGTGGGATACGTGTACATCACGCGCACCCATTCGAGGCCGTCGGTGTGCGACAACTCGCGCAATAGATGTGCAAGCGCGTCCTGCTTGCCCAGATCCTCGCCGTATCGTGACGAGTCCTGCGCCACCAGGATCAATTCCTTCACACCCTCTTCGGCGAGCTGATGTGCTTCCGCCACAATCGATCCGAACCGCCGGCTACGAAAGTGTCCGCGCATCTGCGGGATGAAGCAGAACGCGCAGGGCCGATCGCATCCTTCGGCAATCTTGATGAAGGCGTAGTGGCCTGGCGTGGCCAGCAGGCGCGGCGTTGATTCATCATAGAGATAAGTGGCTGATTGGTTCCCCAGCGGCAGCACCGGCAACGATCGCGTGTTCGTCTTCGGGTCACAGACACTGAGAATTTCAGTGATCTGGCTGGTGCCGATGAACGCATCGACTTCCGGCATCTCCGCTTTCAATTCGTCGCGATAGCGCTCAACCAAACAGCCGGCGACGATCAACCGTGTCGCTTTACCTTCAGTTTTCAGGCGCGCCGCTTCCAGAATCGCTTCTACGGATTCTTTCTTGGCCGAGTCGATAAAGCCGCACGTGTTTACAACCACGGTGTCGGCATCTTCGGCATCCGCCGTGATTTGATAACCACTTTGCTTGAGTTGCCCCATCATCACCTCGCTATCGACGAGGTTCTTGGGACAGCCCAGACTGATAAATCCTACTTTTTTCATATAAAAGCTCAGACGATATTCGTAATTACTTCTTCGTTATTTGATAGCCGTCCAGGATGAGATCAATCTTCGCCTTCTGGCCACCCATGTTGCCATCGAGTTTGATTCTACTGGGTAGGCGATACGCCGCTTGCGCGTCGTAAACAACCTCGACGTGACTCTTCACCTTGCTGCCGTCCGGCATGTCAGCATCGGAATCATAAGCGGCGAGGATGAACCCCTGTGGCGTCTTGTTAAAAACCGGACGCATGACAACCGTCGTATTAAGCAGCTTCGCTCTAATTTCCGTGATGCTAAAATCCCTGGTCAAGAGCGTGACGGTTTTGCTCGAAGGCTCATCGCAACGAACCTCATATCCGCTTGCCGATGACAGAACCTCACACTTGCTTGCTGGCTCAGGAAATGGATTACGTAACGCGAATGCTGACCAAACCGCGAAAAACCCGGTCGTCATTTCCTGTATGCCGGTGAAAAGGTCTTTCAAGTCTTTTTCGAACTCCTTCGGCGGAACGAAATCTGACTTGTGTGTTAATTCCACCTGGTCATCGACGTTAAGCTTGAGGTAATAGTGCTGCGCCTTCAGAAGCTTCAGTCCTGCAGCGCTATCAGAGGCCGATCCTACCAGCAGTGTCCAATCAGGTTGTGCGACGCAAGCAAATTCGCGAAGCCCCAACTGCCTTGCGTTGTAATACGCTTTCGCCGCCGACACTAGAACAGTACTCCGTTCAGGTTCCGCTATTTGCTGAGCCGCAACAACAGCAGTCATACAGGCCAGGAGCACTGACGCTGATAATGCCCGGGTCGCAACTAAGCAATTACGCTTCATGCTGTGCACTAATTCCCCGCTCTAATCGACGCGTAATGGAACGAATAGCCTCAAGCTCGTCACCTGTTGGCGCAGTTCCACCGAAGCGTACCCGATTGTAGATTTTGGTCACCATTAGCGCCTCTGGCATGGGCAACGCCGCGGCAAACTCCAGGGGCGTCTGATGAGCGTCGCGCTTGAAACCTTGTCTCTCCAGCAATCGCAGCAGCCTTTCGTAGAATTCGACTTTGCTGGTTTCAGCTTCGAATGTACTGGTCCAAACCATTAGGCCTTGTGACCAGCCAAACTTTTTCACGCGAAACGCGAAAAAGATCAGCAGAGCAACGATTATTGTGGCGGCCGTAACCACGGCCCATCCTTTCGAAGACGACAAAGTCTTGCGCGTTTTCTCGAGAACCAACCCGGAAAGACTCCGCGCATCGACCAATCCGTTGCGCAAAGAGGTGATCAGCGTCCGCTGTTCCTGCTTGTCATAACCAACGACATACTGAAACCACAGCAGGTCCAGCGCTTCAGAATATTTACTCAAGGCGCCTGAAAATCCGCTGCGCTCGCGGCCGGTACGACCTGCTGGCGGAGTCGGATCGAATGTCACCCATGAATTCGTCTGCGGAAAATAAACTTCCACCCACGAATGCGCGTCGCTCTGGCGCACCGTGAAGGCGCCGGCCGCAGTATTGTATTCACCGGGAAGGAAGCCGTTGACGACCCGAGTGGCGATGCCCTGCGTGCGCAACATCACCGCCATCGCCGTGGCGAAGTATTCACAATGACCCTGCTTCACATTTAAAAGGAAATCCGCCAGGGGATCGGCGCCGCCCGCTTTCATCTCCAGGGTGTAACCGTAATTGTCACGCAGGTAAGATTCAATCACCCGCGCCTTGTCATAGCCCGTCTGCGCACCGTTTCTTTCAATCACATCACGGGTCAGCCGCCGAATCCGCTGATCGAGATTTACAGGAAACTCGAGATAACGACGCGCATCTGGAGCGTATCGCATCGGATCTGAGCGAAGCACCTCGGCGCCAGGATGCGCCATGTCGGAATAGGCCTTGTAAACAAACCGTTTGTCGAGATGGTATCCAGCACGCAAACTGTTTTCGGAATCGACGTTGATCGCGCGTAACTCGGCTTGCAGCGCAACTACCCTGGGCGCCGCAAACACCACCGGAGTGTCGACAGGTTCGATAATGAAGGTCTGCGAGGTCAGCCGCGCGACGTCTTCCGTGGCCCCCAGCGTGCCAAGCCTGAAGAAGCCGCTGTCACTTACCCGCCTTTCCGCGCGGTTGATGCTCGAGTTTTTCCAGCCTCTACCGTTAAATTCATCCAGCGCGACGCCCCGCCAACGCAAATCTGCTGCTCGTCCGCCGCCGAGACTATCGATGCGTACGTGCATGAAAATTTCATCACTCGCCTTGAGCTCGCCAATCTGCCCGAGCGTAACGTTGTCGGAAAATCCAATGAACCCCGATACACCTTTGCCGCCGCGCCTCAGCGCGCTGGACGAGGTGCGCGGCGCAATCAGAAAGAACGGCAGCGCCAGCAGCACAATCATCACCAACAAACCTACCGAGACCAGCGGCAGTCGTCTGGTTTCAAGATATCTGCGACGCCACAAACGCATCGGCAGCTTCTGAAACAAAGTGGAATCGGGCGGAACCAGCAGACGCGTCTGTGTCGCCGTTACCTTTCGACGCGCTTTCTGGATCTCAAACGCGATAACGGTTGATAGCGCGCAGAGAAGATAAAGGAGCAGCACCGCCAGGAAAACCGGTTTGGCGGTGAGGCCGGCCGCCAATAGGACCGTGAAAAATGAGATCAGGTAGAGGAAAAACCAGTCACGATCCACTTTCCGTTGAAGCAACTTCACCGCCGATAGAAACAGAATCAGATGTGAAAGAATTGCAACTTCCGGACTGGTGCGTTGTCCGTTCTCCAGATATTGAATATCCAAATAGGGCGTAAGGACACGCCAATCAAGATAGAAAACCGGAACTGAAGACAAAATGGTTGCCAATGCGACCCGTTCGCTTAACTGCCAACGCGAGCCCTCCAGCTTGAAAGCGAGAAGCATCACCAACGCAAAAATTGCCAGCAGCCAAAAATTCACGCCACCGGCAACAAACAGAGCCAGAGCGGCGGCAGCTACTGTCGCGTAGGAAGTGAATCGAAAATAGCCGGAGAACTGCATTAGTATTCAAGTTTAGCTGAAACCGACAACAACCACGAATAGAAGACTTGCCCTTGTATGATTTAGAGATTGTTGACTAATCTAAGTCGTCCCAACATAATGCGCCCGCTTTAATTACGGACCCTCGCTCACATCCTGGTAAAGGAGGAACCCCATGTCCGCAGGTGTTCGGTCTAAGAAGCTCGACTGGTTAAACTCCGCGCGCGTATTCGCCGCTGCCGTTTTACTCTTGAGCGTTTCAAATGGTCATGCTCAACAGCGGCGCGTTCCGCCCGGCGGCCGCATCGCCGTGGTCGTGGATGCGCGTTTGGCCGCCCTGCGCACCGCCCCGAGTCCCAATGCAACCCTGCTGCGCCGGCTTGGTCGCGGCCGCATGGTTTCAGTCCGCAGCAGTCAGCGAACCAATGATGGCCTAATCTATCACCGCGTGGCCATCAACAGTCGTACATTAGGATGGCTGCAAAGTGAGGCCGTCGTCGCCGGTTGGCGGCCGAATGACGACCAGCGACTGCTTCGTTTGATCAGTGGCCCCGATGAATTTGAAAGAGTCGCCCGCGCCAAAATCTTCCTCGACACCTTCCCGCGGTCCCCGCTCAGACCAACCGTCCTGCTACTATACGGCCGAGCCGCAGAGGAAGCCGCTGAACAATTGGCGCGCTCGGCCCAACGTCAATTTACTCGCAATGAGATACCTGAAAACGGGGCGCCGCTTTTCAGCTACTTCCTAAACTACAACGGCCTCGATCGCTATAACCGCCAGGGAGTGAAGTTTGTCTTCGACGAGTCGACGAAGACGTTTCATTATGACGGCGCGGCGCTACGCGAAATTCTTCGGAGATATCCGCAGAGCAAGGAAGCCGACGAAGCCCGCAAAATGCTGGAGAAGCTCGACGCGATTAAGACGAAGAAATAGTCCAGGCCCTCAATTGACGGGCACGAAGCAGAATTACTGCCAAAGCCGCGCTTTGGCGGGCAGACCCTACGGTCGCGCAATTTGTACCTTCGTGCCGTAGTCCAGTGATGTGTAGAACTTCCCCCGGCCTTGCGGCGTCAAATCCAATAGATTCCAAATCGGACTCATTTCATCAATGCCGCGCTCTTTGATTTTCGGATCCAGCCAGGGATGCCCACTATAGAAATGACGAATCGTGCCTTCACTGTCCTGAGTGAAAACCGAAATCGTCGAATCCTGATTCCCTTCCTTATCTTCGCTGCCGAGATCATATTTGAACGTGCTGTCGCCGGCAGAAAGCAGACGCAGTTTCTCCCAACCTCGCGCCCGCGCAAACGCTCGCAGCGCGGCGGGTTCGGCCGCCGCCACGATAGCCAGGTCCACATTTTGCGCGACGTGATGCGCGATACCGTTATAACCGTCGATCCAGGCTGTGCACATCGGGCAGGCCGTGATCTGCTTCTTGCCGAACATGAAGTGATAAATCACCAGCGCACGATCAGGCGCCGCGAATAATTCGCTCAAAAGAACCCTGGTAACCGGATCATCACCTTCTGCGAGAGACGGAGGACCTTCGAGAAACTCGTAGTCTTTAAGTGCCGCGCCTTCAGGCAGAGCGCGGCGTAGTTCGGCCACGCGTTCACGCGCCCGCATCAAATCAATCTCCGCCTGCCGCACTTCCTCGCGTTTGACTAGATATTCAGCCGATTCGTTTTGCAGATTAGTCTGCCGAAAGCTCCCGTCAATCATTTCCTTGACCATGATAGAGTCCCACCTTTCCCGCTCATCAGTTGTCTCTAGTCACTTGTGCTGTTTCAGAGCTTTTGCCAAATTTTACGCTCAATTGTGGGCGATTTGAATGAGCGGCGATGGTGCTGTCGTGAAACTCGACACACCCAAACCGTTTACGCATAATCCCGCGATGCAGATTCGACCAGTCCTGCCGTACCTGGTGCTCTTGTTGTGGACGACCATCCTCTACTTCCCTGCCCTGGCGAATCCGTTCCTGTATGACGACGACTCGCAAATCGTTAAGAACAAGGACATCGATGGTCCTCGCGCGTCGCTGGTTTATTTTCGCCAGCCACAAGCCTTCGATCGGGCATTCGGACCGCAACCCGGCTCGTTCTACCGGCCACTATTCTGGCTGAGCCTCGCGATGGACAACAAAATCTCCGGAAGGAATCCGCAATTCTTTCATGCCACTAATATTCTGATCCATGCACTGAACGGAATTCTGGTTTTCCTGATCCTCCGGCGGTGGTTCACCGGGTATTTGCCGTTGATGGCCGCGCTGGCGTGGTTAAGCTTGCCGATTCACACCGAGGTCGTGGCTTGGATCTCCGGCCGCGCGATGTCTTTGGCCACTTTTTTCATCCTCCTCAATGTGTTCGGTGCCTTGAAATATTCCGAGCGTCGTAGCTGGAAATACTTGTGGCTAATGGCCCTCAGCTCCGGCGGCGCGTTACTAAGTCACGAAGCCGGAATCACAGGACCGCTGCTCGCAGTAATCGCGGTTTGCTGGAGCAGCACAGGGACCGTGCGATGGCGATCGACGTTAAGTGTTGTTGTCGCTGTTTCGATTCCTGTCGCCGCTTATTTCGTGCTCCGCACGGCGGTTTTCCATCAGCCATCTGTGTCTTTTCATTCTTTCGCGGAGATTCTCTTGCTGGGGCCCGCGAGTGTCGCCAGGTATTTCTGGTGGTGCATCTACCCGCCGTCGATGAGCATGGAGCGTTCGACCGACTTAATCGATTTAACTTTCCGCTCATGGATCTACTTCGCGGCCTGGATGACCCTCGCGGGACTCGCGGCGGTTGCCCTTTGGCTTCGCCGTTACGTGCCGTTGTTCGGGGCCGGGCTGGTGGGCGCTGCGATTGCCCTCGCGCCGTTCGCGCAAATTCTGAAGCTTTACCAATCGGTGGCCGAGCGCTATGTCTATGCGGCTTCAATCGGAATCGTGCTCGCCATCACCGCAATTCTCGCCGCGGTCATATCAAGAATGCGTTGGCCGCGCTGGAGCACCGTTCTCGTTTTAGCAGTTTGGACGGGGCTGTCTATCATTCCGTTGCGCAACCGCGTTCAGGCCTGGTCGTCTGAGTCCGAGCTTTACCAGACCTCACTCCGCACGTCACCAAAAAGCGCCGTCCTTTGGCTTAACCTCGGAGTCTTGAATGATGAAAAAGGCTACGCCCGGATCGCATCTGATTATTACGAGACGGCCATCGGGCTGCAGCCGTCGTACTTACAGGCGCACATTAATTTGGCGAATGCCTATATGAAGACCGGCAGGCTCGCCGACGCGGCCCGAGAATATGATCAGGTGCTGGCCTATGATCCGGAAAACCTCGGCGCCCAGTTGAAGTTGGGCCAACTGCTGGCGATGAAGGGCGATTACGATTCCGCTCTGGCGCTGCTAAAACGATTGGTCAAGGAGCATCCTGATTCTTCCGAGGCCGAAACGGGTTTGGGAATTGTTCTCTATCAGAAGAAAGATCCAGCGGCGCGCGATCATCTCGCCAGAGCGCTGCAAATAAAACCGGACGCTGTGAATGCC
>JBIOZK010000144.1:0-30524 GCA_044870975.1 Pyrinomonadaceae bacterium
ACCGGCACTGTTTGTCGGTGGCTGGGCGATCAAGCAGCTTTGGCTTTTCTGGCTCGCGCCCCTGGTTGGTGCGGCGATAGCCGGCGTGGCGCATCGCTCGTTAGTGGCGGAAAGCGGTCCGGAAGAAGCAGCTGAACCGGCTTTGGCTCGAACCGTTACGCCGTAGGGTCAGAACCGGGAGCGGTAGCGACCGGATCAAGCGACCAGTGACTAGTGACTAGTGACTGGTCGCTTGTCACTGGTCGTCACTGGTCACTCGTCACTAGTCGCTGGTCACTCGTCACTCGTCACTCGTCACTGGTCACTCGTCACTTGATCCGGTCGCTACCGCTCCCGGTTCTGACACCACCCCTGTCAAATCTGACAGTTATCCCAATCCGGTCTCACGCCTAAGATCAGCCTGAAGTCTCTCCGATTTTTATGTGTTCTGAACTCTGTCTTGGGAGGACAACGTCGCCATGAAGCGCATCCTATCTTCGGTCTTACTCGTTCTCATCGTCGCTTTTTCACTGGTTTTGCCCCCGCGCGGTTCAAGCCAGGTAACGCGACCAGCCGCCAACGCCAAACGCACTTCGCAAATAAGTGACGTGTGGCCGCGCGCTTACGCTCTGCCGAGCGAGGCGCAAATGGTGATCTTTCAACCCCAGGTCCAAAGTTGGGACGCCCAAAAGCGCCTGGTGGCAATGGCCGCGGTTTCCTACACCAAGAAGGAGGCGCCCAAGCCGGAACTCGGAACCATTAAGCTCGAAGCTGATACCTCAGTCGCTTTGACAGAACGAATGGTGAAGTTCGCTACCGTCAAAGTCACCGAGACCAATTTCCAGACCCTGCCGAAGGAGACGGTTCAGGAAATCGTCACCGAAGTCGAAAAGATCATTCCCGACGACGACCGCATCATTCCTTTGGATCGCGTTATTGCTCAAGTCGATAAGAGTCTGATCACACCTAAGAACGTCGAGGGTCTCAAGTCTGATCCTCCGCTCGTATTTGTCAGCAAGGGTTCGGCCATCATGCTGAACTTTGACGGCGATGTGATCTGGAGTCCCATCAAAGACAACGATTTGAAATTTGCCGTCAATACGAATTGGGACGTGCTGCAGTATCCGCCGACGAATACCTACTATCTTCGTGATGATGCATCGTGGTTGAAGGCCGCCAATTTAAACGGCCCGTGGACGCCGGCCGGGAAACTACCGGAGAGCTTCCGAAAACTTCCGGCTGACGATAATTGGAAGGATGTCGTTTTAAATCTGCCGGGTAAGCCGATCACGGCTGTACCTCACGTCTACTACAGCACCAAGCCGTCTGAGTTGATCGCTATTCAGGGCGAGCCGAAGTACGTGCCCGTTCCAGGCACAGGGCTGCTTTGGGTCAGCAATACAGAAAGCGACTTGTTCCGTATGGGCGAGAACGGCGCATTCTATTACCTGGTGGCCGGCCGCTGGTTCACTGCCCCTAATCTGAACTCAAGCTGGAATTTCGCGACGCCTACACTGCCGGAAGACTTCAAGAAGATCTCGCTCGAACACCCGCGTTCGCGCGTGCTCGCGTCAGTGCCGGGTACAAATCAGGCTGCCGAGGCCGTACTGCTGGCGCAGGTGCCGCAAATCGCTCGAGTTAACAGAAAAGAGATCAAGGCGCCCGAAGTCATCTACCAGGGCGAGCCAAAATTCGAAGCGATTCAAGGTACTTCTTTAGAGCGCGCCGTCAACACCGATAAGGAAATCATCAAAGCCGGCGCCGAGTACTACCTGTGTTATCAGGGTGTCTGGTTCGTCGCCTCCGGCCCGGCTGGTGAATGGCATCCCGCGACTTCAATTCCGGCTGAGATTTATCAGATTCCACCCAGCTCACCGGTTCATGACGTTACCTACGTCACCATCGAAAAGGACGATAGCGACAGTGACGATTGGATCACCTATGCGGCGACCGCAGGTTATACCGGTATGATGATCGGTTGGGGCTGTGCCATGTGGGGAACGGGTTGGTACTACCCGCCTTACTACTGGTATGGCGGTTACTATCCCGGCTATTACCCTTACTGGCGCACCTACGGCTATGGCGCCTGGTACAACCCATACACCGGCATCTACGGAACGGCTGGTCGAATTTATGGACCCTATGGCGGAGCTGGATTCGGCGCTCGTTACAATCCGAGCACCGGCACGTATGCACGTGGAGCTTTCGCGTATGGACCGTACGGCGCTCGCGGCGCGGCGCAGGCTTACAACCCACGCACGGGAACCTATGCGCAGACGCGCCAGGGTTCGGGCGTTTACGGTAGTTGGGGATCGACGCAAGTTCAGCGCGGCGACGACTGGGCCAGCACCAAGCGCTTCACCAACAGCGCCGGCAACACCACTCGCGTCACCCGCGGCAGCGGCGGCGGCACTCTGGTTAATAAGCGCGGCGAAGGTTTTGTCGGCAAACAGGGCGACAACGTTTATGCCGGCCGGGATGGCAATGCTTATCGTCGCGATGCCAACGGCAACTGGAGCAAATTCGAGAACGGCAATTGGAATAACGTGGAAAGACCTGACGGCGCTCCCAGCCAACGCGACAGTCGCCGCGACAGCTTCCTGAACGACAATGCCAAGAATCGGGACCGTCAGAACGGGAATAACGCAAGAGGCGATCGCAGCGGAGATCGCACCGGTTCTTCAAATCGTCCCAGTCAACTCGACAGCGGCACGTTCAGAGGCCTCGAAAACGATCGCGCCAGTCGCATGGAAGGCGCGCAACGTCAGCGCGACCAGCGCACTTATCAAAATCGTTCACAGAGTTCGCGACCTTCGAGCAACATGTCGCGTCCCTCCAGTACGGGTAGCTATCGCGGCGGCGGCGGCGGTTTCAGAGGTGGTGGTGGCGGCGGCTTCAGGGGTGGCGGCGGCGGCCGCCGACGATAATTGCTCCTCTGTTCAAATCGGCGGTGGTGGGATCTGCTAGTCAGCACCCTGAATGCAGACCCACCCGCCGAAGCCTGAGCCCTAATCATGCAGCCTTACTTGAAAATAGCTATTGGTACGCTGCTATTGATGGCCACGCTCCCAGGAGTGGCTCATCAGGCCGACCAGAGAATCACCGCTGACAGCGTGCTCGCCGACTTGAAATCAGGAAACGAACATCATGTGCGGCATCAATATCAGCATCCTCATGAAACTGCTGCGCGCCAGCGTGAGCTTACGACCCGACAGAATCCGCACGCGGAGATTCTCAGCTGTTCTGATTCACGGGTGCCGCCAGAGATAGTTTTCGATCAGGGCCTGGGTGATTTATTCATCGTTCGGGTCGCAGGAAACGTGGCGGGCGATACAGAAATCGGGAGTCTCGAATATGGCGCCGAGCATCTCCACATTCCTTTACTCGTGGTGCTGGGTCACGAGAGTTGCGGCGCCGTGACCGCAGCGGTGCAGGGCGGGGCTCAAGCTCACATCGCTGCCCTGGTAAACCTCATCAAGCCGGCCGTCGAGAAAAGCCGTAAGGTGCCTGGTGACAAAGTCGCCAATGCAGTCCGCGCCAATGTTCAACTCGTGGTCCAACAACTTCGGACATCGACGCCGGTGCTCTCCGAGCTTGTCGCTCACGGAAAACTGAAAGTCGTCGGCGGGATTTATTCACTCGAGACCGGCACAGTGACCTGGCTAGGCGATTAAAGCTATCGACTTCTTATTTGTTTACACACCGCGGGTTTTAGCAGGATCCAGCTTTACCGGATCTGATCGCTCCGCCATCCGTTGTCCGAGATCCCGCAGTTCGTTAGTCGCGTCGGTCAAAGCCTTAGCCTCTTGAATGATTAGTTTCGCCTGGCTGGGTTTGTCGGCGTTTGGACCAGCTTCGCTTGCTTTTAAGGACCATTTGGCCATGGGAAAGTGCCCTCCATTCAAAATTCGAGCCAGGGCAAGCAATTCAAAGTAGAGCATAAGCCGACGACAGGCTTAGGTTGGGTGTCGGGAATGTCGGGAGGCGAATTCTAGCACTGATCCCACTGTACGCCAACGTACTCACACCGTATAATCTGCGCGCGCTTTCTTTTAGTTCGAAAGCGCCGTACTCCAAATACGGTACCCGACGCCGCATTCCACTCGGGGAGAAGAATAAGATGTCTCGCGTTTAGAGTGGAACAATGCGTTTCCGCAATCAGACCATTAACACCTCTCGCCCCTCAATAAGTTCTCGCCCTCGGAAAACTCCGCGAGTTTGGGCCGGAATTGCTAATCGCAATCTGGTTTGCCGCATTTTCTCCGTGACATTTCTTTGCGCAGTCTTCTTTTGTTTCGTTCCTCCTGGAGCTGCCGACTCAAAAACCAGACGTATCCTGGTCATCACCTCCTACGATCTGAATCGGCCCGCGCTGATGTTGTTCGTCCAGTCGATGCGCTCGACAATTACGGCCGGCACTCCGGATCGCGACGAGTTCTTTTATGAGTTTCAGGAGAACACCAGAATCTCAATCGAAAAGTACCAGGATGAAATGCTCAAGTACCTGGAACGCAAATACGATGGAGAACAATTCGACATCGTAATAGCCCTCGGCGCGCCCGCCCTTAAGGTTCTACTAACCCACAATTCGATGTTCACCAGGACGCCTAAGGTCTTTTACTTCCACGATGAAAATGAACAGACAGTGCGCGACATGTGGCCGCGAGCAACCGGAGTTTGGGCCAAGCTGGATATCGCGAACACCCTCGACACGGCGCTGACCTTACAGCCCGAGACTAAACGCGTGGTGGTGGTCACCGGCAATTCGGGACAGGACAAATTCCTTAAGCAGGAAGCGCAGAATCAGTTGCGCCGCTACGAGGACAAACTCCAGTTCGATTATGTAGACGACGTCACGATGGACGAGCTGAAGCAGAAGGTCTCGACGCTGCCAAAACAGACCGTCGTCCTTTACGTCTCGTTCTTTCTCGATCGCCGGGGCAGCAGCTTTTCCGGCCCGGAGGCGCTGACTTTGTTCGCCCCTGTCTCTGCGGCGCCTGTCTATGGAATTTCGGAAACATATCTGGGATCAGGAATCGTCGGCGGCAGTCTGATTAACTTCGAGGCGCTGGGACACCGTACTGGCGAAGTCGTGCTCCGCGTGCTGAATGGCGAATCGCCTCAGGAGATCCGTCCGGAAACGATTCCAAACGTGACGATGTTTGACTGGCGCGAGCTTCAGCGCTGGCAACTCGATAAGCGACCGTTACCTGCCGGCAGCCTCGTTCAGTTTCGCGTTCCGACTTTTTGGGAGCAGTACAAGTGGTACATGCTTGCGATCATTGCCGCCCTGCTCATCGAAGCAGCCCTGATCGCCCGTCTGTATCTCACTCAAATTAATCGCCGCCGCGCCGAGGCAGAGAGTCGACGGCTCGCCGCAACTTCCGCAAAAGCGCATCGGCGGCTGGAAGAAATCGCGTCGAACGTCCCGGGTGTGGTTTGGGAAACACTGATCGATCCGCCCACGAAGGAGCGTAAGACTTCCTACATCAGTGGTTACGTCGAAAAGATGTTGGGGTACACGCCGGACGAATGGCTGGCGAGTCCGCCGGGCTTTGGCTTAACGATTATGGATGAGCGCGACCGTGACCGAGTCCAACATGACAGTCAACGGGTGGTGGAAACCGGCGAAGAGGGGGTCACCGAGTTCCGCTGGCGAGCAAAAGACGGCCGTGTCGTTTGGACCGAAAGCTACTTAAGTCCGGTTAAAGACATGGCCGGCAAAGTCATCGGTTTGCGCGGGGTGACGCTCGATGTGAGCGATCGCAAGAGCGCCGAGGAAGCAATCAAAGAATCTGAAATCAATTATCGGTCGATATTCGACGCCGCCAGTGATGCGATCTTTGTGCTGGATCTCGAGACCGCCGACATTCTCGACGTCAATCACCGGATGTGCGAGATCTACAACTGCACGGTCGAACACGCGCGCACGCTCAAGCCACGCGACCTGATGTCGAATGAAACGCCGTACTCGGAGGCCAAAGCATTTGAGATGCTCGCCAGGGCCGGGGCAGGGGTTCCGCAAACTTTTGAGTGGCACGCGAGGAAAGCCAGCGGCGAATTGTTTTGGGTTGAAGGAAGTCTCAGGCACATCGTTTTGCGGGGCAAAAAATGCCTGCTCGCCATCGTGCGCGACATCACAGATCGCAAGCACGCGCAGCAACAGTTGGCGGACTCACACCGCCGCGTAACCGACGTTCTCGAAAGTATCGGCGACGCTTTCTATTCCGTCGACAAGGATTTTCGTTTCACCTACGTGAATCGAAAGGCGGAAGAGTTGTGGGCGTTGAGACGTGAAGATTTGCTCGGTCGCAAGTTCCTGGACGTATTTCCCCAGGGTATCGGTTCGTATGCACATCAAGCTTGCGTCAGAGCGCTGGAGAAAAACGAGCCCGCTAACTTTGAAGCTCTCTCGCCAATTATCGAACGCTGGGTAGACGTCAGCGTTTATCCGACGGCAAATGGTCTTTCGATTTACTTCCGCGACATCACCGAGCGCAAACAAGCGCTCGACAAACTCCGGCAAAGCGAAGAACGGTTCGGGAAAGCCTTTCGCGCTAATCCGCAACCGATGTCCATCACTACCATGGACAGCGGGAATTACCTGGACGTCAACGACAGCTTCCTGAGCATGAGCGGATACACGCGCGCTGAAGTGATAGGTTTTACGTCCATCGAACTGAATGTCTGGGAGACTCTGGAAAAGCGCCTTAATTTCATTAATGAAGTTCAAACGCGCGGCCATGTACAGAATCTCGAAACTCGCTTCCGCACCAAAGACGGTTCGTTTCGCGTACTTCTTTCGTCGGCTGAAGAACTCGAGATTGGCGGCGAACAGTGTCTGCTTTTTGCGTCGAGCGACATCACCGAGCGCATGCAGGCGCAGGCAGCCGTGGCGGAAAGCGAAGCGCGCTTTCGCAACATGGCCGATACCACGCCCGTCATGATTTGGGTCAGCGGACAAAACAAAGGCTGCAATTATTTCAATCAGCAATGGCTGGATTTCACTGGGCGCACAATGGATCAGGAACTGGGCAATGGCTGGGTGGATGGAGTTCATCCTGAAGACGTCGAGCACTGTTTGCGGACTTACGAAGCAGCCTTTGATCAGCGAAAGCGTTTTACGATGGAATACCGAATGCGACGTGCTGACGCCGTCTACCGGTGGCTAATTGATCACGGCACGCCGCGATTCTCGGCGAGTGGGGAGTTTCTGGGTTACATCGGCTCGTGCCTGGACATCACGGATCGAAAGGAATCAGAGGCCGCCCTGGTACACGCGCACGACGCTTTGGAAACTGCTTACGCCGAAGTCAACCGCCTCAAGATCCAGCTGGAGGAAGAGAATGTCTATCTCCAGGAAGAGATCAAGCTGCAACATAATTTCGGCGAGATAGTCGGCCACAGTGATTCCCTGAAGCACGTGCTGTTCAAGATCGAGCAGGTGGCCCCGACTGATTCGACCGTGCTCATCATGGGAGAGACCGGCACCGGTAAAGAGTTGGTGGCGCACGCGATTCACACCGCCAGTTTGCGCAGCGATCGACCGATGGTGAAGGTGAACTGCGCAGCTTTGTCGGCCTCGCTAATCGAAAGCGAATTGTTCGGTCATGAGAAGGGCGCCTTCACCGGGGCTATCGCGCGCAAGATTGGCAGGTTCGAGCTGGCCGATGGCGCCACGCTCTTTCTGGATGAAATTGGCGAACTCTCACTGGAGTTGCAGGTCAAGCTGTTGCGCGTAATTCAAGAAGGCGAACTAGAGCGTCTGGGCGGCACCAAAACTCTTAAGGTTGATGTGCGAGTCATCGCCGCGACCAACCGCAATCTGACCGAGCAAGTCAGCAAGGGCTTTTTCCGTGAAGACCTCTGGTATCGTTTGAATGTCTTTCCCATTACGGTTCCACCTCTCCGTCAAAGGCGGGAAGACATTCCCATGCTGGTCGAACACTTCACTCAAACGTTTGCGAGGAAGATCGGCAAAACGATTAACTCGATTGCGCCCTCGACCATGAATGCTCTCTGCCATTATTCATGGCCGGGCAACGTGCGTGAATTGGCAAATCTAATCGAACGCGCAGTGATTAATTCCCACGGCGGTGTCCTCCGAGTCCAGGAGCAATTAAGCGCAGCCAACGGTCAGGCGGAAGACACGCCCAACCGAACTCTGGAGGAGATGGAACGCGATTACATTGTTCGGGTGCTCGAAGATCGCAGTTGGAAGATTGAAGGTCCGAAGGGCGCCGCTCTGGTCCTTGGCCTGAACCCGAGCACCTTACGTACCCGGATGTCGAAGCTCGGTATTATCAAGCCCTATCAACGGGCGGCTGGCGGAAACGGCAGGCCATCCTGAATCCAGCATACGTCCTTGCCTTCTTCGATTTTTCCCGATGTGATCAATTACCTGTACGAAAAAGGCTTCACTCGGTATAATCCGCCCATTGGGTCGTGTGCGGCTTTCATCGGAGGTTGAAAGCTCCCCCCTCCCCCTAACGGTACTCGTCGCCAGAGTTCCACTCTAATCGTGTCAGGGAGGGAAATCGTGTCTCGAACTTTTAGGGTGGAAAAATGTGTCTCCCCTGCCACGCTAGTGAGACTCAAGGCGGCAATTTCCCGTCCCTGCGCTTTCTGCTTGCGTTCTTCCAACTAAACGTCACCAAGACGGCGATTGGCTGCCTGGCGTTTGCCTGCTTCGCACTGGCGGTCTCCACCTCGGTACGGGCCCAGTCAACAGCTGAGATTGAAGGCCGGGTCTCTGATCTGAACGGGTCCGCCATTCCGGCAGCTCAAATTGTCGTAATAAACGCCGACACTTCTACCAGCAGACGAACGGTCACCGACGAGTCAGGCAGGTACCAGCTGGTGGCGCTCTCGTTAGGTACCTATCGGGTCGAAGTTAGCGGCGCTGGATTTCGCAAACAATTGATCGAGCGTCTGACGCTGAACATCGGGCAGGTCGTCACCCAGGACTTTCAACTCCAGGTGGGTGATGTAGCTGAGTCGGTGACCGTGTCGGCAGAACACGAGATGGTTGAGCAATCTACTATCGCTGTCGGCCACGTTGTGGATCAAAAGATGGTTCAGCAACTGCCGCTGAACGGCCGTTATTTCCTCGATCTCGGTTTGTTGATTCCGAGTTCGGTGACGCCGCCGCAGGGCTCGTTCAGCTCGGCGCCCATGCGGGGCCTGGGTTCGCTGGCATTCAACACGGGCGGTAACCGCGAAGAGACCGTTAATTATCTCATCAACGGGATCACGCTTAACGATCTGGCGTTCGCGTCGATAAGTTTTCAACCATCGATTAGCACCGTCCAGGAGTTCAAGGTCGATAACTCCACTTTTAGCTCCGAGCACGGACAAAGCTCAGGAGCCATCGTCACGATCGCCACTCGCTCAGGAACCAACTCCTTTCACGGCGAAGCATTCGAATTCTTTCGCAATGAAGCCCTGGATGCCCGAAACTTCTTTAACTTCACTTCCAGCCAACCACCGCCGTTTAAGCGCAATCAGTTTGGCGGTCACTTCGGCGGACCGATCCTCAGAGACAGGTTGTTCTTTTTCACGTCTTACGAAGCCCTGCGACAACGACAACGGCTTGACATCAACAGTTTGGTCTTGAGCGATGCGCAAAGGGCATCGGTCACTGATCCCGCAGTTTTAAAGCTGCTGCCGCTGATTCCACGCGCCAACTTTGTCGATTCGAGTGGAGCGTCCCGCTTCGTTGGGTCCGCGAATGCCCCGGTGAATGCCGATCAATGGTCGTTAGACATGAGCTACCACCTCAGCGACCTGGATCAGCTCCATGGCTATTACAATATTTACCGGACCTTGAGCAACGAACCAACCCGCACGGGGAATACCGTTCCCGGTTTCGGCAACACCGCCCTGGTCCTCCGGCAGGTTTTCACCGTTAATGAAACTCACACGTTCAGCGCGACGCTCGTCAATGAGCTGCGCCTGGGCTTGAATCGCTTCTCTTCGACGACCGAACCCAATGCGCAACTTAATCCCCTCGACTTTGGCATCAATAACGGAATCGCTCAGCCGATTGGATTACCGCAGATCAGCGTTGCCGGAGGCGCGCTCAATCTTGGCGGACCGTCGGCGCAACCGTCAGGACGCGGCGACACCACCTTTGTCGCGGCCGATACTGTCAGCTATTTCACCGGCAAACACTCACTCAAATTTGGCGGCGAGTTTCGCGAATTCCTCAACAATAACTTCAGGCAGGGTACTGGCAGTTTCAATTTCCCCACCTTAGCCGCTTTCCTTTCGGGAACTGCCAATTCGTTCAGCGTCACCCTGGGCAACCAATCGAGTAGTGTCTCGCAGAGTGCCTTCGGATTCTTTATTCAAGATAACTACCGACCTCGGTCGAACCTGACCTTTGAAGCAGGATTACGTTACGACTGGAACTTGACGCCCACCGAGCGCTATGACCGCTTCATTATTTTCGATCCGGCGACGGCCGCGCTCGTCCGAGTCGGTGCGGACATCGATCTCGTCTATCACCAGAATAATAAGAATCTGCAGCCGCGAGTGGGCGTGGTGTGGGATCCGTTCAAGGACGGCAAGACTTCGCTGCGGGCCGCATACTCGATACAGACGGATCAGCCAATGACCAGCGTGGTTATTCCGACTGCGGCTAACCCACCGCTGGCAGTTCCCCTTACCTTCACCGGCTCGATTCGATTTGATAATGCGCTCAGTCTTGCCGGTCCGGCCGGTTTGGCTCCGGTCTCGATCAATAACGGTTTCGATAATGCCTACCTGCAGTCATGGAACCTGAACGTGCAACGCGAATTGACCCCGAGTCTGGCGTTGCTGGCTGGATATATCGGATCAAAAGGCACGCATCTGATCGTCCGCCATAATATTAATCAGCCCGTTAACGGCGTTCGCCCGTTTCCTACGCTTTCATCAACCAGCCCGATTCTGCCTGGGAGCACCCTGGGAAACATCACGCAGGTCGAGAGTGCCGGAAATTCAAGCTACAACGGACTTTGGGTCACCGCCACGCAACGGCTCAGTCATGGCTTGCAGTTCAATGCTTCGTACACGTGGTCGAAGTCTATCGACTATAACTCGTTCAGCACGGGAGGGATCGTCGGACAGGACGCCTACGACCTGCGCGGCGACCGCGGACTCTCAGATTTTGATGCCCGTAACAGGTTTGTAATCAGCGCCGTGTACGATCTCCCCTTTCGCGGAAGCCGATGGGTTGAGGGGTGGCAGATTGCGGCGATCGTGCAGTCGCAAAGTGGCAGCCCGGTAAACATCGTCACCAGCAACAGCACGCTAACAGGCGTCGCCAACACGGTTCGGCCTGATGTAAACGGGCCCATCACGATCAGCGGCAACGTGGATACCTGGTTCGATACGACTGTCTTCACGGCGGTCCCGCGTTTTGGGAATTTGGGCCGAAACCTCGTAACTGGTCCGGGCTTTAATAATACCGACCTATCGATTATTAAGAACACGAAGCTGGGAGAGAAGCTCCGTCTGCAGTTTCGCGCCGAAATTTTTGACGTCTTCAATCATGCGAACTTCGGGCCGCCTGGAACTGTCGTTGGCGGCAATACCTTCGGCCGCATTACCAGTACTCGCTTCCCGACTGGCGAGACTGGCTCGTCGCGGCAAATTCAGTTTGCATTTAAGCTCATCGTTTAGCGGAAGCCGGGAAGCTTCTCCGCTTTTGCGCCGAGGCCGGTCCCGAAAGACCATGCGAAGCACGCTAACAATTCCAAAACTGCCGGGCCTGGTGGCGGCGTGTGTGTTGGCCGGATGCTTCCTGCTCTTTTTGCCCGCAGTCGTTTTAGCGCAGCCTGCGCAGCCGAAACGAATCCTGGTTCTCTACTGGTACGGACGAGACTGGCCGACCAACTCTGAATTCGAAAAAAACTTTCTCAATGTCGTCAATTCAGCTGGTCCTCCGGGAAGTATTGAATACTATCCGGAATACCTTGAATCAAATCGGTTCCCCGGCGATGATCAGGAAGCCGTCCTGCGCGATTACCTAAAACAGAAATATGCTAACCGGCACATCGACGTCGTCCTGGCCGGTAGCGATACTCCGCTAAGTTTCCTGCTTAAGTACCGTAAAGATCTGTTTCCGAATACTCCGATAGTCTTTGGAGTAGTCCAGCCGCCCAACCCAAAGGAATTCGAGAGAGGCGCTGGCCTGACCGGGGTCATCAACACCTTCAGCTTCAAGCAGACCCTGGATCTGGCGCTGAACTTACACCCGGACACCCGACAGGTGTTCATTGTTAGTGGCACGCTGGCGCATGACAAATTGTACGAAACGATGGCCCGGGAAAAGCTGCAGGGATACGAAAGCAAGGTTTCCATAACGTATCTGACAGACCTCAGTTCGCAAGAATTGGCGGAGCAAACCAAACATCTTCCGGAACATTCGCTAATCCTCTACGCCTGGCAACAAGCATACGACGACCGCAATCGGCTGCTGGAGACTGGCAACGTGTTCTCAATAGTTGCTTCCTCGGCGAAGGTCCCCATCTATGGTCTCGCCAGTTGGCAAGTGGGCAAGGGCATCGTCGGCGGGTATGTGCGAAACAACGCCCAAAATGGAATCAGAATGGCGGAGATGGCCATTCAACTGGCAAACGGCGCGCGCGCTCAAGACGTTCCGGTCGAGGTCAGTACAGTCATTCCAATGTTCGACGCGCGGGAGTTGAAACGTTGGGGGATTAGCGAAGAACAGCTGCCCGCCGGCAGCATCGTGGATTTCAAGCAGTTGACGTTTTGGGAAGCAGACAAGTGGTACATCATCGGGGCCGGCTCTGCGATCATTGTGGAAGGCGCCCTCATCGCTTTTCTGCTATTCACCCTCAGACGGGTCCGGGCTGCCGAGCGCGAGAGTACGCGGCTCACGGGCGTCGCTGAATCGGCCCACCGCCGGCTCGATGAAACAGTCTCAAATGTTCCCGGCATCGTGTGGGAAAGCACCATCGATCCGGCAAACAAGCAGCGAAAGACCACCTTCATCAGCGACTACGTTCAAAGGATGCTGGGTTACACGGCTGAAGAGTGGCTGGCGTGGCCGACGGGTTTCGGGGCGACAATTGTGCATGAAGACGATCGCGAACGCGTTCTGCAGGCAAGCGAAGACGTGCTGACAAATGGCCGCGATGGGTTCTCCCAGTTTCGCTGGCAGGCAAAGGATGGGCGCACCGTTTGGGCGGAGAATTATCTAAGTCCAATCGTTGACGGCGCGGGCGAAATCATCGGCCTGCGCGGCGTGGCGATCGACGTGAGTGATCGAAAACTCGCTGAGGAGACTGCTAAGCAGGCCGAAGAAAAGGACCGTGCGATTCTAGCCGCGATCCCGGACCTCGTGTTTGTGCAAACTCTCGAAGGCGTTTATCTGGATCATCACTGTAAGGACCCGAAAGATCTGCTGGTTCCGCCCGAAGCCTTCATCGGCAAAAACATGCGCGAGGTCTTACCCCCGGACCTGGCCGACAAATTCGCGCAACATTTTCAAAGGGCCATCGAAACTGGTGAGATGCAGCTATTGGAGTACGAACTCCCGCTCCAGTACGAGAACCGCTGGTTTGAGGCCAGGATTGTTGCCAGCGGTGAGAATGTTTTCAGTGTTATCCGCGACATCACGGAACGGAAGCGAGCCGCAGATGCGCTGGGCGCGAGCGAGGGCCGGCTGCGAAGGGCGCAGGAAGCGGCCAAAGTCGGGACCTGGGAATGGGACATCGCCACCGGCCGGGCGGTCTGGTCTGAAATGATTTGGAAGCTGCTCGGGCTGGAACCCGGCGCCAGCGAGGCCACCGTCGATCGATTCGCTTCCTTCATCCATCCCGAAGACCGCGAACGCGTAATAAATAAGACCCGCGAGACACTCGAACGTGGTACGGATCATGACGACGAATTTCGGATCATCACAGCCAGCGGTGAAGAGTTGTGGCTGGCTACGAAGGGTCGAGTAATTCGGTCTGCGGATGGCCGGGCGGAACGAATGATTGGCGTCAATCTCGACGTTACTGATCGGCATCGAGCACTCGAAGAGCTTCGTGAAAGTCAGGAGCGATTCGCCAAAGCCTTTCACTCGAATCCACAGCCAATGTCGCTTACCCTCCTGGCTACCGGCGAGTACATAGACGTTAATAACAGCTTTCTGCAGG
Source organism: Pyrinomonadaceae bacterium (assembly GCA_044870975.1). GTDB lineage: Bacteria > Acidobacteriota > Blastocatellia > Pyrinomonadales > Pyrinomonadaceae > UBA11740. Next base: position 14,136 of record JBIOZK010000144.1, read on the forward strand.
TGAGTGGCTACCGGCGGGAGGAAGTGATTGGCAAGACCTCACTGGAGTTGAACATCTGGGGTTCACCCGCCGTCCGAGAAGCCTTCATCGGTAAGTTAAAAGCAAAGGGTTCGCTGGTAAATGAAGAAACCAAACTCCGTTCGAAGAATGGGTCGATGCGGGTATTGCTTTCATCAGCGGAGGAACTGGAAATTTATGGCAAACGGTGCCTGTTGGTTGCCTCCAGCGACATCACTGAAAGGGTGCTCGTGCAACAGGCCCTGAAGGAGAGCGAAGAACGCTTCCGTAACATGGCCGATACCGCGCCGGTCATGATTTGGGTCGCCGATCTCAACCAGAACCCGACGTATTTTAATCAACAATGGCTTGATTTCACCGGCCGTACCATGGAGCAAGAGATTGGACTTGGATGGACCTCCGGAATACATCCTTCGGATGTTGATGGCTGCATGAAAATGTTTGAAGCGGCCTTCAATAGCCGTGAACCCTTCCGGATGGAGTATCGCGTGCGTCGCCACGATGGGGCTTATCGTTGGGTGATTGATAGCGGAACTCCGCGATTCTCACCTGACGGCGAATTTCTCGGCTACATCGGTTCCGGCGTGGACATCACCGACCGAAAGGAATCGGAGGCGGCCCTGGTTTTCGCCCACGAAGCTTTGGAAAATGCTTACGGCGAGGTGAACCAACTAAAGACACAGCTCCAGGAAGAGAACATTTACCTGCAAGAGGAGATCAAGCTCGAACAGAACTTCGGCGAAATCGTGGGCGCCAGCGATGCCCTTAAGTATGTCCTCTTCAAGATCGAGCAGGTTGCGCCGACAGACTCGACCGTTCTAATTACGGGAGACACTGGAACCGGTAAGGAACTCGTCGCCCGAGCCATCCATAAATCCAGTACGCGGCGCGACCGCCCGATGGTCAAGGTCAACTGTGCGGCGCTCTCAGCTTCGCTTATCGAAAGTGAATTGTTTGGCCATGAAAGAGGCGCGTTCACCGGAGCCATGACCCGCAAAATCGGAAGGTTCGAACTGGCAGATGGCGGAACGATTTTCCTTGATGAAATCGGCGAATTGCCATTGGAGCTGCAGGTCAAGCTATTGCGGATAATCCAGGAAGGGGAGTTCGAGCGCCTGGGAAGCTCGAAAACCGTCAAAGTCGATGCGCGAATCATCGCGGCCACCAATCGCAATCTGAAAGATCAGGTTAACAAGGGACTATTTCGCGAAGATTTGTGGTATCGCCTCAACGTGTTTCCCATCACGGTTCCGCCGTTGCGTCAGCGGCGCGAAGATATACCAATGCTGATCGAGCATTTTACTCAAACCTTCGGGCGGAAGATGGGGAAAGAGATCACCTCAATCGCTCCGGCAACTATTAACGCACTGTCTAATTATTCATGGCCCGGAAACGTGCGAGAACTGGCCAATGTCATCGAGCGGGCGGTCATTAACTCTCACGGCCGCGTCCTTCGTGTGCAGGAACAACTTCGGCCGACAAACGGAGACGGCTTCAACCGCGTCGACCGGACCCTCGAAGAAGTAGAGCGAGATCACATCATTCATGTCCTCGCAGATCGTGGCTGGAGAATCGAAGGGCCTAACGGCGCCGCGCACGTCCTGGGGATGAATCCAAGTACGCTCCGCACTCGAATGGCCAAGCTGGGAATCGCTAAACCCTCTCAGCTCGCTGCCGGCAGTAGTGGCGATTAGGCGCCACATTATCAATCCCAATCCGACGCCCCTACCCGCGGTATTCCGCGGCTCCCGTGAAATACAGCGGCTATTAACCCGCGACAAGTGGCGCCATCCGCCTGCTCAACTCTACAAGAAGCTTCAGTATATCAATACCTTACAGACATTCACCCCCTCTGACTTCGCTTGTGCACAGCCCTTGCTATTAGATACTTGCGCCTAAAGGAAATCCGAGCCATCGCCAAGCAATACGGCTCGTTATCCGAGAATCAAAACCAGCCCCTAAACGAATTTCGCACTTGCGGAGGTTCTGAGAATGAACGCGTCCAAACCCAGGGATGCCGTGGTTTCCACTGCTAGCATCAGCGTACGCCCTGAAAACAGAAAAGAATTGTGTTTGACGGTGGCTTCCCTTCTCAATGCGATTCGCAATGAACCGGGTTGCATGGATTTCCGCTTCTACGGTGAGGCGGGAGACGAGAATTCCTTCCTGTTGATGGGTGAATGGGAGAACCGCGAGGCCCTTAATCAGCACCTTGAGTCCCCGAGTTTTGCAGTACTGATGGGTTCGATAACTTTACTGGCAAAGGTATCGACGACCGATTTCAAGTTGCTTTCTACGTTTAGCGGCCGCCAAGTGCCGCGGAGCATAAGAACCGATATGAAAGAAGTGCTATGCGCCTAAGACCCCGTGGTTAATATCGGCCATAGTTGCTGGAAAAGATAGCCCCCGATGCGATCTACCCCTGAACCGAACACTATCAAGCGTTTCCCTCTGGAGGTGAGTAAACACCGCCGCCAGTCGCCTCACCAATCTGCAAACAGAGAAACAACCGCAGAAGAGCGCCTGCGACTGCTCTTACACGTCGCGCACATCATTCCCTGGGAAGCTGACTTTGCCACATCGATATTTACCTATGTCGGCCGCTCGGCCGAGGGCGCGCTCGGGTACGCGATTTCAGAATGGTACCAGCCAAAGTTCTGGGAGACGCATCTGCATCCTGACGATCGGCAACGAGCCCTGGCGGATTGCGATCGGCTGTCCCGTGATCGCGACTACTATGAACTCGAATATCGAATGATCGCGCAGGACGGCCACACGGTTTGGCTACGCAGTCTGGTCACAGTCATTCGTGAACACGGCGCTCCCAAGCATATCCGCGGATTCTCAATCGATGTTACCGAGTCGCGGCAGACTGAGGCCGCGTTGCGGGAATTGGGTGGCCGTTTCATCAGCGCCCAGGAAGAAGAAAGAAGCCGCATCGCACGGGAACTGCACGACGATCTGAACCAGCGAATGGCTTTGCTCTCAATTGAGTTGGAACAGATGGGACAGGGGATCACCGGCGGTCTGCGCCGCCGCTTTGAGACGTTGCAAAACCAGGTGCAGGAGATTTCGGCAGATATTCACCGGCTTTCCTATCGACTGCATCCCTCAAAGCTGGATCATCTGGGACTTAGCGCGGCCATAAAGAGCTTATGCGAACAGCTCAACGCCGCCGGCAACATCCGGGTGTATCTGCACCAACAGGCCGTGCCGGCGAACCTGCCCCAGGACGTGACGCTCTGCTTTTTTAGAATTGCACAGGAAGCGTTGCGAAACGCGGTCAAGCACAGCCGAGCGAGGCACGTTCGCGTAATTCTCAGAAGGGTTGAAAGCACCTTGTCCCTGACGGTTACCGACGACGGCTGTGGCTTCACGGGCGGACCGTCGACGCCACTTCACGGACTTGGTTTCATCAGCATGCGCGAGCGCGCTCGAATTGCCGGTGGGGAGTTGCAGGTTCACTCGTCGCCTGGCGAGGGAACCCGCATTGAACTAGCGGTCACGTTGGCAGCAACAAAGGATTAGAGCAAAGCACAAGTTGAGTTAGGAGGCTTTTATGCGAACACGGGTAATTCTGGCGGATGATCACAAAATGATTCTCGACGCACTGAAGAATCTACTTGAGCCCGAGTTTGATGTAGTCGGGACTTTCGGCGACGGTCATGCGCTGGTTGAGGGCGCGCCCGCCCTGAAGCCAAACGTCATAGTTCTTGACGTAGGCATGCCGAACCTGAACGGCTTGAGCGCCGGCCAAAGACTGCGACAATCGTTGCCGAATACCAAGCTTATCTATCTGACCATGAATCAAGATCCGGAGGTTGCCGCGGAAGCTTTCCGTCTTGGCGCCAAAGGCTTTTTGTTGAAGAGTTCGGCCGGTTCAGAGTTGGTCGAAGCGATTCGGGTTGCCGTGCGCGGTGGCTCGTATGTTACTCCGTTAATGACCGAAGATGTGTTGGGCTCATTCGTTCATCACTTCAAGAACCTGAAGACGACTAACCATCTAACACTTCGTCAGAAAGAAGTGCTGCAATTGCTGGCTGAAGGTCGCTCAATGAAAGAGGCTGCCTATATTCTTAACGTATCGCCGCGTACGGTTGCGTTTCATAAGTACACGATGATGGAGCACCTCCACATAAAAACGAGCGCGGAGTTGGTCCAGTATGCAATGAACAATCAACTGCTCGCGGCGTAAAGGGCACCGGCTTCTCACCCTGACGTTGCCCGTATCGCATGCAGTCTGGCTACTCCAGCTTTCGTTCCTGACCCTGTCACTTTTGCCAGTATGATCCTGCTCCCCGTCGACTAATATCAACTCTGCCATTCTCTCGAAGTCGCCGGGATTGGTTCTCCAGCAATCTCGATTGACGCGGAAGATCCGTTCCGCGGTGAAGAGGAATTGTGCACACCGCTCGCATCCTGTTGGCAGACGATCACAAAGAGATGCGCGATAGTGTCTGCCGCTGCCTGGAAACCGAATTCGATGTGGTTGGAGCTGTTGCCGACGGCACTGCTTTATTGGAAGCCGCGGCGCAGTTGGATCCGGACATCTGCTTGCTTGATATCTCGATGCCCAAACTCAACGGCATTGAGGTCGCAAATAAATTGAAGGAACGCGGCTCTCGAGCGAAGGTAATCTTTCTCACCATTCATGAAGACATGGATTTTGCCCAGGCGGCTTTGAGAACCGGCGCTTCTGGTTACGTGATCAAACGACGCATGGCATCAGACCTGCAAAGAGCCGTCAGGGAAGCCCTGGCCGGCAGAATCTTCATTTCGTCCTCCATCGTCTCCAACACCAGAATGGATCAAGACGAAGTTCCGAAGCCGGCCGCCTAAACCGCAAGACAAATTGATTTGTATTTGGTAGGCACGAGCGGACTCGAACCGCTGACCCCTACCGTGTCAAGGTAGTGCTCTACCAACTGAGCTACGTGCCTGGGGTGAAACTCGCTCAAGGATTGAATACTTTGGCGAGAGGGCGAAAGTAACAAACGGCTGATTGGAGTGTCAAGCAAGTCGGCCCGGCACAGTTGCCTGCACCGGGCCGCACACTTACGCCGCTGGCCAGCTTAAGCCTTAACTTCTAACAGGCTCTTGAGGACGCGTGCGCGAGACGGATGGCGCAGTTTACGAAGCGCCTTAACCTCAATCTGACGGATGCGTTCGCGGGTAACGTTGAAGTCCTCGCCCACCTCCTCCAAAGTGCGCTCGCGGCCGTCTGCGTCCAAACCGAAACGTAAACGAATCACCTTTTCCTCGCGGGGGCTCAGAGTCTGCAGAACATCGCCGGCGACGTCGCGCGCATTCGAGTGAATTACTCGCTCAGCCGGGCTGACCGTCGATTGATCTTCAATGAAATCTCCCACCTGCGCTTCACCGGTTTCCCCAATTGGAGCCTCCAGAGAGATTGGCTGCTGAATCAGATTCAACGCCTTGCTCACTTTGTCAGGTGTGGTATGCATCCGCTTGGAGATCTCTTCGGTCGTCGGCTCACGGCCCATCTCGACGACTAACTCACGCGTGATCTTCTTGACCTTGTTGATGACCTCGACCATGTGAACCGGAACGCGGATGGTGCGCGACTGGTCGGCGATGGCTCGAGTAATCGCCTGACGAATCCACCAGGTCGCGTAGGTCGAAAACTTATACCCACGGCGCCAATCAAACTTCTCGACACCTTTCATCAGGCCGAGGTTTCCTTCCTGAATCAAGTCGAGGAACTGCAAACCTCGGTTCTGGTATTTCTTGGCGATCGAGACGACAAGGCGTAGGTTAGCTTCGGTGAGCTCATGCTTCGCTTGAGCGGCCTGGGCTTCGCCGGCTGAAATCATTTGCCACGATCTCTTGATTTCTACCGCTGAAACGTGACTTTCGGCCTCGATTTCCTTCAACCGGCGCTTCGCCGCAGTAACCTGCTTTTTCAAGATTTCCGCTTCGGCTGCTTTGATGCGTGGGGCGCTGGCGCGTTCGGTGGCCTTTTGGATCTCACGCTCCTGTCGCCGCACCTCCTTGTGAACAGCTTCAATCGCATTGATGAGCCGTTGCCGAACCTCTTCCTTGAGTCTCAAACCGCGAATTTCCTGGGCAATTTCCAGCCGGGTGCCGGCCAGCTTGCGTCGCAGACGCAGCAGCTTCTTCGAAGTTTTGCCCCGGGTACGCTTTTGCTCGACCTGGAAGTTAGTCAGTTCCTTAAGCGCGCGCCGATAAAGCTTATTAATCGAGTCGATTCCTTCGAGGGTCCAGGCCAGGTATTCTGGCGCTTTGTCGTCCAGTTCCTGCTCTTCGCCCTCCATCTGGTCGGAAAAGCTCACGACTTCACGGATCGGCAGCATCCCAGCTTCCAACTCTTGCTTAATTAGCAAAAGTTCTGAAATCGCGATGGGTGAACGCGTAATTCCCTTTTGCGCTCGCTGCAAACCCCATTCAATTCTCTTGGCGATTGCCACTTCCTGTTCCTTATTGAGCAAAGGCACGCGACCCATTTCGCGCATATAGAGGCGCACAGGATCGGCAGCTTTGTCAGACTCGCCGGCCGACAAATCGAGTTCGTGGTCCTCTTCGTTTAAATCTTCGTGAGTTTCCTGCGCCGTCGAGGTGACAGACTCAATTAAGGATTCTTCAGTCTCATTGCCGGCCGCCAGCTGCTCCAAAACCTGATCCAGATTTTCCGGCGCAACAGAATCTACCAGGACACCTTCATCTACTTGATCAAATGTACCAACCAAAGCCATGTTTCTGATTCCTGTCTCTAATTGTTCAATCATTGCAAATTGTTTCAAACGCTTTCCTTCACGAATTGTTTCGTGCTAAGTCCAAAGCCCCACTTGTTTCCTTGAATATTTCACGAGGAAGGCGATACTTTGATTCAATCCTCGATTATAAGGTTGCGTAAAAAGGGTCGAAGGTAACACGATTTAGCTGAAAAACCAAGGTGTGCCCCTTTACAACCTTCTTTCGGCGGGCGGGTTCTTACTTCCCGTTAACCCGGGATACGAATATTCCGGCAAAAAAAGTGCCAGTAAGCGACGGTTACGGGGTCTACGGCAAACGTAAGCCTCTCCTATTCGAGGCTGAACCCCGGGACGAGGCGATTCGCCTCACCAACCGCAGATTTCTGAGGCAAATCGCTTGGCACCTATTGTTCGTCGGTGACCCGTATGAAGTCAGCGCCGGCATCTATGGATCCCAGGCGCTCGGTCGGTTCGATGACCGAACCGATCGGCGGGTGATAGGACTCCCCTTCGATGGTCGAGCACGGGGTCGCCACGGGATTTATTACCGGCACCTGCTCAATGAAAGAGGCCGGGGGCGGCGGCTGGCGGGACACATGAATGTCACGATCTTCAAATCTGAGGCCGTGCGGAAATTCCTTGCGCACCTTCTCGGCAATTTCCCCGAGATCGATAAAACAATCAGCGACGTCAATTAGCTTCGGGGCGGTATTCGATCTGAAGCCGACAATCTCTACTCGACAACCTTTGTAGGCGACCGCGTTGACAGCATAGACGAAGTCCTCGTCACCCGAAACGAGTACCGCCGTATCGTAACGGCCGGCCAGCGAGAGCATATCAACTGCAATCTCGACGTCGAGGTTGGCTTTGCGTGTACCGTCGTAGAAGGTCTTCAGTTCTTTTTGCACCACGCGAAAACCGTTACGCCTCATCCACAGCAAAAAACCCTGCTGACGCTCGGCGCCGGCGTCGACGCCGGTATAAAAGAAAGCCCGGAACAGACGGCCGTCCCCCAGCAGGACGCGAAGCAGCTTGTTATAGTCGATATCGATATTGTGAAAACGCGCGGCGTGAAACAGGTTGTTCCCATCGATAAATATCGCCACCTTCCCGCGGTGGCCGAACTGCAACGAGATATTGTTGGTCGAATCGAAGTGGTTCACGGTATGGCTCCAATAATAATATTCAATAGGTTTCGATAGGATGCCGCTCTGACCTGTCCGCGGTCAAGCCCCTGCGCAAAAAGTCACGCCACGGGGCTGGGCGCATCGTATAATCGCCACGGAGAGCGTTTGTTTATGGACGAGACCTGGTTACTTCCGGACACCGGCGATCACGCAACCTTAAAGAAGTTCGCGCCGGATGAAATGATGAGGTGCGAGGCTTGTCTGCGCGCAAATCCGCCGACGCGATCACAATGCATGTACTGCGGCGCCGCGCTGCAACCAGCCGAAGAATTATCAACGCCTGAGTCTGAAGCGCACGTTGATCACAACAAGGCCGGTTATTACGCTCTATTCCGTGCCGACCAAAGAACAGCGATCGATGATTCCCTTGTGGAACAGCTCGCAACTCGTTTTCGCCTGAAGCCCGACGAACTGCGCGTGGCCGTCGTCACGGGAACGCCGCTGCCCTTATCAACGTACTCTTCGAGCCACGATTCGTCTTGTGCCGTCAATGAATTGAGGCGCATGGGACTTGAAAGCTGCTCCGTTTCTGACTCTGACCTGAACGCAATTCCTTATAGGAACATTCGGAGCTTTGAATTCTCAGATGCCGGAGTTACCGGAATCTCCAGGAACGGACGCGAACGCTGGTTTATGGCGTGGCGCGAAATTTCACTCATCGTCACCGGCAGATTGTTTACGCATCGACTTGAAATCGACGAAAAGCGCTCTCGCAGTTCGGTGAAACCGCTCGACCGGCGTGAACTAACTCAGGATCGTTCCGTAATTGATCTTTATTCGAAGGCAGACGAGGCGCCGTGGCGAATCGCCGTCAACGAATTTGATTTCTCGTGCCTCGGAGAGCGTAAGGCTCTGACGGCATTCGACAACGCCAATTTGTTGATTCAGTTCTTGATCGAGCAGAGTGATGCCGAACTAAATGACTCGTACGGACGGGTCAAGGCGGTCCTGGCGAATGTCTGGCCGCTCCAAAGCGCCACCAAAGAGGGACGGTCGCAGCGTCCACGCGCGGGGCGCAACGAAATATCCACCGTGACCGCGAGCGACAACGAAACGCAATTCAACAATTACTCGCGGATGATTTGGTGCTGGCTGCGTCAGCCGCCAGAATCATTAGGCGAACCAGTCTCCGCTTGAGATTTCCGTCTAATGAAGAAATCATCTCGCCGCTCACCTTCTGATCGTCATCTGCTCTACGGCGTCAATCCTGTCGTCGAAGCCCTGCGGGCTGACCGTCTTCCCGATCAGATCACCATCGCCGAAGGAACCCGTGACCAGCGTCTCCGCGAATTGATTGAACTGGCTCGGCAACGAGGGGTCCCGGTTCGACATGCGCGCCGCGCTGAACTCGATCGCGAGGCCGCGAACACGCATCATCAAGGCGTCATCGCCCGAATCGCAGCGCCGGAATACGCAGACGGCGAAGATTTACTGGAGGCTTTGGCTGCCCGGGTCGGGACACAGCCTGAGCCTTTGGCCTTAATCCTCGACGGCATAGAAGATCCGCGCAACCTGGGCGCGATTTTGCGAACCGCTGAATGCGCGGGCGCGGCAGGCGTTTTCATTCCGGAAAGACGCGCGGTCGGCCTGAACGAAACAGTTGCAAAAGCTTCCGCCGGCGCCGTTGAATACCTGCCCGTGGCGCGCGTGACCAACCTGTCCGTTTTGATTCGGCAACTGAAAGAGCGTAACGTTTGGGTCATCGGCGCCGCTGGAGACGCGACCATGACGTATTCCGACTGGGACTGGACGCGGCCGTCGGCGATTGCGCTGGGCGCCGAGGGTTCTGGTCTTCATCGGTTAGTTCGAGAGAACTGCGACGCGCTGGTGAGAATTCCGGTGCTGGGCAAGATTGAATCGCTCAACGTATCCGTCGCCGCCGGAATAATTCTTTACGAGGCTTTACGGCAACGTCGCCACATTGATTCCGAACCGACGCGACAAGTTCATCGTTAGAGTCTTTTGAGTTAGCAGGAATCCAGGATGTTCTGTCCAAAGTGTGCAACCCAAAATATTGAAGGCGCCAGCTTCTGCCGCTCTTGCGGAGCCAATATTAGCCTGGTACCTCAGGCGCTAAGCGGGCAACTGCCGGCGGCCGACCAGCCGCGAGTGAAACCACGAAGGCGACCTCATCGCGAAGCGAATATCGAAGAGGCGATTCGAGGAATCATCATGGGCGTGGCGTTCGCCGTCGTCGCTCTTCTGGTCGCCAGCTACGCACCGGCTGGGCGAATCTGGTGGTTTTGGCTGTTGATTCCCTCGGCCGGATGCTTCGCTAAGGGATTCGCCCAACTGGCCAAGTTAATGATGACGAAAAACGAGTCGCCGTCATATGCGGAACCGGAATTAAATAGCGTTCGCCCCCAGGATTTTCCGGCTTCCAGGACGGGCGAGTTAATGCCGCCCGTGCCCACTGTGACTGAAGGCACAACGCGACACCTCGGCGTGGAAGCGACGAGGCGCCCGCTTGAGTTTTCCGACACGCAAAAACCTTCCTAATCTCGCTGCTCAATGGCCAACATCTGTGTTCCCGTCTGCGTTCGCGATGGCGATGAAATTCGCGAGGCCATGGCAACGGCAGAGCGAGTAGCAGACATCGTCGAATTGCGGCTCGACTGTCTGGATGAAGTGCCGGCAGCATCGTTCGCGGCTTCCCTTCCTCGCGGTTTTGATAAGCCCGTGATCTTGACGCTTCGAAGCGCAGACGAAGGCGGACGGGGTGCAATCGATCGCGCCCTGCGTCGCCAATTCTGGTTGTCGCTTAAAGATTTGCCGGCCAATTGCTTGGTAGATTTGGAACTCGATCTCGTCGAGGAATTTGCCACGTTGAACCCGCGTGCGGAGTTCTCAATCAATTGGAACAATGTCATCTGCTCACATCACGATTTCGATAAAGTCCCCAACAACATCGAATCGCTTTTTGAGCGAATGGCGGCAACGCCGGCTGGAATCGTCAAGCTGGCCGTGACGCCAAACGATGCTTACGAGTGCTTACCGCTGTTCACGCTGCTCGAAAAGAGTAACAGCCAGGAGCGCAAGCTGATCGCGATCGGCATGGGCGACTTCGGCGTCATGACACGCATTCTCGGTCCGTCACGCGGATCGTTCCTGACGTACGGCTCAATCGACTCCGAGCGCGGGACTGCGCCCGGTCAAATCACTGCTGACGAGCTGCGCCATCTTTATCGGATCGAGCAAATCGATCGAGATACAGCCATCTACGGGATCATCGGCCACCCGGTGGCGCATTCGTTCTCGCCGCACATTCACAACGCGGCCTTCGCGGCCGCGAGCTTGAACGCTGCGTACCTGCCCTTCGACGTGCTCGACGTTCAGCAATTCCTCAAACGCATGCTGCATCCTAAGAGTCGTGAACTCGATTGGAGATTCAACGGCTTGAGCGTGACTGCGCCGCACAAATCGAAGGTGATGCAGTGGCTCGATTGGATTGATCCGGTGGCGCAGGCTGTCGGAGCCGTCAACACGATCGTTGTGCGCGACGATGAATTGCATGGCTACAACGTCGACGCCACCGGATTTATCTCGCCTTTGCTCGAGGTGTTTGGCCCGCTGCGCGATGCTCGCGCCGCCGTCATTGGCGCAGGCGGCGCCGCGCGGGCATGCGTGTGGGCATTGAAGAACGAAGGCGCGGACGTGACGATATTTGCTCGCGATGAACGTAAGGCGGAATTTTTGGCCGAGGCGTTTGGCGTGAAGCACCAGCGTCTCGGCGTGGGAGGATTTGGAAACTTCGATCTGGTCGCGAACACAACCCCGCTCGGCACGCACGGCGAAAGCGTGAACGAAACACCTGGGACGGCGGAACAACTACGCGGGGTGCGGTTGGTTTACGATCTCGTTTACAATCCAGCAGCAACAAGATTCATTCGCGAGGCGCGCGAAGCTGGATGCGAAACGCTGGGTGGCATTGAAATGTTGCTGGCGCAGGCGGTCGAGCAATTCAAATTATGGACAGGTCGCCCGCCTGACTCGGAGGTAATGCGCGCCGCCGTAGTAAGCGCCTTAACTAATCCGGGACGCGCCGTGAACCATGAAGCCCAATTCTCAGACTGATCGCTATAGCAGACAGGTACTCTTTGCCGGCATTGGTCGTGAGGGACAGGAGCGCCTGTCGCAGGCGCGGGCTGTAATTATTGGGTGCGGGGCTCTGGGATCGGCCCAGGCAGAATCGTTGGCGCGTGCCGGCGTTGGCACTTTGCGAATTGTCGATCGCGACTTTGTTGAATTTTCGAATCTTCAGCGGCAGACGATGTTTACCGAGGACGATGCCGCGAATCGTCTGCCGAAGGTCATCGCCGCCGCGCATCATCTGCGCGAGATTAATTCCGCGATAACCATCGAGCCTGAAATCGCGGACGTCAACCACTCGAATATTGAGCGGTTGATCGAACGCAGTGAGGTTGTCATTGACGGCACGGACAATTTCGCCACGCGGTATCTAATCAATGACGCCTGCGTCAAGCACGGGGTGAATTGGATCTACGGCGCCGCGGTTGGATCTTACGGGGTGACCATGACGATTCGACCAAACGTCACGCCGTGTTTGCGCTGTATCTTTCCGGAAGCACCGCCCGCCGCCAGCGCTCCGACGTGTGACACGGCTGGGGTGATCATGCCGATCATCAACATCGTCGCCGCCGTTCAGGTCAGTGAGGCAATGAAATTATTAACTGGCCATGAGGACGACTTGCATCAATCGCTGATGCAGTTCGATGTCTGGCGAAACGAATGGCGCAGGGTTTCAATCGGCCAACGGGATGCGGAATGCCCGACGTGCTCACGCCACGACTTCACCACCCTTAACGATGAGTCGAAAGATTTTGCCGCGGTCTTATGCGGTCGTCACGCCGTGCAGATATCTCCCGCGCAGCCGGCCCGGATCAACCTTACGACGTTGAGCGAGCGACTGGCCGCGGCGGGCGAAGTAAAGTTAAATGATTACCTTCTCCGGTTTCGCACCGGTGAATTTGAAATCACGATCTTTCAGGACGCGCGCTCAATTATTCGCGGCACGGACGATGTGGCCACCGCGCGCTCGCTGTACGCTAAATTTATCGGGAACTAGTCATTATCAATCGCATGAATCAAATCAAACTTTTCATTGCTGTCATCGTCGTGGTGATTTCCGTGGGCGCATCGGCATTCGCCGGTGAACCTGTCGTTTGGGAGATCGGTTCGCGGGCCGAGTTACTGAAAGGCGAAGCGCGGGGTATCTCAATCAGCGATACCGGCGTTATCACCTTAGCGCCGGAAGCGACCGCGGTCTTCAATACTGAGCAACCTTATGTCTGGTCTACGGCCATTGATGCAGCGGGGAATGTCTTTCTCGGAACGGGTCACGACGGGAAGCTCTTTCGCTTCGGCGCCGACGGTAAGGGAGCATTGCTTTTCAAAGCGGCGGAACTCGATGTCACCGCGCTGGCCATCGCTAAAGACGGCAGCGTATTCGCGGCGACCTCACCGGACGGGAAAGTCTATCGAGTGACCGCCGATGGGAAATCCGAAATCTATTTTGATCCTCAGGACAAATATATTTGGTCGCTCGCAATCCTGAACGACGGATCTTTGGCCGTCGGCACGGGCGATAACGGGAAGCTCTATCGCGTCCGGGCCGCCGGCGCCAAAGCTGCCGACTCGTTACTCGTAGACACCAATCAGACGCATGTCATGTCGCTGGCAGTAACCCCGCGAGGCGACCTAATCGCCGGAACTGATCCGGGTGGGCTCGTCCTGAGAGTCTCTGCCGATGGCAAAGCGTTTGGACTTTACGACGCTCCGCTGCGGGAGATTCACGCACTTGCCGCTGCGCCCGACGGATCGCTCTACGCCCTGGCATTGGGCGACGCGGCCGCAACTGCCAAGACAAGTGCCGCAACCGATGCGACAGCAGCGGCGGCCGCCAGCGTTACTGCGGCCGACGAATCTGCGGCCACGGCGGCGGCGGCCACACCCGCGCGAAGTCGCAACGATCTATCGAACGCGCGCAGCGCCGTATTCCGGATTCTGCCAGACGGCGGAACCGACATCGTTTGGAGTTCAACCACGGTTACGGGCTTTGCCGTGACGGCCACCAGGGGCGGTGTCCTTATCGGCACCTCAGACAAAGGCCGCGTCTATTCCGTTACTGAAGACGGCCGTGACACGCTGCTGCTGCAAACTACCGAAGGGCAAGTCTCGTCTTTAGTCAGTCGCGGCGCAGATGTGTTTGCCGCGTCGAGCAATCAGGGCAAATTGATTCGCTTCAATGCCACGACGGTCAGGGAAGGCAGCTACGAATCTCCCGTGCGAGATGTAAAGCTGGTGGCGTCCTGGGGCAGAATCTGGTGGCGCGGGGCGGGACCGATTGAATTACAAACGCGCAGCGGTAACAGCGAACGACCTGATATGACCTGGAGCGACTGGAGCGCCAGCTACATGGACGCTAACGGCGCGCAGGTCTCAAGCCCGAAAGCTCGATTCATTCAATGGCGCGCCATTCTCAAGGGCCCGGCCGCAAGCAACCGCAGCGAAGCAAAGTTGGATGAAGTCAGTCTGGCCTACCAACCCCGAAACGTTGCCCCCGAGATCGTGGCAATCACCGTTCTGCCTCCCGGAGTGGCTTTGCAGCAACAACTCCAGATGCCTGTCGATCCGAACATCGAAGCGTCAGGTTTGGACGCGAGTCTCTTTGGATTGGTGACGCAGGCGCCGCCGCGAAAGGTCTTTCAAAAGGGAGCGCGCTCACTGCAATGGCAGGCAGAGGATCGCAACAGCGACACGCTCGAGTACGCTGTCTATTACCGCACGCTCAGCGAAACCAATTTTCGACTGCTGAAAGATCATCTCCGCGATCCCTTCTACACGGTCGACGGCGCCAGCCTCGCCGATGGCCGATACGTCTTCCGAGTAATTGCGTCAGATAATCTCGACAACCCCAACACGCTCGCCTTATCCGGTGAACGAATCAGCGAGCCGGTCGATATCGACAACACCCCTCCGGTCGTCCGTCCGATCGGGCAGAGCCAAATCTCCGGTGATCGCGTGCGCGCGGTCTTCGAGGTCGAGGATCTCACCGGCCGCATCAAACGCGCGGACGTCAGCGTGGACGGTTCGCCGTGGCGCGAAGTCTTTCCCGACGATGGCATCGCCGACAGCGGCAAAGAGCGTTATTCGCTGGACCTGCCTCTGGTGGGCGCCGGTGAGCACACTATCTCGATTCGCGCCTTTGATAACAGCAATAACGTCGGCAACATCAGTGTCACCCTTCGTCGGTAATGCTGCACCATACCGTGCGATACTGGCCGAAGACGTTTGAATTTGCCTGAAATCAAGGGCCTTTCCCTCCGGATGAGCTTGGCCGATAACGGTAAATATTGTTAGAACTTAGATTTAGTAATAAACTTTCCAGCGAGTTTCGGCGTCCTAAGGATAGTTTTTGGCATCGGTATTGCTGAACACCAAGGCAGCGCAGGCTCCCCGCCTCTCCTGAAGCGTGAAATCGGAAGATACACGGAGGCGGCAAGTGGTTATGAAGTTAGTAATGAGAACATTGGCGGTGGCTTTGATGGGGGCGGTTCTTTCGCTCGCCGCACTGGCACCCACCAGTGCATTTGGACAAAAGAACAACAACCGTCCACCCAAGGACCCCGAGAAGGTCAAGCAACCGGACAAGCAACCCCGCGGTAACAGTAATACTTCGGGCAACAGAAACAGGCCCTAACCTATTGGACCTTGAAGGATGATGAGACCCGGCGCTTTGCCGGGTTTCATGTTTTTAGGATTAAGAAGTGATGCGATCAAACAGGCTGAGGTTCGGAGTTGCAATCGTGCTGATGCTGGCGGCCGCAACATTATCGGCGCCCAAGTCGGCGGCAGGTTCATATCAATTGAGTCCGTCGGTGCGCTCCAAGCTGATTGCTCGGGCTCAACAGATCACCGGAGATAACTTCACCACTGAGACAGCCACTCCTCGCGGGGTGAAAGTGTTTGCGGTAACTCGGCCTTCGAACCAGGTCCTGGCCGCGATCGACCAGGGCTTTATTGATCTCTTTGCGGTAGCCCAACGTCACGGCTATCGAAACCGCATTGACTTCGCCACCTACACCGTCTTCATCGCCCGTGCCGACCGCACCAAAGACAGCGCGGGACAATACTCACCCGACATCGCCGTTCCCGCTGGTCAGTATGCAGGCGGCTATTACGACCAGGGTGGATTCGTCTATGCCGCCGGAATGGTACTCGCGTTCAATCCCTGTGCGTTCGTCATAGCCGAACACGAACGCGACCTCTCGCGCATTTCCAACGTAGTCCGCTACGAAGGCGAGCATCTCGTCCTCTACTACAACGACCGCCAGCTCTACGAAAGGACCGCCGACCACAGTAAAGGCGGCGGCCATCCGATTCTGAATTAGATGCTGCATCCGCAGCCTGAAAGGCTGCAAGAAAATAGC